>NZ_JBFTIO010000007.1:0-372707 GCF_056394985.1 Variovorax sp. 10N412
TGGTACCACTCCTTCCCATCCCGAACAGGACAGTGAAACGACTCAGCGCCGATGATAGTGCGGGTTCCCGTGTGAAAGTAGGTCATCGTCAGGCTCTTACAGCCCAGAAAACCCCAGTCAGAATATGACTGGGGTTTTTTGCTTTGCGCCTCTGAAAGGCAATGCTGAGAACTCAGGCGTTATGAACAAATGAGTGGTCCATTGAAGCCGCACCAACGGCAATCAATTCACCCAGGATATCGCCTGTCAATAAATCCAATTCAACGCCGCTGAAAAAGCGCGCGTGAATGCTCGCAAGATAAGGCGTGCTTCTGAGCCAGCCGTTCCACTGCTCAAGACCGATTGACTGCAGTTCAAGCAACTTGAACTTCATCAGTACCTTGATGGCGTGGCGAGCGTGCTTCACAGGAGCCCGGCGCAGACCATCGAGTCGGCGACGAGCCACCGAGAGAGATCTTTCAACGTCACCGAAGATTGCGCCGTGCCCAGGAATGACCTGGCGCGGCGCCAAGGTCTCGATCAAATCCAGCGTGGCCGCCATATCCCCGAAAGAGGGCTCGCCGGCCAACTCCGGAAATGCCACCCCGAACCCGTTCTCCCACAAGGCATCTGCGGAAATCAGCGTCCGTGACACCGGCTCGAACAGAATGACCGAGTGAGGATCGTGTCCTGGCGCTGCATGAATCTGCCAGCGCCGGTCACCCAGCCAGCAATCCGTTCCCGGTTGCAGCAAGCCCGTCAGCTCAAAACGCGGACAAACCTGCCCGGTCGCCACAAAACTCAGGGCCTCTTCGTCCCACCGTTCGACGAGCTGCGCCTCTCCCGGCGGAATGTCGGTGCGAACGCCAGGGTAGCGCGCCTGCAATGCGGCGTTCCCGCCGCAGTGATCGCTGTGAAGGTGTGTGTTCAGGATGCGTTGGAGCGGCCTCTCGCCGAGCACCGACGCGACAAGTGCCACCGTTTGCTCGGCATGCGTCGAGTACCCGGTATCGACCACTGCCGTCTCCTCGCGCCCAACGAACAGCACATTGTTCGACGACAGCCAGCCCCGCTCGAGCACCACGACATTCGCCGGCAATCCGGCGCTCGCCGCTGGATGGCTGCTCATTCAGGCGCTCGCACTGGAGCGAAGTTCACGCCGCAGGATCTTCCCGACGTTGGTCTTCGGCAGAGACTCCCTGAACTCGATGTGCTTCGGTCGCTTGTAGCCAGTGAGTCGCGAGTGGCAATACTGAAGCACCGCGTCTTCCGTGAGCGCGGGATCCCGCCGAACCACGAACACCTTGATGGCCTCGCCTTGCTTCTCGTCCGGCACACCGACGGCCGCGCATTCGACCACCCCAGGGCAGAGCGAAATCACATTCTCGAGCTCGTTCGGGAACACGTTGAAGCCGCTGACCAGGATCATGTCCTTCTTGCGGTCGACGATGCGGCTGTAGCCATCTTCCTGCATCACGGCGATATCACCAGTCCGCATGAAGCCATCCGCAGTGAACGCGGCTGCGGTCTCGGAAGGCTGGTTGTAGTACGCCGTCATCACGTTGGGACCCTTGATGCAGAGTTCGCCAGACTGACCCGCGGGCAATGAATTCCCGTCGTCGTCCTTGATCGCGATTTCGATGCTCGGCAACGGCAGGCCGATGGTCCCGGTGAAGCTCGTGTTCGACACCGGGTTGTTGGTGCCAATTGCGCAGGTCTCGCTCATGCCCCAGCCCTCGATCATCGGACAGCCCGTGGCCTCGAACCACTTTCGCGCAGTGCCTTCCGAGGCGGCCATGCCGCCCGCCTGCGAGACGAACAGCGTGGAGAAGTCGATCGACTTGAACTCCGGGTGCATGAGCAGCGCATTGAACAGCGTGTTCACCGCCGGCAGCATGTGGAACGGCCGCTTCTTGAGCACCGCGATGAACTTGTCGAAGTCGCGCGGGTTCGGAATCAGCGTCATGTGCGAGCCCTGGCGGATGACCAGCAGGCAAAGGGTCAGCGCGAAGATGTGATACAGCGGCAGCGCCGCGATGCTGTTGACCTTTGCCAAATCTCCGGCGCGTGCCAGTGCCGGCGTGAACCAGGCCTCGGCCTGCAGCGTGGCGGCGACGATGTTCCGGTGCGTCAACACTGCGCCTTTCGACAGCCCGGTCGTTCCACCCGTGTATTGCAGGAACGCGATCGAATCGAGCGTGCTCTGGTCGGGACCCAGCGTGCGGCCGCGTCCTTCGGAAATCGCCTCGTTGAACGGCGTCACGGTGCGACCGTCGCTCAACGGCAGCTTGTAGGCCGGCACGATCTTCGCCAGATGCCGCACGGCCGTCGTGATCCAGGCGCCATACAGCCCGCCCAGCAGGTCACCCATCGAGGTCACGACCACATGCTTCAAGGGCGTGCGCTCGATGACCTTCTCGAGCGTCGACGCGAAGTTTTCCAGGATGACGATCGCCGTGGCGCCAGAGTCCTTCAGCTGATGCTCGAGCTCGCGCGCCGTGTACAGCGGATTCACGTTCACGCAGGTGTAGCCCGCGCGCAGCACGCCGCACATGGTCACGGCGAACTGCGGGATGTTGGGCAGCATGATCGCCACCCGCGCGCCCGGCTCGAGCCCTCGCGACTGGAGCCACGCGCCCAGCGCCTTCGACAGCGTATCGAGCTCGCCGTACGACATCCAGCGCTCCATGCAGACCGAGAACGGCCGGTCGGCATAGCGGCCGAACGCCTCGTCGAACATGTGAGACAGGGAACGGTACTGCTCGGGATCGATCTCGAGCGGTACGCCCGCCGGATAACTGTGTTGCGCGGATGTTTGCATGCAAGCTCCTTTGGCGCGGATTGTGGGAGGCACCGTGCCTCCCCCGCCAGCGGGCTTGTCCTAGGAGCCGCGCATGGGGTGTCGCGCTCGCGATAGCTGCGGGCCGACCGCCCCCCGCAAAAGAATCAGGCCCTGCCCGACTCGCCCGGCAGCAGCACCCCGGCCTCGATGTCGCTCGCGGCCTCCAGCGACCCGTACAGCGGCGTGAAATCGGGCGCCGTCAGGTCGAACAGCTGCGCGAAGCTGTCGATCACGAAGTAGTTGGCCTGGTACGTATCGATCTTGTAGCGCGTGCGCATGGTGCGCAGCAGGTCCAGTGGCAGCCGGCGCGGTTCGTCGCTGAGCACCGCATGCTTCAGCTCGCCCACCGAACTCAGGATGCCGGCGCCATAGGCGCGCAGCCCGTCGGGCTGGCGAATCAGGCCGAACTCCACCGTGTACCAGTAGAGCCGCGCCAGCTTCTCGCCCGCGCCCAGTTCGTGCGCCTTGATGCCGCCCGCGCCGTAGCGCTGCACGTAGTCGGCGAAGGTCGGGTCGAACAGCATCGGCACGTGGCCGAAGAGGTCGTGGAACACGTCGGGCTCGACGATGTAGTCGAACTCCTCGGGCTTGCGGATCCAGTCGGTCACCGGGAACTTGCGGTTGGCCAGCAGCGTGAAGAAAGGCAGCTCCGGAATCAGCCCCGGCACCGCCACGATCTCCCAGCCGGTCGCGCGGTGCAACCGCTCGTTGAGTTCGTCGAAGCGCGGGATGCGGTCTTTCACGCCGAGCGACGGCAGCGCCTTGATGAAGGCGTCGCATGCCAGCCCCGGCAGCTGCGCTGCCTGCCGCTCGTAGAGCCGCTTGTAGGTGTCATGGTCGGCCGGCGTGTAGCTCGCCCAGTCCTGCGGGCAGGTGTAGTCGGCCAGCACGGTGCCGCCGCGCGAGTAGTCGCCGCGCGGCGGGCGGTCCGAAGCGCCATAGACGGCAGGGGTGACGACGGCGGCGGCAGGGGTGTCCATGAATTAAAACGATCGCTAGAGAGTTATTTGAGCCAGCGGTCCATCGTGCGCTGGAAGTCACCGCCGGCCTGCTGCAGGTGCAGCCATTGGTCGACGTACGATTTGAAGGCCACGTCGTCGCGCGGCAGCATCCAGGCCATTTCGCCGTACTGCAGCGGCTTGTCGGGGTTGACCGCGCACAGGCCCGGCTTGAGCTTTTGCTGCGTGATGGCCTCGGCCGCTTCGGTCACGAACACGTCGGCGCGGTTGGCAAGGATCTCGTCGAAGATCGTCACGTTCTCGCCGTGCAGCGTGAGCTTGGCCTGCTTGAAGTTGGCGCGGGCGAAGCGTTCATTGCTGCCGCCCGGGTTGAAGATGACGCGCACCGACGGTTGGTCGATGGCCGCCACGCTCTGGTATTTGCCCACGTCGGCGCAGCGCGCAATGGGCGTCTTGCCGTTGACCATGTAGGGCGCGCTGAAGAAGGCGCGCTTCTGCCGCTCCGTGGTGACCGACACGCCGCCCACGGCGATGTCGCACTTGCCGGCGGCCAGGTCGGGCAGCAGGTTGGCCCAGGTGGTCTTGACCCACTCGGGCTTGGCTCCCAGGCTGGCGCTGAAACCCGTCATCAGGTCGACGTCGATGCCTTCGAACGAGGCGTCGGTTTTCTGGAAGCTGAAGGGCTTGTAGTCGCCCGGCGTGCAGATGCGAAGCACCGCAGCCTTCTGCACGGAATCGAGGTGCGAGCCGGCCACCAGCGGCATGGCCGCGGGGGCCACCGGCCCCGAGGGCGACATCGCGCAGCCGGAAAGAACGGCGGCTGCCGCCGCGATGGAAGTCAGACCGATCGAAAACGTGCAGCTGCGCATGCCGGGCTCCTGAACCAGTAGAGAAGGAGGCTTATTTTGCGGCGCTCAGCACGCCACGGCGCATCTGGTCGAGCTCGATGCTCTCGAACAGCGCCTTGAAGTTGCCGTTGCCGAAGCCGTCGTCGCCCTTGCGCTGGATGAACTCGAAGAAGATCGGGCCGAGCTGGTTCTCGCTGAAGATCTGCAGCAGCAGCGCATCCTTCTTGCCGTCGATCAGGATCTTGCGCTTCTGCAGTTCCGCCACGCTCTCGCCATGCTCCGGAATGCGCTTGTCCACCAGCTCGTAGTAGGTGTCGATGGTGTCCAGCAGCGTCACGCCCTTGGCGCGCAGCTGGTCGACGGTCGCGTACAGGTCGTCCGAGCCCATGGCGATGTGCTGGATGCCTTCGCCCTTGTACATGTCCAGGTACTCCTGGATCTGGCCGGCCTGTTCCTTGCCCTCTTCGTTGATCGGGATGCGGATCTTGCCGCAGGGGCTGGTCATGGCCTTGCTCTTCACGCCCGTGACCTGGCCTTCGATGTCGAAGTACTTGATCTCGCGGAAGTTGAAGAGCTTTTCGTAGAAGCCGGCCCAGACGTTCATGCGGCCGCGGTAGACGTTGTGCGTCAGGTGGTCGATGTAGGTCAGCCCGTTGCCGAACGGCGACAGCGCCTGCTCCGGCGCGATGCCGGGCAAGGCCTCGAAGTCGACGTCGTAGAAGCCGATGTTGCCGATGTCGCCGGGCTTGGCGCCGTTCTTGCCGGGCCAGCGGTCCACCAGGTAGATCAGGCTGTCGCCGATGCCCTTGATGGCGGGGATGTTCAGCTCGCCAGGGCCGGCTTTGTCTGCGAAGCCCCAGGCGCCGAGCGAGGTGGCGCGCTCGTACGCCTGCTTGGCGTCCTGCACGCGGAACGCGATGGCGCACACGCTCGGACCGTGCTCGCGCGCGAATTTCTGCGCGAAGGAGTCGGGCTCCGCGTTCAGGATGAAGTTGATGGTGCCCTGGCGGTACAGCAGCACATTCTTGTGGCGGTGCTTGGCGACGGCCGTGAAGCCCATGCGCTCGAACACCTTGCCCATGGCGACCGGATCGGGTGCCGCGTACTCGATGAATTCGAAACCGTCGGTGCCCATGGGGTTGTCCCAGGGGGTGAAGGCGGGTGCGTCGGCATGGCTCATGTGCGGTCTCCGAAAGAGGTGGGGTTTCGATGAATAAGGCGCGACGTCGGGGCGAAGTCGGCCGGTCATGCAATGTAGGCCGAATGCCTCTCAGGTTTTCTGCGTTTCCGGGCGCTCAGCCTGGCCCTCGCGCAGTAAAACTGCAAAAATAGAAGAATGGAAGCACTGGACAAGATTGATAGGCTCATTTTGCGCATGCTGCAAGCAGACGGGCGCGCCACCTATGACCAGATCGCCGAGCAGGTCAGCCTGTCGCCCAGCGCGGTGCTGCGCCGCGTCAAGCGGCTCGAGGAGCACAAGGTCATCGACCGCTACGTGGCGCTGGTCCAGCCCGAAGCCGTCGGCCTGGGGCTTACCGCCTACCTCAACGTGCGGCTCGAGAAGCACACCGAAAGCCACAAGCGCAACCCGATGGACCTGTTCCGCGCCAGCGTGCAGACCTGGCCCGAGGTGGTGGAGTGCGCCGCGCTCACCGGCGACATGGACTACCTGCTGCGCGTGGTGGTGGCCGACATGGCCCACTACAGCCGCTTCATCATGGACACCCTGCTCAAGCACCCCAGCGTGCAGGACTGCAAGACCAGCTTCGTGCTCGACCGTGTCAAGGCCACCACAGCTGTGCCGGTTTAGCCACATCCGGTTGCGCGAGCGCCACGCGCTGCGGCATTGGTTCACGAATGTGTCCGGCGATTGACCTTGCGGACTTGTTGATTAAGGGAAAACCCTTAAATTCGAACCATGCTCACCGCCAAGACCCTCCTCAAAGCGTCTCTCGGCCTCGGCTCTTTCCTCAGGGCGCCGATGGTTGAGGCGCAACCACGCGCCGCCAGCGCGCCTCAACCCGTGATGGTGCCGATCCGCTCGATCGGCCCGCGCGAACGCGAGCGCATCGCGCGCCACCTGCTCGACCTGACCCCGCACGACCGCTACCTGCGCTTCGGCTATGCGGCGGCCGATGAACAGGTGCAGCGCTACGTAGACGGCCTCGATTTCGAGCGCGACGAGCTCTTCGGCATTTACAACCGTCGACTCGACCTCATTGCGATGGCGCACCTGGCCTTCGCGCCCGGCGACCAGCACAGCGACTGCGCCGAGTTCGGCGTGTCCGTCTCGGCGCACGCCCGCGGCCGGGGCTACGGTGCGCGCCTGTTCGAGCGCGCCGTGGTGGTGGCCCGCAACGAAGGCGTGGGCATGCTCTTCATTCATGCGCTGAGCGAAAACGCCGCCATGCTGAAAATCGCCCGCAACGCCGGCGCGACCGTGGTGCGCAGCGGCGCCGAGGCCGAAGCCCACCTGCAACTGCCCAGCGCCACCTTCGACAGCCGCATGAGCGAAATTGCCCTGGCGCACTACGCCGCGGTCGATTTCGCCCTCAAGAGCCGCGCCAAGCAGTTCTGGTCCTTCCTGGGCAGCCTGCAGGAAGTGCGCAGCGGCATGCGAGCCGCACGCAGAAAATCGGGCTCCTGAGCCCGCGCAGGGGCGCCGAACGGCGTGTGACGCCCGTGCGATGGCGCCGGTCATGTGCAATCCGTTATCCTTGCCCCTCCTCAACTAAGCCCTCCCGCAGTGGCCGAACCTCACCCTGAACGCGCTCCCGTTGAACGGGAAGACAAACGCGGCTTTCTGCAGAAGCTCGCCGAATTCATCCACCCCGGACCAGACTCGCGCGACGAGCTGATCGAAACCCTGGCGGACGCCGAGGACAACGAGGTGATCGGCGCAGAGTCGCGCGTGATGCTCGAAGGCGTGCTGCGCATGGCCGACATGACCGCCGGCGACGTGATGGTCGCCGCGCCGCGCATGGACCTGGTGAACATCGACGCGCCCTACGACGCGTTGCTGCACCTCGTCATCGACACCGCGCACTCGCGTTTTCCGGTGTACGAGGGCGAAAAAGAAAACATCATCGGCATCCTGCTCGCCAAGGACCTGCTCAAGCTGCAGCGCGCGCCAGGCCTGAACATCCGCGCGCTGCTGCGCCCGGCCACCTTCGTGCCAGAAAGCAAGGGCCTGAACGACCTGCTGCGCGAGTTCCGCGGCAACCGCAACCACCTGGCCATCGTCATCGACGAATTCGGCCGCGTGGCCGGCCTCATCACCATCGAGGACGTGCTCGAGCAGATCGTCGGGGAGATCGAGGACGAGTTCGACATCGCAGAGGACGAGGGCGACATCTTCGGCCTGGCCGACCACACCTACCGCGTCTCGGGCGACACGCCCATCGAGCGCGTGGCCGAGGCCTTCGGCATCACCTTCGACGAAGAACAGCTCAGCGAAGACTTCGACACCATCGGCGGCCTCATCGCGCACGAGATGGGCCACGTGCCCAAGCGCGGCGAGCACCACGCCATGGGCGGCTTCGACTTCGTGGTGCTGCACACCAAGGGCGGCGCCGTGCGCTGGTTCAAGGTGTCGCCGGCCCGCGGCGGCGACGCGGCCGACTGATGCCGCTGCCCGCAGCAGCGACGGCGCGCACCGCGCGAGGTGTGCCCGCCTCTCCCCAGGCCGCCTGGTTCCGCATCCTCGGTTTCGGGTTGGCCGGGCTGGCGCAGGCGCTCTCCATCGCATGGCCGGCCGACGGACGGCCGCTCTGGTGGCTGCAGCTCCTGTCACTCGGCGCGCTGGTGTGGCTGCTCGACGGGCTGCGCGCGCAAGGCGCGGGCTGGCGCCGTGCCGGCCTGCACGGCTGGCTCTTCTCGACCACCTGGCTCACCGGCAGCTTCTGGTGGCTCTTCATTTCCCTGCACACCTACGGCGGCTTGCCGGCGCCCTTGGCCGTCATCGCCGTGGTGGCGCTGGCCGCGGCGCTCGGGCTCTACTACGCTGCGGCTGCCGCATGGTTCGTGGTGCGCGGCCCCAAGGGGCGGGTGACGGGGGCGCTCGTCTTCGCGGCGCTGTGGACACTGGCCGAACTGGTGCGCGGCAGCTGGTTCACGGGTTTTCCGTGGGGCGCCGGCGGCTATGCGCATGTCGAGGGGCCGCTGGCTGCGCTGGCGCCGTGGGTGGGCGTGTATGGCATCGGCGCGGCGGCGGCGCTGGTCGCGGCCCTGGTCGCGCTGCATCGGCCCGTTCGCACCGCCGAGTTCGCGCAAGGTCTGGTGCTCATCGCGCTGGTGTTCGCCGTGCCGCACCTGGTGCCTTCGCTGCGCAGCGACGTGCAAGGCGACAAGGGCGCGACCGGCAAGCTCCAGGTCGCGCTGCTGCAGGGCAACATCCCGCAGGACGAAAAATTCATTCCCGGTGGCGGCATCGAGACCGCGCTGCGCTGGTACGGCGAACAGCTGCGCGACGCCAAGGCCTCGCTCGTGGTGACGCCCGAGACCGCCTTGCCGCTGCTGCCGCAGCAGTTGCCGGCGGGTTACCTCGAAGCCATCCAGGCGCGCTACAGCCAGGGCACGCAGGCCGCCATCGTCGGCCTGCCGATGGGCGGGCAGGGCACCTACAGCAACTCGGTGCTCGGCTTCCGGCCCGGCGCCGCGCAGGCCTACACGTACAGCAAGCACCACCTCGTGCCCTTCGGCGAATTCATTCCCATGGGCTTTCGCTGGTTCATCCAGATGATGAACATTCCGCTGGGCGACTTCGCGCGCGGCGGGCTCGCGCAGGCGCAGTTCCTGTGGCAGGGCCAGCGCATTGCGCCGAACATCTGCTACGAGGACTTGTTCGGCGACGAGATCGGCGCCAACTTCAAGGACGAGGCCACCGCCCCCACCATCCTGCTCAACGTGAGCAACATCGCGTGGTTCGGCGACTCGGTGGCCATCGACGAGCACCTGTCCATCTCGCGCATGCGCGCGCTCGAATTCGCACGGCCCATGGTGCGCGCCACCAACACCGGCGCCACGGTCGTCATCGACGCCGAAGGCCGCGTGACGCACGCGCTGCCGCGCCTCACGCGCGGTGTGCTCGAGGCCAGCGTCGAAGGCCGGCGCGGGCTCACGCCTTATGCGCGCTGGGTGGCGCCCTTCGGCCTGTGGCCGCTGTGGCTCCTCGCGATGGCCATCGTGGCCGCGGCCTTCGTGCTCGGCCGCCGCCGGCGCTGACGCTCAGGCGGGCTGCGCGGCCTTCACCGGCCAGTCGCGCAGCTTGCCCGGGTTCAGCAGCCCCATCGGGTCGAAGCGTTTCTTCACCTCGATGACTTCCGGCGGCAGCGGCCCGCCGGCCTTGCCGTCTTCCACGATGTTCACGTGCGGGTTGTTGATGTGCACGTTGTGCGCGCGGTGGATGTCGATGATCTCGTTCAGCCGCTCCTCGGTGCTGAAGCGCACCAGCTGCAGGCCGCTGCAGGTCAGCAGGCCGCCCACGTTGCGCAGGAACTCGACGTGCATCATCACCTCGCCGCCCAGCAGCTTTTCCATCTCGATGATCTGCTCGACATGCTTGCCGGGAATGAAGCCGCTCTGCAGGTAGGTCAGCGTCGGGTCGATCTTCAGTGCGTGCAGCGTGGTGTGGTTCCAGGTGAACTCCATCAGCGTGCGGTTGCTCTTTTGCACTTCGGCGGCCGTCTTGCGGTAGCCCACCGTGCCGCCGTGCGCTTCCACCAGCAGCATCATGGCGGGCTCGTTCGACTCGGCCACCAGCGAGAGCACCGTGTGGCAGCCCTTGGGCAAATGCGCCGCCAATTGCGCCAGGTGGTCGCCGACCGGCGCCGCAAAGAAGGTGACGCCGCGCTTCACGATGCCGGGCGCGTTCGCCAGCTTGTCCGCGAAGTTCAGCGCGTTCTCGAAGCTGTCGAAGGTCACCAGCGTCTCCAGCCACGGGTGCGCGGGTGCCAGTGCGATCTCCAGCTCCAGCACGAGGCCGTTGGTGCCCCACAGGTGGTGCATGCGCATGGCGTCGGGACCGCGCAGCTCGACCATCTGCGGCTCCGCCTCGATGGTCATTGCGCGAATGCCGATCACGTTGCCCGGCGCGCTCAGCGGTCCGTAGTTGATGGAGCCCACGCCGCCGAAGCCGCCGCCGAACAGGCCGCCCAGCGTGGCGCTTCGGTAGGTGGAGGGCACGCAGCGCATCTCCTGCCCGGTAGGCCGGGTCTGTTTCTCGAGCTCGCCCAGGCGGATGCCTGCCTGCGCGCGCGCCACGCCGGGCCGCACCCACAGGCAGGTGTTGTAGCCCGTCATGTCGAGCACCACGCCGCCCGCGAGCGGCGTGGTCTGGCCGTAGTTGCCGGTGCCGCTGCCGCGGATGGTGATCGGCACGCCGCGGCGAGCGCAGGCGCCGACCACCGAACGGATTTCTTCTTCAGTGCGCGGGCGCACGACCACGTCGGCGCGCTTGTCCTTCAGCTGGCGCGTGAGCACCGGGCTGAACCACGAAAAGTCTTGCGACAGCCGCGTGACGCGGCCTTCGTCGGTGATCCAGTCGAGGTCGGGGAGTTCGAGCAGCAGTTGCTCGATGACGGAAGCGGGAGCGTTCATGGTGAGGTCAATCCTGGGAAAGTTCGCTCGCATGCCACGAGCCCAGCGCCACCTTGGTGAGCCAGGCCATCAGCACGAAGAGCGCGACGCCGGTAAGGGAAATGAGCAGCAGGGCGGCGAACATGCGCGGAATGTTCAGCTGGAAGCCCGCCTGCAGGATCTGGTACGCCAGGCCCGCGCCCGAGCCGCCCGTGCCGGCCACGAACTCGGCCACCACCGCACCGATGAGCGCCAGCCCGCTGGAGATGCGCAGCCCGCCGAAGAAGTACGGCAGCGCGCTCGGAATGCGCAGGCGCACCAGCTGCTGCCAGCGCGTGGCGCGGTTCAGCTTGAAGTAGCTCTGCAGGTCGGGGTCGATGCTGCGCAGGCCCAGCGTCGTGTTGCTGATGATGGGGAACAGCGCCACCAGCGCCGCGCACACCGTCATGGCGGCCACCGGGTTCTTCACCCAGATGATGATCAGCGGCGCCACTGCCACGATGGGCGTCACCTGCAGCAGCACCGCGTACGGAAAGAGCGCGGTCTCGATGCGCTTGCTCTGCACGAACAGGAACGAGATCAGCACGCCCGCCACCGTGGCCAGCAGGAACGACAGCACCGTGATCTTCAGCGTGACCAGCAGCGCGTTGCCCAGCGGCGCCCAGTCGGTCACCAGCGTCTGCATCATCAGGTAGGGCGAGGGCACCAGGTAGGGCGGCAGCTCCATCGCCACCACCATCCATTGCCACAGCGCCACCAGCACCACGCCGATGAGCACCGGGTAGAGCACGCGCTGCACGCGCGGCTGGCTCAGCAGGGGGCGGCTCGGCTTCTTCGCGGTTTTCATGGCGCCGCCTCCTCTTCGGTGGTGCTGGCGCGCAGCAGGCTGTCCTGCAGTTTCTTGGCGTAGCGCGCGAACTCGGGCGTGACCATGAAGTCGGCGCTGCGCGGATAGGGCTCGTCGATCTGGAACTGCTCCACCACGCGGCCGGGCCGCGCGGCCATCATCACCACGCGGCTCGACAGGAACACCGCCTCGTGAATGGAGTGCGTCACGAAGATCACCGTGAGCTTCTTCTTGCGCCACAGGTCGAGCAGGTCGGCGTCGAGCTTGTGGCGCGTGATTTCGTCGAGCGCGCCGAAGGGCTCGTCCATCAGCAGCAGGTCGGGCTGCGTGACCAGGCCGCGCGCAATCGACACGCGCATCTGCATGCCACCCGAGAGCGCACGGGGAAGCGCATTCGCAAACTTCTCCAGCCCCACCAGCGCGAGCGATTCCGCGACGCGCGCATCGGCTTCCTTGCGCGGCACGCCGGCCAGGTCGAGCGGCAGGCGCACGTTGGTCTGCACGCTGGCCCAGGGCATCAGCGTGGCCGACTGGAACACGAACGACATCTTGCGTTGGCTGTCGTGCAGCTGGCTCACCGGCTTGCGCCACACCAGCAGGCGGCCGTCGCTGGGTTCGAGCATGCCCGCCACCATCTTCAGCAGCGTGCTCTTGCCGCAGCCCGAGGGCCCCAGCAAGGTGACGAACTCGCCCTCGGCGATCGACAGGTCCACCGGCAGCAGCGCCTGCGTGCCGTTGGGGTAGGTCTTCTCGGCCGAGAGAATTTCGACGGCGGGCACCGACGGCGCGAGTTCCGGCGGCGGTGCCAGCGTGTGGGGTTCGATGCGATTCATGCAAAGGGCCTTTCGAGAACGGCCGCAACGCGCGGCCGCCTGGTTTCAGGGCTGAACAAGGTCCAGGGTGTCAGGGCAGAACCTTGGCGTCCTTCACGAACTCGGTCGTGTAGGTCTTGGCCAGGTCCACCTTCGCGGGGTCGAGCAGCTTGGCCGTCACCAGGAAGTCGTAGCTCGCCTTGGTGCGCGCGTCGGTGATCACGCCGATGCCCAGCTTGGCTGCGTCGCCGCCGGTGATCATTCCCATCTCCTTGAGCTTGGCCACGCTGTAGGCCAGCTGGTCGTCGGTCATGTTGGGGTTGTCCTTCTTGATCAGCGCGTTGGCGGGCGCCGGGTCGGCCAGGTAGCTCTTCCAGCCTTCGGCCGAGGCCTTCACGAACGCGGCGACCTGCTTGTTGCGGTCCTTCAGCGTCTTCTCCATGCACGACACCGTGGTGGCGTACGCCGGGAAGCCGTGGTCGCTGAACATCAGCACCGTGCTCTTCACGCCGGCCTTTTGAATGGCGTAGGGCTCGGAGGTCAGGTAGCCCTGCTGCGCGGCGTTCTTGTCCGCCACGAAGGGCTGGATGTTGAAGGTGTAGGGGCGCGTCTGCTCGTCGGTGAAGCCGAACTTGGCCTTCAGCCAGGGCCAGTAGCCGCGCTGCGCCTGCGCGCCGATGAGCAGCGTCTTGCCCTTGAGGTCCTCGAACTTCTTCACGTCTTCATGCGCGATCAGCACCTGCGGGTCCTTCTGGAAGAAGGCCGCCACGTTCACCACCGGCACGCCGCCTTCGCGCACCTGCATCATCTGGATGTCGCTCGAACCCATGATGCAGTCGGCCTGGCCGGCGGCCATCATCTGCGTGATGTTGACCTGCGGGCCGCCCATCTTGATGGTCACGTCCAGGCCGTACTTCTTGTAGATGCCCTGCGCCACCGCCTGGTAGAAGCCGCCGTGCTCGGCCTGCGCGTACCAGTTGGTCATGTAGGTGAACTTGTCTTCGGCCTGCGCGGGCGCCGCGGCAAGGAAGGCGATGGCGGCGGCGCCGGCCAGGGACAGTGCGAAGGAGCGCATGAAGTAGACCTCTCGAAGGCTGGGAACGTTGAAAAAGGGAAAACGGTGAAGGGGGCGATGCAAAAACCGGGCTCAGGCGGGCTCAGGCCGGTTCGAAGTGCTGCTGGATGAAACCCTGCTGGTGGCCGCGCTCCCAGGTCGCCTCTTCGCGCACCACCCAGCGCAGCGCGTACAGCTCGGTCAGCGCCTGGGCCCAGCTGTCGGAAAGCGTGTCCAGAATTTCCTCGCCCTGCTCGCGCGTGGCCGTGGTCGGGTCGCCGATCACGCCGCTCGGGCCGAAGTCGCGCGCGGTCCACGCGCAGGCCGGGCGGCCGTCGGCCGACAGCAGCTTGATGGGAAAGGGTGGCGGAAAGTTGGCCACCGCGCGCTCCATGTGCACCGTGTCGGGCGCCAGGGCCAGCATCAGCGCGGTCTCGGAGTGGCCCGCATGCATCGCGAGCTTCTTTTCCTGCTCGCTCACCTGCTTGCTCGCCGCGCTGGGCAGGCGCGACACGCCGTGCGGCACGATCACGAAGTCGCCGTGGCGCAGCCGCAGTTCGCGTGCCGCCATCTCCAGCACCTGCGGCTGGCCGCCGTGGCCGTTGGCGAACAGCAGCTTGCGAAAGCCCGAGCGGTAGACCGACTCGCCGATCTCGATCACCGTCGACAGCAGCGTGGTGCCGGTCAGCGTCATGGTGCCGGGAAAGTGCAGGTGCTCTTCCGACTTGCCGTAGGTGATGGTCGGCAGCGCGAAGGCGCGCACGTCGGCCGGCAGCTTCTCCAGCGCCTTGCCCATCACGCCCGAGCTGATCACGCTGTCGACCGAGCACGGCAGGTGCGGGCCGTGCTGCTCGATGGCGCCGCAGGGCAGCACGATGACGGTGTTCTCGCGGTCGGGCAGCGCGGCGATCTCGGTCCAGCTCAGGTAGGGCAGGAAGCGGTGGGGCGGAATGTAGCCGTGGAGCATGGGGGTCCTTGTCGGTGGTTCGTGTGTGGGGTCACTGAACGCAAAGTGCGTCGCCGGTGCGCTGCAGCCACGCCGCGGGCACGGCGCCGTGCGCCACGCGGCCGTCGCGCAGCACCACGCGGCTCGCGGTGCGCGAGGGCCAGCCGTGGCGGTCGGCGTCGGTGAAAAGCACCAGGTCGGCCGCCTGGCCGACCAGCGTGGGGTGCGCCGGCGCCGGCGAGCGCCGCAGCCAGTCGCCGCGACACAGCGCCTGCGACCAGGTGTCGAAGGGCTCGTCGAGTTGCGCCACCAGCGCGGCCGTGCCCAGCGCCTCGACCGGGTCGAAGCTGCCGAGCCGGCAGAAGGGGTCCTGCACGTTGTCGCTCGCGAACAGCAGCGGAATGCCGCGCTCGCGCGCTTCCTTCACCAGCGTGATGCCGCGCAGCCGCGGCGTGCGCCCGGTGACGGCGTCCTGCAGCAGCAGGTTGGTGGCGGGCAGGGAGACCACCGTGATCGGCGCGCGCGCCACCGCGTCGAGCGTGGCGAGGGCCTGCGCCTCGGGCTGGGCCGCCAGCGCGCAGATGTGGCCGCAGACCACGCGGCCTTCGTAGCCGATCTCGCGCAGGATGCGTGCCGTGGTCTGCAGGCCGACCGCCGCGGCGTTGAGCTCCTCGTCCACGTGCAGGTCGACGTCCAGGTCGCAGGCCTGCGCCGACACCAGCAGGTTGCGCAGCGCGTTCTCGCTCCAGTTGGTGGAGTGCACGAAGCCGCCCAGCAGCGCATGCGGCCCGGTGGCCTTGACCTGCCGGGCGAGCCGCAGGGCCTGCGCCGCGTCTTCGAACAGCGGCAGCTTGATGAGGCTCACCTGCTCCAGGCGCACCCTGCCGGCCCACTCCTGCGCCAGCTCGGCCATCACGGGCCAGGCCATGGGCAGGGTGTCGGGCTCCCACCAGTCGACGTGCGTGCGCACGTGCGTGGTGCCGCATTCCCAGGCCCACTGCAGTCCGCGCGCGGCGCGCTCGCGCACGTCGGCGGGCGTCCAGTGCACGCGGTCGGCCAGCATCGCGTCGATGGCGCCCAGCAGGCCGGGCTGCACCTGCTTCATGCGCGGCAGGGTGAAAGCCTTGTCCAGGTGCGTGTGGGCGTCCACGAAGCCGGGCAGGGCGAGCGTGCCGGCCACGTCCCAGCCCGAGGGGGGGCCGGTGTCTTCGTCAGCCACCGGGCACACCGATTGAACGCGGCCGGCTTCGATTGCAACGCGCGCGAGTACAGGCACACCGTCGTGCTGGGGCCAGTCGGTCGGCAGCAGCCAGCGCGGCAGCCGCACGTTGTCGAGGCGCGTGGGGGCGGGGCCTTGCGCGCTCATGCGAAGCGCGCCATGGCCTGGCCCACGCGCGCCATGAAGCGCTTGAGCTGGGGCTCGGTCGCCACGTTCATGTGGTAGTGGGCGTGGTAGTCCACCTTGGCGCCCCAGCCGGTGAGCCGTTTCATGTACCGCGTCACGATCTTGCGCGGCGGGTCGCCCATGTACATGGCCACCCAGCGCGGCCGGCCGTAGGTGACCACGGCGCTGATGCGCTTGATGTGCGTGAGCATCGGCTTCACGTTGGCCGGGTCGCTGATGTCGAAGGCCACGCCCGGCATGAAGAGCCGGTCGAAGTAGCCCTTGAGCATGGCCGGCAGGCCGAAGCACCAGGTCGGAAAGCAGAACACGATGCCCTCGGCCCACTGCAGCCGGTCCACGTAGGACTTCAGCGGCAGCTGGTTGGCCGGCACGTCGTGGTAGCCCAGGCGCTCCTCGCGCGACAGCACCGGGTTGAAGCCCTCGGCATAGAGGTCGCAGTCGTCCACCTCGTGCCCGCCGGCGCGCAGGTTCTTCAGCACCTCCTGGTGCAGGGCGGCATGGAAGCTGGTTTCGACCGGGTGGCAGTAGACGACGAGCACGCGCATGGTGTGTTTGACCGCTTAATCAGAGCAAGTGGTCAGGTTATGCAAGCGACGTGCCAATCCGGGTGCACCGGCTTGGGGCGCGCGACGGGCCGGGGCCCTGCGCGAAAAAGGCACCATCCGGCGGGGCTGCTGCGCCCCGCCAGGCGTTCAGAGGATCAGGAGGTCACGGGCGAGGCCGCGACGAGGTGCTCCGTCAGGAACCACACCTGCAGCTCGTTGGTGCGCAGCACATTGCTCACGAACACATCGTTGCTGCCCGGGTCGCCCGCCTCGTCGACCTCGTCGGCCGCCTTGCGCGCCTCGATGATGATGTGCTCGTGCGCTTCGGCCAGGCGGCGCAGCTGCACCGCGGCCGGTTCACGTCCGCGCGGTGGGCGCGCGATCTTCGTGGTCTCCGCGATGTCGCCCGCCATGGCCAGCGCGATGCCGCCCAGCAGCTGGATGCGTTCGGCCAGGATGTCGACCAGCAGCACCTGCGCTTCGAAGTGCTGGTCGTACATCAGGTGCAGCTGGTTGAAGGTCGGGCCCACCACCTGCCAGTGGTGCTTCTTGTACATGTCGCGCAGGGTGATGGTGTCGGCCAGGCACTGGTTCAGCAACGCCACGCTCTGCTTGCAGACCTTTTCAGACAGGCCGTTGGGCAGCTTCACGATTTCGCCGTAGCGCTGGGTCTCGTGGCTGGGTTGCTTCAGGTCCGGCTGGACCTCTGCGCGCGCGGGTGTGGTTTTCGGTTGGCTGGCCATGGGGGTGCTCCTGGAGGGGACGTTGGAAACCTTCGGTTCTAGCCCCGGTATCGCGCCCCGTACGTAGGCCGCAGGGCCGGTTGCGATGACGCCGAACGCCTGCAGTGCGCGCCGGCAGCCTTCAACTTTCCCCCGCGCTGCCGATATGCGAGAGCAGGGTGCCGTGGTGGCGCCCCTCACCTCTCAATTGACGGATCGGGCTTGCATGACGGGAAGTCGGCTTCCAACCGGGCGCCGCTTTCATGTCGCGGCAGCCGCGCTGCTCGTTGCGGCGCTGGTGCTTGTGCCGCTGCCGTGCGCGGCGGAGTCCGGCAACGGCGGTGAAAGCGCAAGTGCCCGGTTGCGCATCACCGTGGTCGTGCCGCCCGTGTTCCGGGTGCTGCAGGTCACGCCGACGGCCGAGGGCTACGACTACAGGGTGTGGACCAATATGAAGTCGATCGTCATCGGGGGGCGCGCCTACCGGTTCGAGCGCATCGGCGAGACCACGCTCAAGCTGCCCGCGTCGCCGGACGGCGCGTGGATCGTCTACGGGCTGTAGGCGGTGCAGCCTCTGCTCAGGGCTTGATGCCGCAGCCGCCCAGCACGAACGCCACGAGTTCGCGCGCGATCGGTTCGCGTTCGATGGGCGCATCGGGCGGCAGGCCGAGCATCACGCGCGCCTGAATGGCGTAGTCGGCATAGCTCTGGGTCATGGCCCAGATGTGCATCAGCAGGATGCGCGCGTCCAGCGGCCGCATCTGCCCGCGCGCGATCCAGCCGTTGATGATGTCCACCTTCTTCTGCGTCCAGGCCCGCGCGTTGGGCCAGTAGCGGTCGAGGTTGCGCCCGCCGTCGAGAATCTCGCGCGTGAAGATGCGCGACATCTCGGGGCTGTCGATGGCGTGGTCGAGCTTCTTGCGGATGTAGTCGCCCAGCACCGTGGCCGGGTCGCTGGCGTCCTCGAACGAGAACACCACCTTCCACGCGTGCAGCACCTGCATCAGCAGCTCTTCGTAGAGCTCTTCCTTGCCGACGATGTAGTAGTGCAGCTGGGGCTTGGTCAGGCCCGCGCGCGCCGCGATGGCCTGGGTCGAGGTGCCCTTCAGCCCGTGCAGGCTGAACTCGGCGACCGCCGCGGTGCGGATCGCCGCCATGATGCGTTCGCGCCCGGGACGCGCACGCGAGAGCGGGCCGTCGGGGGCGGGCATTTCCTGGGCTGTGGAGGCGGGAAGGGCGGCGGAATCGGCGTTCATGACGGGCAAAGGCGGCTGGGTGCGCGGCGCGTGGAGTGGTCGCGCGCGGTCGATGGTAACCCTGGCGCATGGCCGCATGCCATGGCGGCATGAGTGCGCGGAGCGCGCGGGCATGGTTCATGTATCTTCCTCGCCGCCTCGAAAGAATCCACTTCAACACAGGAGCTCTCCATGTACCTTTCTCCCCGTTTCAGGGCCTTCGCGGCCGGCACCGCACTGCTGGCGGCCAGCGCGCTCGCACAGGCCCAGCAGGCTCTACCCAACGTGGTGATCCTGGCCACCGGCGGCACCATCGCCGGCGCCGGCGCCTCGGCTGTCAACAGCGCCACCTACGCGGCGGCCAAGGTCGGTGTGGAAAAGCTCATCGCCGGCTTGCCGGAACTGGCCAAGGTCGCCAACGTGCGCGGCGAGCAGGTGTTCCAGGTCGCGTCCGAAAGCCTCACCAACGACAACCTGCTGACGCTGGCCAAGCGCGTCTCGGCGCTGTCGAAGCAGCCCGACGTGGACGGCATCGTCATCACGCACGGCACCGACACGCTCGAGGAAACCGCCTACTTCCTGACGCTCACGGTGCACACCGCCAAGCCGATCGTGGTGGTCGGCTCGATGCGCCCGGGCACGGCGCTGTCGGCCGACGGCGCGCTCAACCTGTACGACGCGGTGAACGTGGCGGGCAGCAAGGACGCGATGGGCAAGGGCGTGCTGGTGACGATGAACGACAACATCGACAGCGGCCGCGACGTGAGCAAGAACGTCAACATCAAGACCAGCGCCTTCTCCAGCCAATGGGGCCCGCTGGGCATGATCGTCGAGGGCAAGAACTACTGGTTCCGCGCGCCGGTCAAGCGCCACACCATGAACTCGGAGTTCGACATCGACAGCATCAGCGCGCTGCCGCCGGTGGAAATTGCCATGGGTTATGAAGGCGTGTCTTCCGTCGCCATCGACGCCATTGCCAGGAGCGGCGTCAAGGCGCTGATCCACGGCGGCACGGGCAACGGCTCGGTGGCCGATCGCATCGTGCCGAACCTGCAGAAGGCGCGCGCCGACGGCGTGATCGTCATTCGCAGCTCGCGCGTGCCCGACGGCTTCGTGATCCGCAACGCCGAGCAGCCCGACGACAAGTACGACTGGGTGGTGGCGCACGACCTGCGTCCGCAGAAGGCGCGCATCCTGGCGATGGTCGCGTTGACCAAGACCAGCGACACCAAGGAACTGCAGCGCATCTTCTGGGAATACTGATCTCCCCCAGGCTTGCTCGCTTCGCGTAGCCTCCTTCCCCCTTCCGGGGGCAACACCTGCGGCCCGGCGAAGCCGGTTCCGCGGTGTTTCTGGTGAAACCCGGAGCGCCGAGCTCAGGCCAGCGCGCGCCGCAGCTCCCGGTGCCGCGCGTATTCCAGGCTGCTCACGCACACGAGCAGCCAGGCCAGGCCGGTCAGCAGGCCGGCCGCCACGTCGCTTGCAAAGTGCACCTGCAAGAAGATGCGGCTGCAGGCGATGGTGACGATGGCCCCCGCGGCGGCCATCGCGCCGGGCACGTGCCAGCGCGGCGGCAGCGTGCGCAGCAGCAGGTACAGCAGCATCCCGTAGCTCACGATCGCGCCCGCGCTGTGGCCGCTGGGAAAGCTGTAGCTCGTCTCCAGCGCCAGGCCGTGGTCGTGCAGCGGCCTCGCCCGCGCAAAGATGTGCTTGAGGGCGGGGTTCAGCACCACGATGCCGCCCAAGGCCAGCACCCAGCCCAGTGCCAGGGCGCGGTGCCGGTGCCACCACAGCGTGGCCGCCACCAGGACGCACACCGGTGCGAGGAAGGCCGCGTCACCCAGGTGCGTGACCCAGCTGAACACCACCAGCGCCGTCCACGGCAACTGCGCGGCGATGGTGTCGGTCAGCGCATGGTCGGCCTGGCCCAGCACGCGGCCGTCGGAAATGTTCGAGGCGATCCAGGCGAACAGGCTCGAGGCCAGAAGAATCAGCACGAAGCCCGACGCGAGCCCGAGCGCGATGCGCGGTTCGCTGGGCTCTTCGGTGTCCTGCGCCTTGAAGTGGCGCTTCTGCAGCACATGACAGACCGCGCCTGCACCGAGAACCGCAACCGCGAGGAGTGAGAGGAACCAGGGCAGCGCGTGCGCGCCGAGCTGCTGGGCAGCGATGACAAGGGGGGGAGAAAGGGGGTGAGAAAGGGGGTGAGAAAGGGAGGCTTCGGTCGACATGCGGCGCACCCTAAGGCCGCGTCGCTTCACTGGCAAGGGAAAGCCCGAATACTTCGGCGCAGCCGAAGGCCTTGTCGCTCGCCACGTAGTCCCAGCGCTCCACCCGGCATGCGCGCTTGCCGCCGGCCATGTCCGCGCGCACCACGTTCACCGAATTGGGATGGCCCGCCCGCACGCGCGACGAGATAGCCGTGCCGGCCTGCACCGCCCATGCCGTGCGCGCGCAGCCCGAGAACGCGTCGTGCAGCGGCCGCACGAAGGGCAGGTGGATGTGCCCGCCCATGATCAGGTCGGCGCCGGCCGCGCTCCAGCGCGCCACGGCCCGTTCGCGCCCGTGCAGGCGGTTGCCCAGGTCCTGCGTGCGCGTGACCATCACCGGCTGGTGCGTCACCACCACCCGCACCTGGGAAGGCGCGGCCGCTTCCAGCCGCTGCGCCACCCGCTCCACCTGCGCCGCGGAGACCGCCCCGTCTTCGTGCCGGTACCAGCGCGTGGTGTTCACCGTGACCACCAGCCATTCGGGCGATTCGAACACCGGCTCCAGCATGTCGCCGAAGGCCTTGCGGTAGCGGGCGTAGGGCGCGAAGACGCGCGCCGCCAGCTGGTACAGCGGAATGTCGTGGTTGCCGGGAATCGCCAGCACCGGCGCGCCCAGCCGGTCGACGAAGGCCCGCGCCGCCGCGAACTGCGCCGAGGTGGCGCGCTGGGTGACGTCGCCCGACAGCACGACCAGGCCGGGCGCCAACGCGAGCGACAGCCGTTCGAGCGCCTGCAGCACCTCGGGCCGCTCGGTGCCGAAATGGGGGTCGGAAATCTGCAGCAGGCAGCTCATTCGCGGGCCGCTTCGAGCTCGGGCGCCGTTTCCTGCGGCCTGACCAGCCACAGCGGCTCGGGCGACACGCGAAACAGCAGGGGCATGTCGACCCAGCCGACCTCGCCGTCGGTCGCCACCTTGACGCGGCGCGGGCCGAGCCCTCGGCCTGTCTTCACGGTGAGCGACTCGAACGGAAAGCTCAGCACCTGGTCGGCATCGCCGAGCCGGCCCAGCGCCCCGCGCACCAGCAGCCCGGGCATCGACAGCGGCCCCACCGGCTTGAGCGCGATGGCGGCCAGCTGGCCCTGCTCGGGCACGTCGGCCTCGGGAATGCCGACCTGGTGAAGTTGCAACGGGTTGTTGCCGACGAACAGCGTGGGCGTGCGGATGTCGCGCTCCTTGCCGCGCCAGGCCATGCGCAGGTTCCAGTGCCGGTGGCGGCCGCGCAGCACCGTCAGCAGCCCGGCGCCGAAGGCGATCCAGCGGCTGCGGCCGTAGCGCGCCTTGTAGGTCTCGCGTTCTTCCAGCAATTCGGCGTACAGGCCCATGCTGGCGTTGACCAGGAACACCCGGTCGTTCACCAGTCCCACCTGCACCGGGCGGGGCTGCTCGGTCAGCAAGATGTGCAGCGCCTGCGCCGTGTCGCGCGGAATGCCGTGGGTGCGGCTGAAGTAGTTGAAGGTGCCCTGCGGCAGCACGCCGAAGGCGCAGCCGCTGCCCAGCGTGGCCTGCGCCACCGCGTTGATGGTGCCGTCGCCGCCCGCGGCCACCACCACGCCGCCGGCCGCGCGCGCCCGCTCGACCGCCTCGCGCGCCAGCGCCTGCACGCGGTCGGGGCCGTCGATCACGAAGATGCGGTGCCGACGGCCGGCCGCGGCGCAGCCCTCCTCGATGACCCGGCGGGCCTCGGCCGCGTCCTCGCTGCCGGAGCCGGCGTTGAGCACGATGAACAGGGGGGCGTCGGGTGCGGTCTCGGGCACAGGCATGGCAGGGAAGGCGGGAGGTGGAACAGGGCCAAAAAGGCAGGGAAGCGCTTGCAGCGGGCCCGTCGCACGCGACGGGTTGGGTGTTGTCGCACCGGCCGGCCGGCCCGGCCAGCAGGCGACTTCCCGAGCCGCTGTGGGAGAGTTGCCCTCCGACCGTAAAATCGCCCGCTTTCGCGGTGCTTCGCCGCGCTACCGTCCAATGTCCGGCCCACGCCGGCCAGCTTCATGTTGACCTTCCAGCAAATCATTCTCAAACTGCAGTCGTACTGGGCCGACAAGGGCTGCGCGCTGCTGCAACCGTACGACATGGAAGTGGGCGCGGGCACCTCGCACACCGCCACCTTCCTTCGCGCCCTCGGCCCCGAGCCCTGGAAAGCCGCCTACGTGCAGCCCAGCCGCCGCCCCAAGGACGGCCGCTACGGCGAGAACCCCAACCGCCTGCAGCACTACTACCAGTACCAGGTCGTGCTCAAGCCCGCGCCCAGCAACATCCTGGAGCTCTACCTCGGCAGCCTCGAGGCCCTGGGCTTCGACCTGAAGAAGAACGACATCCGCTTCGTGGAAGACGACTGGGAGAACCCCACGCTCGGCGCCTGGGGCCTGGGCTGGGAGGTCTGGCTCAACGGCATGGAGGTGACGCAGTTCACCTACTTCCAGCAGGTCGGCGGCATCGACTGCAAGCCGATCACCGGCGAGATCACCTACGGCCTGGAGCGCCTGGCGATGTACCTGCAGGGCGTGGACAACGTCTACAACCTCACGTGGACCGACGGCCTGAGCTACGGCGACGTCTACAAGCAGAACGAGGTCGAGCAGTCGACCTACAACTTCGAGCACAGCGATGCCGAGTTCCTGTTCACCGCCTTCAACGCGCATGAAAAGCAGGCCAAGCACCTCATGACCGAGCAGCTGGCGCTACCGGCCTACGAGCAGGTGCTCAAGGCCGCGCACAGCTTCAACCTGCTGGACGCGCGCGGCGCCATCAGCGTGACGGAGCGCGCCGCCTACATCGGTCGCATCCGCAACCTGGCGCGCAGCGTGGCGCAGAGCTACTACGAGAGCCGCGAGCGCCTGGGCTTCCCGATGGCGCCGCGCGAATGGGTCGCGCAGATGCCACCGAAGAAGGCCGCCTGACCGTCTGCGCGCACAGCCGCCATGCCAACCGTCTTCACCCACGTCGCCGTTCCCGTCTGCGCAGCCATTGCGCTGGGCACGCGGCGCGTGCCGGTGTCGGCGCTGCTCGCGGGCATGCTCGCGTCCATCGCGCCCGATTTCGACGGCCTGGCCTTCAAGCTCGGCATCGCCTATGGCGGCATGACGGGGCATCGCGGCTTCACGCACACGCTGGCGTTCGCGCTGCTGCTGGGCCTTGCCGGCTGGTGGCTCGCGCCGCGCTGGGGCATGCGCCGGGCGGTCGGCTGGGCATGGATCGCGCTGTGCACCCTGTCGCATGCGCTGCTGGACATGCTCACCAACGGCGGCATCGGCATTGCCATCTTCTGGCCGTTCAGCGACGTGCGCCACTTCAGCCCGTGGCGCCCCATCGAGGTGTCGCCGATCGCGCTGAAGCGCTTCTTCTCGCCGCGCGGCGCTTCGGTGCTGCTCAACGAGATGCTCGTCGTGTGGGCACCTTTGCTGGTGGCCTCGGTGGCCGTGCTGGTTGCGCGCCACACGGTGGAGCGGCGCCGCGGCGCCGTGGCCGCATGAATTCGATTCTTTCTTCTCTCCCCTCCACGGCGCCGCTTTCCTGCGCGGCCGTGACCGGTGCCGCTTGCGGCCCCTCTCCAACAACGCTCTGAGCCATGTCGTCTGCCAGCCTTCTTGTCGAACTGTTTGTCGAGGAATTGCCACCCAAGGCGCTGAAGAAGCTCGGTGACGCCTTTGCCGGCGTCCTGCGCGACCAGCTGGTGGCGCAGGGCCTGGCCGAAGCCGGTGCTGTGCTCACCGCCTACGCCTCCCCGCGCCGCCTGGCCGCGCGCCTCAGCCACGTGGCCGAGCGCGCCGCCGACAAGGCCGTGTCGCAAAAGCTCATGCCCGTGGCCGTGGGGCTCGACGCCGCCGGCCAGCCCACGCCCGCGCTGCTCAAGCGCCTGGGTGCGCTGGGCGCCGACGCCTCGGCCGTGCCCGGCCTGAAGCGCGCGATGGACGGCAAGGCCGAAGCCCTGTTCTACGAAAGCACCGCCAAGGGCGCCACGCTGGCCGAAGGCCTGCAGAAGGCGCTGGCCGAAGCCATCGCCAAGCTGCCGATTCCGAAGGTCATGAGCTACCAGCTCGAAAGCGGCTGCGAGCTGCCGGGCTGGAGCAGCGTGAGCTTCGTGCGCCCCGCGCACGGCCTGGTGGCGCTGCACGGCGGCACCGTGGTGCCTATCGAGGCGCTGGGCCTGAAGGCCGGGCGCGACACGCACGGCCACCGCTTCGAGGCCGCGGTCGATCCGGTCGTGCTGCGCGACGCCGACAGCTATGCGCTGCAGCTGCAGGAAGAAGGCGCGGTCATCGCGAGCTTCGAGGCCCGTCGTGCCGAAATCGCACGCCAGCTCGCGGCGGCGGCCGTCAAGGTCGGCGGCGGCTCCGTGCCCATTCACGACGACGCGCTGCTTGACGAAGTGACCGCGCTGGTCGAACGCCCCAACGTGCTGGTCTGCAGCTTCGAGCGCGAGTTTCTCGAGGTGCCGCAGGAATGCCTGATCCTCACGATGAAGGCCAACCAGAAGTACTTTCCGCTGCTCGACGCGTCGGACAAGCTGACCAACAAGTTTCTTGTCGTCAGCAACATCACGCCCGACGACGCGAGCGCGGTCGTGCAAGGCAACGAGCGCGTGGTGCGCCCGCGCCTGGCCGACGCCAAGTTCTTCTTCGACCAGGACCGCAAGAAGTCGCTGGCTTCGCGCGTCGAGTCGCTGGGCAAGGTGGTCTATCACAACAAGCTGGGCACGCAGGGCGAACGCGTGCAGCGCGTGATGCACATCGCGCGCGGCATTGCGGAGAAGCTCGGCAACAGCACCGTGGCCGCGCAGGCCACGCAAGCCGCCCAGCTGGCCAAGGCCGACCTCGTGACCGACATGGTCGGCGAGTTCCCCGAGCTGCAGGGCACCATGGGCCGCTACTACGCGCTGCACGACGGGCTCGATGCCGCGGTGGCCGACGCCATCGAAGACCACTACAAGCCGCGCTTTGCCGGCGACGAACTGCCGCGCAACACCGTGGGCCTGGTGGTGGCGCTGGCCGACAAGCTGGAGACGCTGGTCGGCATGTTCGGCATCGGCAACCTGCCCACCGGCGACCGCGACCCGTTCGCGCTGCGCCGCCATGCGCTGGGCGTGCTGCGCATGCTGATCGAGAAAGACCTCGCGCTGGGGCTCGACGCGTTGCTGCAGGACGCTGCCGCGCAGTTCAAGGACATCGCGGGTTTCGACAGCGGCAAGGCCACCGTCGAGCTGCAGGACTTCATTCTCGACCGCCTTGCCGGCAGCCTGCGCGAGCAGGGCGCGAGCGCGCAGGAAGTCGATGCCGTGCTGGCCCCGCGCCCGCAGCGCCTGGGCGAAGTGCCCAAGCTGCTGGCTGCGGTGCGCGCCTTTGCCGCACTGCCCGCCGCCGCGGCGCTGGCGGCTGCCAACAAGCGCATCGGCAACATCCTGAAGAAGGCCCCTGAGGCCGACGCGCATGTCAGCGAGCTGCTGCTGCAGGAGCCCGCCGAGCGCGCACTGCACGCGGCCATGGCGCAGGTCGTGCCCGCCGCCAACGCCCAGTTCGACGCCGGCGACTACACCGCCTCGCTGCAGACGCTCGCCGCGCTGCGCGAGCCGGTCGACGCCTTCTTCGACGGCGTGATGGTCAACGCCGATCAGGCCGACCTGCGGCTGAACCGCCTGGGCCTGCTGATGTCGCTGCACGCCGCGATGAACCGCGTGGCGCAGCTCGAGCGGCTGGCTGTCTGAAGCCCATCGCTCGATAATTGCGCATGAACCGGCAACAGCAACTGGATGCGTTCTCTCTCGCCCTTCACCGGCGAGCGCTGGATGCCTTGCGGCATCAGCCGGGGCTGCGCGAGCATGCGCGCCAAACGCTGGCGCGTTGGCGCCTTCAGTCGGGTGAATCGCGCTCCGATGTCCTGTGGGACGAGTGGGAGCAACTTCTCTGCGGCGACGTTGGCATTCTTGAAAGCGCCGCCCTTGTCGAGTCCGACCATGGACAGCTCATGCGCAGCGTGTCGCCGCTGGGCGGCCTCGTCTCGCAGGCCGAAAGAATGGCATTGCTCAGGCGCGCGCGCGAGCAAGCTGCACCGCAATGAAGCTTGACGAACTGCAGCACGTGCTGCGAGCCTGCGCTGCGATTTCAAAGGAAACTTCTTTTGTCGTCGTCGGCAGCCAAGCCATCCTGCTTTTGCTCGATCGGCCGCCTGAAGCAGTGCTTGTGTCACGCGAGATCGATCTCTACCCCGCATTGCATCCGGAACGCGCGGACCTGATCGACGGCGCGATCGGCATGCATTCGAGCTTCCACGAAACCTTCGGCTATTTCGCCGATGGCGTCGGACCGGAGACCGCCGTCATGCCGAGCGACTGGATGAGTCGCGCCAGCCTGCACTACGTGGGCGAGATCACCGCCATCTGCCCAGACCTTCATGACCTGGTCGTTTCCAAGTGTGTGGCCGGTCGTGAAAAGGATGCGGACTTTGTCCGCGAGCTGTTGAAGCACGGGCTGGTTTCGGCAGCCACGCTGGCTGAGCGCATCGGAATGCTCGACGCGGCGAAGTATCCGTTGTCGCATCTGATCGCCTGGGCGGAGCGACGCAAGCTGGAGTCTGAAAGGACCACCCCATGAAACTCGTCATCCTCGACCGCAACGGCACCATCAACGTGCACCGCGAAGACTTCGTCAAGAGCGACATCGAGTGGACCCCGCTGCCCGGCGCGCTCGAGGCCGTGGCGCGGCTGAACCATGCGGGCTGGCACGTGGTGATCGCGTCCAACCAGTCGGGCCTGGGCCGCGGCCTGTTCGACATGGCCTCGCTCAATGCCATGCACGCCAAGATGCACAAGATGCTCGCGGCCGTGGGCGGCAAGGTGGACGCGGTGTTCTATTGCCCGCACAGCCCCGACGAGGACTGCGAATGCCGCAAGCCGAAGCCGGGCCTGTTCCTGCAGATCGGCGACCGCTACGGCATCGATCTGAAGGGCGTCCCGACCTGCGGCGACAGCCTGCGCGACCTGCAGGCCGGCGCGGCCGCCGGCTGCGAGCCGCACCTGCTGCTCACGGGCATGGGCGCGGCCTGCCGCGGCGTCGATCCGCTGCCTTCCGAATACCCGGCGAACACGGTGGTCCACGACGACCTCCCCGCCTTTGTCGATTTCTTGCTTGCGCGCGAAGCGCGGGCTGCACTGCAGGTGGCTGTCTGATGGCGTTTCTTCGTTCCGTTCTCCATGCACTCTGGATGCTCGTCACCGTGGTGCCCTGGGGCATCATCATGTGCGTCAGCTCGATCTGGAAGCGCGGCATTCCGCTGTACTGGATGGCCGAGCGCTGGCTCGGCTGGGCCATCGGCGGCGCGCGCGTGCTGCTGGGCATCAAGACCCGCGTGAGCGGCATGGAAAACCTGCCCACCGACGCGCTCGCCGGCGCGGTGCTGCTGGTGAAGCACCAGTCCACGCTCGAGACCTTCCTGATGCCCACGCTGATGCCGCATCCGCTGGCCTACGTGTTCAAGAAGGAGCTGATCTACGTGCCCTTCTTCGGCTGGGCGATGGCGCGGCTGGACATGATCCACATCGACCGCAGCCAGCGCGCGCAGGCTTTCAACAAGGTGGTCAACCAGGGCCGCAAGCTGCTCGCGCAGGGCATCTGGATCATCATGTTCCCCGAGGGCACGCGCATTCCGCGCGGGCAGAAGGGCACCTACAAGAGCGGCGGCACGCGGCTCGCGTGCGAGACCGGCGTGCCGGTGATTCCCATTGCCGTCACCTCGGCCAGGGTGTGGCCGCGCAAGGCCTTCATCAAGCGCCCCGGCGTGGTCGACGTGTCCATCGGGCCCGCCATCTCCAGCGTGGGGCGCAAGCCCGACGAGCTGATGCGCGAGGTCGAGGCCTGGATCGAGGCCGAGATGCGCCGCCTCGACCCCGAGGCCTACGTCGACAGCCCGAAGCCCGTGCAGGAAGCGGTGCGCTGAGGGCCACCGGAGAACGCGACATGGCGGGACTGCTTCAGTTCACGTTGGATCTGTTCGAGGGGCTGGGGAGCGAGCTTGCGCCGCCGGCGCCCGCACCGGCGCGGCCGCCGCGCGTGAAGAAGCCCAGGCGGGGGGCGCCCCCCGCCATGCCTTTCGTTGCGCCCGCGCCGCCCGAACCCCTGGACCCGCACGCACCGCCCGCGGTGCCGCTGGCCGACACCCTGGCGCTCGCGCGCTTCGCGCATCCGCAGGCCTCGCGCGAGGTGGTGATCGGCGCCGCGCGCGTGGCCTACGAGTTCAAGCGCGGCAAGCGCAAGACCATCGGTTTCCTCGTCGGCGCCGAGGGGCTGTCGGTGCGCGCGCCGCGCTGGGTCACGCTGCGCGATGTCGATGCGGCCATTCATGAGAAGGCCGACTGGATCCTGCGCAAGCTGACCGAAACGCAGCAGCGGCATGCGCGCGTCGAGGCCACGCGCATCGACTGGCGCGACGGCGCGCAGTTTCCGTTCATGGGCGAGCCGGTGGTGATCCGGCTCGACCCGAAGCACGGGTTCGCGAGCGTCGGCGGCACGCTCGATGCGGCCGAAGCCGACGGTCCGCGCGTGCTGCGGCTCGCCGTTGCCCAGAACGCGGAGCCTTCGCAGATTCGCGATGCGGCGCAGGCTTGGCTCATGCGGCAGGCGCGCAAGCTGTTCATCGAGCGGCTGGACCACTTCGCGCCCTTGCTGGGGGTGCGGTGGGCGAAGCTGTCGTTGTCGAATGCGGCCACGCGATGGGGGAGTGCCAGTGCGGATGGGTCGATCCGGCTGAACTGGCGGCTGATTCATTTCGGGCCGCGGGTGATCGACTACGTGGTCGCGCATGAGCTGGCGCATCTGCGGGTGATGGACCACTCGCACCGGTTCTGGGAGACGGTAGAGAGCGTCATGCCTGATTACGACCTGCTGCGGCGGCGGCTGAAGGATGAGGCTGTTCCTCGGTGGTGAAGGGTTTTTTTGTTTCCTGAGGCCGGGACTCGCCCCGGCGGGCGACTTACTTTCTTTTGCTTCGCCAAAAGAAAGTAAGCAAAGAAAAGGCGACCCCACTGTCTGCGACCCCTKCGCTGCGCTACGGGGCAACCTGCGGTGCTCGCGTTTCGCGGGGTCTCGCAGAACTCGCTTCGCTCAAACAGCTGCGAGCCCTGATCCGCGAAACGCTCCGCTCCTCGGCGCAGCCAGAGGGGGGTGGAGACCACCCGGGCCTTTGCTTCGCTCGGCCACCAAGCCGTCGCTGGCGCTTCGCGCCTGCGGCGGTTGGCAAGGGGGTCTTCGGTCTTGGCTGCTGGCTGTTGGCTGTTTGGAGCCGAGCGCAGCGACGGCGTTTCGGTATCCCAACCCCTTCTGGATGCGCCGAGGAGCGCAGCGTTTCGCGGATCAGGGCTCGCCCTTGTTTGAGCGAAGCGAGTTTGGGCGAGACCCCGCGAAACGCGAGCACCGCAGGTTGCCCGAAGCGAAGCGCAGGGACGCAGCCAGCAGGGTCGCCTTTTCTTTGGCTACTTTCATTTGGCGAAGCAAAAGAAAGTAGCTCGCCCGCCGGGGCGAGACCCGGCCCCGGAACACAAAAACTCACCGAGCGTGCGTAACCCCCCCATCCACCACCAGCGTAGACCCCATCACATAGTCCCCCGCACGCGAAGCCAGGTAGATAGCAGCCCCGGCCATATCCTCAGCCACCCCGATGCGCCCCGCCGGAATGCGGTCCTTCACCACGTCGCCGTGATCCCGCGCATCCTTGTTCATGTCCGAAGCAAACGCCCCGGGCGCGATCGCGCTCACCACGATCCGGTCCTGCGCCAGGCGCAGCGCCATGCGGCGCGTCAGCTGGATCAGTCCCGCCTTGCTGGCCGCATAGGAGTACGTCTCCTGCGGGTTCACCGAGATCCCGTCGATCGATGCGATGTTGATCACCTTCGACAGATGGTCCGTCGCCGCCTTCTTCAGCATCGGCGTCAGTGCCTGCGTCAGGAAGAAGGGCGTCTTCAGGTTCAGGTCGACCACCTTGTCCCAGCCGCTCTCGGGAAACTCTTCATACGGCGCGCCCCAGGCGGCGCCGGCGTTGTTCACCAAAATGTCGAGCGAGTCTTCGTGCTTCGCATAGGCCGCGACCAGCGCCTGCGCGCCTTCCAGCGTCGACACGTCGGCCGGCAGCGACACGCAGTGGCCGAAGGCCGACAGCTCTTTCGCCGTCTGGTCGCAGGCCGCGGCCTTGCGCGCCGAGATGTACACGCGCGCGCCCTGGGCCAGGTAGCCCTCGGCGATCATGCGGCCGATGCCGCGCGAGCCGCCGGTGATCAGGGCGGTGCGGCCCTTCAGCGAGAAGAGTTGGGTGGTGTCCATGGTGCGGGTGTCTCCTGAATGAAATATTTTCAGGAAACGAGCTTAGTGCGCGCACCGCCGCGCGCGCGTCACCTCGGTGTCAGCGACAGGCTCCGCGGGCTCTCAAAGCTGCGCAGCGCACCGGTGAGCGGGTCGACGAACGAGAGCGACTTCGCCAGCAGCTGCAAGGGCTTGCCGAAATCGTCCGCGCCCTCGGGCAGCAGCACGGGGTAGATCGGGTCGTTCACGATCGCCATGCCCAGCGCCTGGCAGTGCACGCGCAGCTGGTGCTTGCGGCCCGTGACCGGCGACAGCCTCAGCAACGCGCGACCGTCGCGCACCTCCTGCACCTCGATGCGGGTCTCGGAGTTGGGCTCGCCGGGTTCTTCGCGCACGCGCATGAAGTGGTCGTCGTCGACCAGCCGGCTGCGGTAGACCTCGGGCACCGACGACACGCCCTCCTGCCAGGGCACGACTGCCTCGTAGTGCTTGTCGATGCGGCGCTCCGGAAACATCGCCTGGTAGGCGCCGCGCGTGGCTTGGCGCACCGAGAACAGCACCAGCCCCGAGGTGCTGCGGTCGATGCGGTGCATCGGCACGAGCTCGTCGATCTGCAGCTTGCGCTTCAGCCGCACGAGCAGGCTCTGCTGCAGGTACTTGCCGGTGGGCGTGACGGGCACGAAGGGCGGCTTGTCGACCACCAGCAGCTCGTCGTCCTGGAACACGATGTGCTCCTCGAACGGAATGCGCACCTCGTTGTCGAGCGCGCGGTAGTAGTACACCCGCAGCGGCGACTGGTAGCGCCGCGCCACGGTCACGGGCACGTGGTGCTCGTCGACGACGTCGTTGGCTTCGATGCGTTCGATCCAGGCCTCGCGCGTGATGGCGGGAAAGCGCTCGATCAGGAACTCGGCGATGGTGGGCCAGGGGCCGTACGGAAGGCCGACGCAGCTCGGGCCGACGCCGTCGCGCGTGGGCAGCGGCAGTTGGGGCGGCGGGCGTCGGCTCATGGCGAGGAAGACGCCTGCTGCAGCAACCGCAGCGCCTCTGCGAACGACGGCCGCGCGGTCGCGTCGGGCTGCAGGCAGCGGTCTTTCAGCGCCGCCACCGAGGCCGGCACGGCGTCGGTGCAGCGTTCGATCAACTCCTCCAGCAGGCAGCCGAAGGCGCGCATCTCCAGGCCCTGGAACGCGCGCGCCTGCGCGGCGGCCAGCGCGCCGGTCATCCAGGCCGCGCCGAAGTCACCGAGCCGGCCGCCGCGCTGCGCATGCCACAGGATGTTGTGCGCGTAGAGGTCGCCGTGAAGAATGCCGCGCGCATGCAGATGCTGCATGGCCGAGGCGATGTCGCGTGCGATGCGCAGGGCCACGTCGCACGGCCAGCGCGCGTCGCCCGCGTAGACGTCGCGCGTGCACGACGCCAGGCTCGGCGGCCCCGCGAGCGTGACGAAGGCCGGATCGACCAGCCCCATCACCAGGCCTTGCGTGCCCTCGGGATGCCCGTCGATGCGGCTTTGCGCGGCGATCAGCGTGGGGTGCGCGCCGGCCGCGATGCAGGCCGCCATTTCGCTGTGCGGCCAGCCGTCGCTGGTGACGGCCCCCTTGAACAGCTTGACGGCCACCTGCTGCGCCTTGCCGAGCGTGGCCTGGTGGATCACGCCCGAGGCGCCTTCACCGAGCTTGCGGCCCAGCGTCAGCTCGCGCCAGCCGACGTGCGGCACCGACTGCGCGGCGATGGCCGCGTCCTCGGCCCGGGTGTCGAAGGGGTTGCCCGCGCAGGCGAGCCACGACAGGCGCGGCAGCGACAGCAGCCAGGCGGGCAGCGTCTCGAAGCGGTTGGCCGAGATGCGCAGCAGCTCCAGCCGGGCCAGGCCGGTCACCGAAGGCGGCAGCGTGCGCAGCCGGTTGCCGGCCAGCATCAGCTTCTGCATGCCTGTGCAGTGGCCGAGTGAATCGGGCAGTTCCTCGATGAGGTTGTCGGTCAGGATCAGCCAGCGCAGCGACGCAGGCAGCGAGGCCTCCGGCACGGTGCGGATCCGGTTGGCCTTGAAGCCGACGATGTCGAGGCCGCGGCACCGGCCGAGGGCTTCGGGCAGCGTGGTGAAGCGGTTGTCCGAGCAGAACAACACGCGCAGGCGGTGCAGTCGGTGCAGGTCGTCGGGCAGCGTGGCCAGCGCATTGCCCGACAGGTTCAGCACCTCGAGGGAATCGGCAAGGTCAAAAATTTCGCGCGGAAACTCGGTGAGCCCGCACGAGAGATCGATTCGTTGTGCGCCTGCCAACTGGCCCGCGCGGAGCTCAGCCAGCGTGTTCATGCGGGGGAGTCTAAATGGCCTGCAATGTCCGCCGGCGGTGCCCCGGTTGGCGCCTTACCTGGCGCCGAAACGGTAGATGCCGTCCTTGCCCAGCTCGCGCTTCACCTGGCCCGCGAACCACAGCAGGTGCAGGTGGGCGACGGACTCGCCCATGGCAAAGGTCATCTGGTGCAGGTCGAGCGCGCGCTTGAACAGGATCGGCAGGCCTTCGGCCGCGGTCATCGGGCTCGCCGTGCAGGCTTCGAGCAGTTCGGCGAGCCGGTCGCGATGGTGCTCCTGCAGCTGGTCGACGCGGCGGTGGATGCCGGTGAACGGCTTGCCGTGCGAAGGCAGGCCCAGCGTGTCGGCGGGCAGCGCCTTGAACTTGTCGATGCTGTCCAGGAACAGGCGCAGCGAGTTCGCCTCGGGCTCGCCCGCGTGCACGCTCACGTTGGTGGAAATGCGCGGCAGCATCATGTCGCCGCCCAGCAGCAGCTTGAGTTCGTCGCAGTACAGCGCGATGTGCTCGGGCGCGTGGCCGTAGCCGACGATGCAGCGCCAGGCGTGGCCGTCGATGGTGACGGTGTCGCCGTCGAGCATGCGCACGAAGGTGTCCGGCACCGAGGGCACCAGTTCGGCGTAGTAGTTGGTGCGCCCGCGGATCTTGGCGATGGCCTCGGGGTCGGTCATGCCGTGCGAGGCAAAGAAGCGCGCCGCCTGCTCGCCGCCCGCCAGGGTGTCGCCGTTGGCGCTCAGCACGCGGGCCACGTTGTAGTCGGTGGCGCTGATCCACATCGGCGCGTTCCAGCGCTCGCACAGCCAGTGGGCCAGGCCGATGTGGTCGGGGTGCATGTGGGTGACGATCACGCGCAGGATCGGCAGGCCCTGCAGCTGGGTCTCGAAGATCTGCTCCCACTGCGCGCGCGACTCGTCGTGGGCAATGCAGCAGTCGACCACCGTCCAGCCGGCCACGCCGTCGAGGGTGTCGCGCAGCAGCCAGAGGTTGATGTGGTCGAGCGCAAAGGGCAGCCGCATGCGGATCCAGCGCACGCCGGGCGCCACTTCCATCGCTTCGCCGGGCTGGGGCAGCGTGTCGCCCAGGGGGTAGTGGAGTTCGCGTTCGAGAAGGTTCATGTAAGATTGACGTTTACGTAAACGTCATGGGTTAAGGGCACCATTGTAGGGATCGCCGCATGAATGTGCTGTCGCCCCCGCAACGCCCCTTCTGCAACGCCCCTTTTGCCACCACCGCTGCCCGCTGCCATGCCCGCGTCCACCTTCACCATCAGCCAGCTCGCGAAGGAGTTCGACCTCACGACGCGGGCCATCCGCTTCTATGAAGACATGGGCCTGCTCACGCCCGAGCGCGCCGGGCTGCAGCGCGTGTACAGCGCGCGCGACCGGGCGCGGCTCACGCTCACGCTGCGCGCCAAGCGCCTCGGCCTGAGCCTCACGGAGGCCAAGGACATCCTCGACATGTACGACAGCCCGCGCGACACGGTGCCGCAGCTGGAAAAATTCCTCGGCGTGCTGGGTACCCACCGGGCACAGCTCGAGGCGCAGTTGGCCGAACTGCAGGCCAACCTCGCGGAGGTGCGCGAGCACGAGAAAAAGGGACAGGCCACGCTGGCCAAGGCCCAGAAGGCGAACAAGGCAGGCAAGGCGGCGCGACCCGCAAAGCTTGCCGGCGCCAGGACCTGAACACACGACTCATCGACAATAGACGCACTATGGCCGACAACACTGACAACCTCGACGACCTCTTTGCCCACAACCGTGCGTGGTCCGCGCAAATGGAGCGCGACCGCCCCGGTTTCTTCACCAGCCTGGTCAAGCAGCAGACGCCACGCTACATGTGGATCGGCTGCTCCGACAGCCGCGTGCCCGCCAACCAGATCACCGGGCTGGAGCCCGGCGAGGTGTTCGTGCACCGCAACGTTGCCAACATCGTTGTGCACTCCGACCTGAATGCGCTGTCGGCGATCCAGTTCGCCGTGGAGCACCTGAAGGTCGAGCACATCATGGTGGTGGGCCACTACGGCTGCGCCGGCGTGAAGGCCGCGCTGAGCGGCAAGCGCATCGGCCTGGCCGACAACTGGATCCGCCACATCCAGGACGTGCGCGACCGCCACCACGTCATGCTCGAGAGCCTGCCCGACGAAGAGGCGCGCGTCGATGCGCTGTGCGAACTGAACGTGGCCGAGCAGGTGGTCAACGTGGCCGTGAGCACCGTGATGGTCGACGCCTGGGCGCGCGGCCAGAAGGTGCGCATCCACGGCTGGACCTTCGGCGTGCACGACGGCCTGCTGCAGGACCTGGGCCTGAGCGTCGACGGCGCCAAGCCGCTGGACTCCGTCTACAAGGCCGCGGTGCAGCGCATCCGCTACAAGTGGAGCCGCCCGGGCGAGGTGATGCAGGCGCTGACCACGCAGGGCGCGCAGGTGAACCAGGCCGTGCAGGAAGCACAGGCCATGACGCCGCAGCCCGAGGCGGGTGGCACGGGCGCTGCCGCCGCAACCTGACCCAGCGGTTTCCCTTTCGGCCCGTCCATGTTCCCGCAGCGCCTCGACTCGCCGCTGGCCTATGAGATCGCCAAGGCGATGATGGACGGCTTCAACCGCCACTACCGGCTGTTTCGCGCCGAGTCGGCGCGCGCCAAGCACCGCTTCGAAACCGCCGACTGGCACGGCCAGCAGCGCGCGCAGCGCGAGCGCATCGAGTTCTACGACCTGCGCGTGAGCGAGGCCGTGGCCCGGCTCGAGAAGGAGTTCAAGGCCGGCGAGCAGCCGATGGATGTGTGGCACCAGGTCAAGCTGCACTACATCGGGCTGCTGGTGGACCACCACCAGCCCGAGCTGGCCGAGAGCTTCTTCAACTCGGTGACCACCAAGATCCTGCACCGCGCGTACTTCCAGAACGACTTCATCTTCGTGCGCCCGGCCATCAGCACCGAGTACATCGAGCCGCGCGGCGCGCGCACCTACCGGCCGTATTACCCCAAGCCCGAGACGCTGGCCGACACCGTCGAGCAGATGCTCGACGACTTCGCGCTGCTGGGCACCTTCGCCAACAAGCGGCGCGACGCCGAGCGCGTGGCGCAGGTCATCCTGAACCGCTTTCACCAGGTGAAGCTGCGCGCCAACTTCCAGCTGCAGGTGCTCTCGGGGCTGTTCTTTCGCAACAAGGGCGCGTACGTGGTCGGCAAGATCATGAACGGCTTCGTCGAGATCCCGTTCTCGCTGCCCGTGCTGCACGACAGCCGCGGCAGGTTCTACATCGACGCCGCGCTGTTCGGCGAAGACGACCTGCAGATGCTGTTCAGCTTTGCGCGCGCGTACTTCATGGTCGACATGGAAGTGCCCTCGGCATGGGTGCAGTTCCTGCGTTCGCTCATGCCGCGCAAGCCGCGCGCCGAGATCTACAACGCGCTCGGCCTGGCCAAGCAGGGCAAGACGCTGTTCTACCGCGACTTCCTGTCGCACCTGAACTATTCGAGCGACCGCTTCCGCATCGCGCCCGGCATCAAGGGCATGGTCATGCTGGTGTTCGACCTGCCGTCGTTCCCGTTCGTGTTCAAGCTCATCAAGGACTTCTATCCGCCGCAGAAGGACACCACGCGCGAGCAGATCAAGGGCAAGTACATGCTCGTGAAGCAGCACGACCGCGTGGGTCGCATGGCCGACACGCTGGAGTACAGCGACGTGGGTTTTCCGCTCGACCGCTTCGAGCCCGGGCTGATCGAGGAGATCCAGAAGTTCGCGCCCAGCCAGCTCGAGATCGGCGACCGCGACGGCAACGGGGAGATGGAGGTGGTGCTGCGGCACGTCTACATCGAACGCCGCATGATCCCGCTGAACATCTACCTGCAGGAAGCCTTCGACACGCTGGCCGCCCCCGAGAGCCCGGCGCATGCGAAGCGCGCGAAAGACCAGCTGGAGCGTGCGGTGGTCGAATACGGCAACGCCATCAAGGACATGGTCGCGGCCAACATCTTTCCCGGCGACATGCTGTGGAAGAACTTCGGCGTCACGCGCGGCGGCAAGGTGGTGTTCTACGACTACGACGAGATCGAATACGTCACCGACTGCAAGTTCCGCAAGGTGCCCGCGCCGCGCAACGAGGAAGAAGAAATGAGCGGCGAGGTCTGGTACTCGGTGGGCCCGAAGGACGTGTTCCCCGAAACCTTCGAGCCCTTCCTGCTGGGCAACCCCGACGTGCGCGCCGCCTTCATGGCGCACCATGCCGACCTGCTCGACGCCGCCTTCTGGCAGCACCACAAGGAACGCATCCAGGCCGGGCAGATGCTCGATGTGTTCCCGTACGAAGAATCGCAGCGCTTCCAGCACGAAGGCCACGCAACGCATTTCTGAGCAACCGGTTTTTTTGTTTTTTGCTTCGCTTCCACATTCCTGAAGGAGACCTCCACATGTCCGAATCCATCGTCATCGTCGGCCTGGCCCGCACCCCCATGGGCAGCTTCCAGGGCGACTTCTCTTCGCTTTCCGCGCACGACCTGGGCGGCGCCGCCATCAAGGCCGCTGTGGAGCGCGCCGGCATCGCGCCCGACAGCGTGGGCGAGGTGCTGTTCGGCAACTGCCTGATGGCCGGGCAGGGCCAGGCACCGGCGCGCCAGGCGGCCTACAAGGGCGGCCTGCCCGACAGCGCGGGCGCCGTCACGCTCAGCAAGATGTGCGGATCGGCCATGAAGGCCGCCATGCTCTCGCACGACCTGCTGCTGGCCGGTACGCACGACGTGATGGTGGCGGGCGGCATGGAAAGCATGACCAACGCGCCCTACCTCATGCTCAAGGGCCGCGGCGGCTACCGCATGGGCCACGACCGCATCTTCGACCACATGATGCTCGACGGCTTGGAAGACGCCTACCAGCCCGGCCGCTCCATGGGCACCTTCGGCGAAGACTGCGCGGCCAAGTACAAGTTCACGCGCGAGCAGCAGGACGCATTCGCCATCGCCAGCGTGGAGCGCGCGAAGAAGGCGACCGAAACGGGCCTGTTCAAGGACGAGATCACCCCCGTCACGGTCAAGGGCCGCGGCGGCGACACCGTGATTTCCATCGACGAAGGCCCGGGCAAGGTCAAGCTCGACAAGATCCCCACGCTCAAGCCCGCGTTCAAGAAAGAGAACGGCACCATCACCGCCGCCTCGAGCTCGTCGATCAACGACGGTGCCGCCGCGCTGGTCATGATGACCGAGTCGCACGCCAAGAAGATCGGCGCCAGGCCCATCGCCCGCATCGTCGGCCACGCCACGCATGCGCAGCAGCCCGAGTGGTTCTCGACCGCGCCCGTGGGTGCCGTCGCCAAGCTGTTCAAGAAGACCGGCTGGTCGGTGAAGGACGTCGACCTGTGGGAAGTGAACGAAGCCTTCGCGGTGGTGCCGATGGCGCTGATGCACGAACTCGACGTGTCGCACGAGATCGTGAACGTGCACGGCGGCGCCTGCGCGCTGGGCCACCCGATCGGCGCAAGCGGCGCGCGCATCATGGTTACGCTGATCCATGCGCTGAAGGCGCGCGGCAAGAAGCGCGGCGTGGCCACGCTGTGCATCGGCGGGGGCGAAGGCACGGCGGTGGCACTCGAATTGCTATAACGGCCAAGGTCGGCGGGCGTCCGGACAACGGGCGCCCGCCGGCTTTTTTCTTATTCGGATATTTCAAAACATGCGTAGAGCAGGAGATTTCATGCGCCCATCCATCCACCGTTCCGCCGTTACCGCCATCAGCGCCGTGCTGGCCGCCGCCTTCCTGGCGCCTGCCGCCTGGGCCCAGAAACGCGACAACGTGCTGTTCCAGGCTGCCACCGACGAGCAGCCCGCGGTGATCAAGACGCTCGAGAAGCTGGTCAACATCGAGACCGGCACCGGTGACGCCGAAGGCATCGCCGCCGCCGGCAGCTACCTCGAAGGCGAACTCAAGAACCTGGGCTTCACCGTCACGCGCAGCAAGTCGGCCGGCATCGTGGTCGGCGACAACATCGTGGGCAAGATCAAGGGCCGCGGCGGCAAGAACCTGCTGCTGCTGTCGCACATGGACACCGTGTACCTGAAGGGCATCCTCGCGAAGGCGCCGTTCAAGGTCGAGGGCGACAAGGCCTATGGCCCCGGCATCGCCGACGACAAGGGCGGCAACGCCGTCATCCTGCACACGCTCAAGCTGCTGAAGGACTACGGCGTGCGCGACTACGGCACCATCACCGTGCTGTTCAACACCGACGAGGAAAAGGGCTCCTTCGGTTCGCGCGACCTGATCCAGGAAGAAGCCAAGCTGGCCGACTACGTGCTCTCCTTCGAGCCCACCGGCGCCGGCGACGAGAAGCTCTCGCTGGGCACCTCGGGCATCGCCTACGTGCAGGTCAACATCACCGGCAAGGCCTCGCACGCGGGCGCTGCGCCGGAGCTGGGCGTGAATGCGCTGGTCGAGGCGTCCGACCTCGTGCTGCGCACGATGAACATCGACGACAAGGCCAAGAACCTGCGCTTCAACTGGACCATTGCCAAGGCCGGCAACGTGTCGAACATCATCCCCGCCAGCGCCACGCTGAACGCCGACGTGCGCTACGCGCGCAACGAAGACTTCGACGCCGCCATGAAGACGCTCGAAGAGCGTGCGCAGCAGAAGAAGCTGCCCGACGCCGACGTCAAGGTGCTCATCACGCGCGGCCGCCCGGCCTTCAATGCCGGCGAAGGCGGCAAGAAGCTGGTCGACAAGGCCGTGGGTTTCTACAAGGAAGCCGGCGGCACCCTGGGCGTGGAAGAGCGCACCGGCGGCGGCACCGACGCGGCCTACGCGGCGCTCTCGGGCAAGCCGGTGATCGAAAGCCTGGGGCTGCCGGGCTTCGGTTACCACAGCGACAAGGCCGAGTACGTGGACATCAGCGCCATTCCGCGCCGCCTGTACATGGCCGCGCGGCTGATCATGGACCTGGGCGCCGGCAAGTAAGCCGGCAGTCCCCGAACCGAAAACAAAGACAGGAGACAACGCCATGCTGCTCAGCGCCGACCAGGAAGCCATTCGCGACGCGGTGCGCGATTTTTCGCAAGCCGAACTCTGGCCCCACGCCCCCACGTGGGACCGCGAACACAGCTTTCCCAAGGAGGCCCACCAGGGTCTGGCCGCGCTGGGCGCCTACGGCATCTGCGTGCCGGAAGAGCATGGCGGCGCCGGCCTCGACTACCTCACGCTGGCGCTGGTGCTGGAAGAAATCGCGGCCGGCGACGGCGGCACCAGCACCGCCATCAGCGTGACCAACTGCCCGGTCAACGCCATCCTGATGCGCTACGGCAATGCCGCGCAGAAGAAGCAATGGCTGGAGCCGCTGGCGCAAGGGCAGATGCTCGGCGCGTTCTGCCTCACGGAGCCGCAGGCCGGCAGCGACGCATCGAGCCTGCGCACCACGGCGCGCAAGGACGGCGACGGCTACGTCATCGACGGCGTGAAGCAGTTCATCACCAGCGGCAAGAACGGCCAGGTGGCCATCGTCATCGCCGTGACCGACAAGGGCGCTGGCAAGCGCGGCATGAGCGCGTTCATCGTGCCGACCGACGCACCGGGCTACCACGTGGCGCGGCTGGAAGACAAGCTGGGCCAGCACAGCAGCGACACCGCGCAGATCAACTTCGACGGCTGCCGCATCCCGCGCGAGAACCTCATCGGCGCGGAAGGCGAGGGCTACAAGATCGCGCTCGGCGCGCTCGAGGGCGGGCGCATCGGCATCGCCGCGCAGAGCGTGGGCATGGCGCGCAGCGCCTTCGACGTGGCGCTGGCCTATGCCAAGGAACGCCAGGCCTTCGGCGGCGCGATCTTCGACCAGCAGGCCGTGGGCTTTCGCCTGGCCGACTGCGCGACGCAGATCGAGGCTGCGCGCCAGCTGATCTGGCACGCCGCCAGCCTGCGCGATGCCGGCCGGCCGTGCCTGAAGGAGGCTGCCATGGCCAAGCTCTTCGCGAGCGAGATGGCCGAGCGCGTGTGCAGCGCCGCCATCCAGACGCTGGGCGGCTATGGCTACGTGAACGACTTTCCGCTGGAGCGCATCTACCGCGACGTGCGCGTGTGCCAGATCTACGAGGGCACGTCGGACATCCAGAAGCTGCTGATCCAACGCGCGCTGGCTTGAACGAGGGGCGGCGGGCCGGGGCTGCGAGGGCCTTCCCGGGCGGCTTCGGGCTTGCCCTCTCGGCCCGGGGCCCGCGAGGTGTTCCAATAGCGGTCTTCATGAGCGCCATCGACCCTCCCACCGGACCTTGCCCCTGCGGCCGCACCGACCGCCGCGACAAGCCCATCGGCTATGCCCTGTGCTGCGGCCGCTATCTCGACGATTTCGAGAACACCCCCGCGCCCGACGCCGAATCGCTGATGCGTTCGCGCTATTCGGCCTTCGTGCTGGAACGCGCCGAGTACCTGCTCGCCACCTGGGACGCCGCCAGACGGCCGGCCTCGATCGAATTCGAGCCGGGCGTCAAATGGCTGGGGCTGGACATCCGTTCGCGCTCGGTGCTCGACTCCGACCATGCCGAGGTCGAGTTCGTCGCCCGCCAGCGCAGCAGCACCGGCACGGCCACCCGCCTGCACGAGCGCAGCCGCTTCGTGCGCGAAGGCGACCGTTGGTACTACCTCGACGGCGACCTGCAGCAGCCTGCGGGTTGACGCGCCGGGCCGGGGCTCGCACAATCAGCCCCGCTCCGGGGTGCACACATGTGGTGTGCTGAGATGGCAAAGCTGCCGACCCGCGAACTTGATCCGGGTCATACCGGCGTAAGAAGAGCTGCACTCCCTGACTTCGGTCCGTCACTCCCCCTTCCGTGACGGGCTTTTGCCGAAGTCCACCGAGCGATTGCGGAGCACCCTTTCCCTCAACAAGGAGTGCCCCCCGATGAATGCGCCCGACAAGTTCACTTCCCTGCTTTCGCTCACGCGAGAGCCTTTCCCCGCCTCCCACAAGTGCCTGATTCCGGGCAGCCGGCCCGACCTCAACGTGCCGGTGCGCGACGTGCTGCTGACCAACGGCGAGACGGTGTCGCTCTACGACACCTCGGGCCCGTACACCGACGCCAAGGTCGACATCGACGTGCGCCGCGGCCTGCCCGACGTGCGCGGCGCATGGATCGCCGAGCGCAACGACACCGAAAGTTACGAAGGCCGCTCGCACCAGGCGCTCGACGAGGGCCTGAAGCACGCCCACGACCATGACGCCCTGCGCCTGGCCGAGCTGCGCGCCGCCGCCTCGGCCTTGCAGCGCACGCCGCGCCGCGCAAAGTCGGGCGCCAATGTCACACAAATGCACTACGCACGCCGCGGCATCGTCACCCCCGAGATGGAGTACGTGGCCCTGCGCGAGAACGGCAAGCGCGAGTGGATGGCCGAGTACCTCGCCAACGAGGAGCGTGCCAAGCGCGTGGCCGGCAACCCGATGGGCGCCAGCATTCCGCGCATCATCACGCCCGAGTTCGTGCGCGACGAGGTGGCCCGGGGCCGCGCGATCATTCCGGCCAACATCAACCACCCCGAGGTCGAGCCGATGGCGATCGGGCGCAACTTCAAGGTGAAGATCAACGCCAACATCGGCAACTCGGCCGTCACCTCGAGCATCGAGGAAGAGGTCGAGAAGCTCGTGTGGGCGATCCGTTGGGGCGCCGACAACGTGATGGACCTGTCGACCGGCAAGAACATCCACACCACGCGCGACTGGATCGTGCGCAACTCGCCGGTGCCCATCGGCACCGTGCCGATCTACCAGGCGCTGGAGAAGGTGGGCGGCGTGGCCGAGGACCTGACCTGGGAGATCTTCCGCGACACGCTGATCGAGCAGGCGGAGCAGGGCATCGACTACTTCACCATCCACGCGGGCGTGCGGCTGCCCTTCATTCACCTGACGGCCGACCGCATGACGGGCATCGTGTCGCGCGGCGGCTCGATCATGGCCAAGTGGTGCATCGCGCATCACAAGGAGAGCTTCCTGTACGAGCGCTTCGAGGACATCTGCGACATCATGAAGGCGTACGACGTGAGCTTTTCGCTGGGCGACGGGCTGCGTCCGGGCTCGGGCGCGGACGCCAACGACGAGGCGCAGTTCGCCGAGCTGCGCACGCTGGGCGAGCTCACCCAGGTTGCGTGGAAGCACGACGTGCAGACCATGATCGAAGGGCCGGGCCATGTGCCGATGCACATGATCCAGGCCAACATGAACGAGCAGATCAGGCACTGCCACGAAGCGCCGTTCTATACGCTCGGGCCGCTGACCATCGACATCGCGCCGGGCTACGACCACATCTCCAGTGCCATCGGGGCCGCGATGATCGGTTGGGCCGGCACTGCGATGCTTTGCTACGTGACGCCCAAGGAGCATCTCGGGTTGCCTGATCGCGATGACGTGAAGCAGGGGATCATTGCTTACAAGATCGCGGCGCATGCTGCGGACGTGGCCAAGGGGCATCCGGGGGCGCGGTCTCGCGACGATGCGCTGAGCAAGGCGCGGTTCGAGTTCCGCTGGCAGGACCAGTTCAACCTGGGCCTGGACCCGGACACTGCGCGTGAATTCCATGACGAAACGCTGCCTAAGGACTCTAGCAAGGTGGCGCACTTCTGCTCTATGTGCGGGCCGAAGTTCTGCTCCATGAAGATCACTCAGGAAGTGCGGGAGTACGCGGCCAAGAAGGGGGTGGCTGAGGCTGCTGCTGTGGCTGAGGGGATGGAGCAGAAGTCCAAGGAGTTCATGGCGGGGGGTGGGGAGATCTACATTCCTATTCGGGCTTTGTCTTAGTTTGTTTTCCGGGGCCGGGACTCGCCCCGGCGGGCGACTTACTTTCTTTTGCTTCGCCAAAAGAAAGTAAGCAAAGAAAAGGCGACCCCACTGTCTGCGACCCTTCGCTTCGCTACGGGCAACCTGCGGTGCTCGTGTTTCGCGGGGTCTCGCAGAACTCGCTTCGCTCAAACAGCTGCGAGCCCTGATCCGCGAAACACTCCGCTCCTCGGCGCAGCCAGAGGGGGTGCAGACCAATCGGGCCATTGCTTCGCTCGGCCCCCAAGCCTCTGCAGGCGCTTCGCGCCTGCAGAGGCTTGGTATCGGGTGTTAGGTTTTGGTTGTTGGCTGTTTGGAGCCGAGCGCAGCGAAGGCGTTTCGGTATCCCCACCCCTTCTGGATGCGCCGAGGAGCGCAGCGTTTCGCGGATCAGGGCTCGCCCTTGTTTGAGCGAAGCGAGTTTGGGCGAGACCCCGCGAAACGTGAGCACCGCAGGTTGCCCGTAGCGAAGCGAAGGGACGCAGCCAGTAGGGGTCGCCTTTCTTTGCTTACTTTCTTTGGCGAAGCAAAGAAAGTAAGTCGCCCGCCGGGGCGAGACCCGGCCCCGGGAAAAAACCAATTGCTACCATCCCCCCAAGCCATCAGCCAAGAACCCCAAATGCCCCAATTCCCCTTCGCCGCAGTCCTCTTCGACTGCGACGGCGTCCTGGTCGACTCCGAACCCATCACCAACCGCGTGCTCGCCGACATGCTCGGCGAACTCGGCTGGCACCTCACCACCGAAGAGTCGATGAACACCTTCACCGGCAAGGCCGTGAAGGACGAAACCGCGCTCATCGAGTCGAAGACCGGCGTAAAGATCACCGACGAGTGGCTCAAGCGCTTTCGCGCGCGCCGCAACGAGGCGCTGGAGCGCGACCTCGTCGCCATCCCGCACGCCCCGGCGGCGATCCGCCAGATCCACGCGCTGCTCAAGGGCCGCATCGCCTGCGCCTCGGGCGCCGACCGCCACAAGGTCGAACTGCAGCTCGCCAAGGTCGGCCTGCTCGACTGCTTCCAGGGCCGCATCTTCAGCGGCCATGAAATGCCCCGTTCCAAGCCGCACCCCGACGTGTACCTTGCCGCGGCCGAAGCCCTCGGCGTGGACCCGAAGCGCTGCGCCGTGGTCGAGGACACCGTTACCGGCGCGATGGCCGGCGTGGCCGCGGGCGCCACGGTGTTCGGCTACAGCACCGGCGAGTCGGGCCACAGCGGCCCCGGCCCGCTGCTGAGCGTGGGCGTGGCGCGGGTGTTCAGCGACATGGCCGAACTGCCCGCGCTGCTTTCGGGCTACGGACTGCAGGCGGCCTGAGTTTCTGATGCAATGAGCGGCTCGACCGCCGCGCCACAAGGCACACAGCAAGGAACGCCACCCCCATGACCTCCGAATACAAGACCGAGCAACCCGAACGCACCGAGATCGACGCACGCACCGGCCCCGCCGTGGTCGAGTTCGGCACCAACTGGTGCGGCATCTGCAAGGCCGCGCAACCCCATATTGCCGAGGCCTTCGCCAAGTACCCCGATATCCCGCGCATCAAGGTGGAAGACGGCAGCGGCCGCCCGCTGGGCCGCTCGTTCAACGTGCGACTCTGGCCCACGCTGGTGTTCATGCGCGATGGCAAGGAGATCGCGAAGCTGGTGCGTCCGGAAGACAGCCAGTCGATCGCCGACGCGCTGGCCAAAATCGCCCAACCCGGCTGACGCGCTACAGCCCCTGCTGGCGGAAATCGCGCGGCGCATGCCCCGTCCACTGCAGGAACGCACGCGAAAAACTCTTCTCGTTGCGAAATCCCACGGCCAGCGCCACCTGCTTGATCGGCCGCGTCGTGCGCCGCAGCTGCTCTACCGCCATCGCGTGGCGCACTTCGTTCTTCAGCGCCTGCAGCGAAGTGCCTTCCTCGTGCAGTTGCCGGTGCAGCGTACGGCTAGATACGTTGAGCAGACCGGCCAGCGCCTCGGCCGTGGTCGCCTCGCTGGCGCGTGAACGCAGCAGCTCGCGCACGCGCCGGCCCAGCAGCCGGTCGCGCCGGTACTGCAGGATCGTCAGCGGCAGCGCGCGCTTGAGCATCGCGCGCAACGCCCGCTCGTCGCGCTGCAGCGGCAGGGCGAGGTAGCGCTCGTCGAAGCTGATGCTCGCCTGCGGCGCATCGAAGCGCACATCGGGCGTGAACATCGGCGCATAGGCGTCGGCATGCGCCGGCGCGGCGAACGGAAAGCTCGCGTGGCGCAGCGAAATGCGCGAGTCGATCGCCCAGCACATGTAGCCGTGCATGAAGCGCAGGCTGGTCACCAGGCAGAACTCGCGAAAGTCATCGTCCAGCGGGCGGTTCTGGGTGATGCGCAGCGTCGCCATGCCGCCCGCCACGTCGAGCGCCAGGCCGATGTCCTCCGTCAGCAGCCGGTGGTGTCGGCACCAGCGCTTGATGGCCACGCCCAGGTCGGGCGAACTCAGCGAGGCGCGGCACAGCATGCCGTAGCTGCCCCAGGGCAGGCGCCGCGAGAACCAGCCGAGCGCCTCGTCGTCGAGCTCCTGCATGGCATGGTCCGACAGTGCCTCGAACTGCGCGGCCGTCACCCGCGCACCGGGCCGGGCCAGTTCGCGCGGCGTGATCTGTGCCGCCTTCAGCGCCTCGGCCGGGTCCTTGCCATAACGCACGTAGCCCTGCACGATGGCTCTCACGAAGGCCATCGGCGTGACGGCGCGGGCGGGTCTGAGGAACGAAGGGGACGACATGGTTGGGCGGGCCGGGCGTGGCGCAATTTGCAACCATTGTGGCGCCAATTGCGGCGCGACCGGGCGTAAGCTGTGCTGTTCCAAGCGCCATACCGCGTGGGCAGCCCTGCGCGCCGACCCCTCAGAGGAGACAAGACACATGCACGATCCCGGCCTGAACTTCGACCTGGGCGAGGACATCGACTCGCTGCGCAGCGCCATCCAGGACTTCGCTGCGAACGAAATCGCCCCGCGCGCCGCCGACATCGACCGCGACAACCTGTTCCCGCACGACCTCTGGCAGAAGCTGGGCGAGCTCGGCTTGCACGGCATGACGGTGAAGGAAGAGTTCGGCGGCACCGAGCTGGGCTACCTGGCCCACATCGTGGCCATGGAAGAAGTCTCGCGCGCCTCGGCCTCGGTGGGCCTGTCGTATGGCGCGCACTCCAACCTGTGCGTGAACCAGATCCACCGCAACGGCAGCGACGCGCAGAAGAAGAAATACCTGCCCAAGCTGGTGAGCGGCGAGCACGTCGGCGCGCTGGCCATGAGCGAGCCCAACGCCGGCTCCGACGTGGTGAGCATGAAGCTCAAGGCCGAGAAGAAGAACGGCTACTACGTGCTCAACGGCGGCAAGATGTGGATCACCAACGGCGGCGACGCCGACACGCTGGTCATCTACGCCAAGACCGAGCCCGAGATGGGCGCGCGCGGCATGACGGCCTTCATCGTCGAGAAGAACTTCAAGGGCTTCTCGGCCGGCACCAAGCTCGACAAGCTCGGCATGCGCGGCTCCAACACCTATCCGCTGTTCTTCGACAACTGCGAAGTGCCCGAAGAAAACGTGCTGGGCGGCGAAGGCCTGGGCGCCAAGGTGCTGATGAGCGGGCTCGACTACGAACGTGCGGTGCTGTCCGGCGGACCGCTGGGCATCATGGCCGCGTGCATGGACGCGGTGCTGCCCTTCGTGCACGAGCGCAAGCAGTTCGGCCAGAGCATCGGCGAGTTCCAGCTGATGCAGGGCAAGCTCGCCGACATGTACTCGACCTGGCAGGCCACGCGTGCCTACGTGTACGCCGTGGGCAAGGCCTGCGACCGCAACGACCATGCGCGCACCTTCCGCAAGGACGCGGCCGGCGCCATCCTGTACTCGGCCGAGAAGGCGACATGGATGGCCGGCGAGGCGATCCAGGCGCTGGGCGGCGTGGGGTACACGAAGGACTTTCCGGTCGAGCGGCTGTGGCGCGATGCCAAGCTGTACGAGATCGGTGCGGGCACGAGCGAGATTCGCCGGATGCTGATCGGTCGCGAGCTGTTCGCGGAAACGGCGTAGGCTGCTTTCTCCCTCCCCTTCCGGGGGAGGGCAGGGGTGGGGGCACGCGGCCTTCGACGAGGCGCAGCGCCGAACAGACGCCGCTTGCCCCCATCCCAACCTTCCCCCAAAGGGGGAAGGAGCCAGACAAAGGAGACAAGGACATGAACATGACTGTTTCGTTGACCGAGAGCTACGGCAAGGGCGCCACCGACGTCCCCCTCATCGAAAAACCCATCGGCGACTTCTTCGACGACATGGTCGAGAAACACCCCGACCGCGAAGCGCTCATCAGCCGCCACGAAGGCCGGCGCTACACCTACCGCGAGTTGCAGACCGAGTCGAACAAGCTCGCGAGCGCCTTGCTGAACCTCGGCCTCGCTCCCGGCGACCGCGTGGGCATCTGGTCGCACAACAACGTGCCGTGGGTGCTGATGCAGATCGCCACCGCCAAGGTCGGCCTGATCCTCGTCAACATCAACCCGGCCTACCGCACCTCCGAGCTCGAGTACGCGCTCAACAAGGTCGGCTGCAAGGCGCTGGTGACGATGGCGCAGTTCAAGACCAGCGACTACCTCGGCATGCTGCGCGAGCTGGGCCCGGCGAAGCTGCCGCAGCTGCTGCACACGTTCTGGATCGACAAGCCCGGCCAAGGCGAAGAACAGGCCGGCATGCAGCGCTTCTCGCAGCTGCTCGCGAGCGGCGACGCGACCGACGCGCGCATCGCGCAGGTCCAGAAGACGCTGAAGGCCACCGACCCCATCAACATCCAGTTCACCAGCGGCACCACGGGCTTTCCCAAGGGCGCGACGCTCACGCACCGCAACATCCTGAACAACGGCTTCTTCATCGGCGAGTGCATGAAGCTCTCGCCCGCTGACAAACTCTGCATTCCGGTGCCGCTGTATCACTGCTTCGGCATGGTGCTGGGCAACCTGGCCTGCCTCACGCACGGCTCGGCCATCGTCTACCCGAACGACGGCTTCGATCCGCTCACCGTGCTGGAGACCGTGCAGGCCGAGAAATGCACCGGGCTGCACGGCGTGCCCACGATGTTCATCGCCGAGCTCGACCATCCGCGCTTCAAGGAGTTCGACCTGTCCACGCTGCGCACCGGCATCATGGCCGGCTCGCCGTGCCCCACCGAGGTGATGAAGCGCGTGGTCGACCAGATGCACCTGGGTGAGATCACCATCGCCTACGGCATGACCGAGACCAGCCCCGTGAGCTGCCAGAGCAGCACCGACACGCCGCTGGACAAGCGCGTGTCCACCGTGGGCACGGTGCAGCCGCACCTGGAGGTGAAGATCATCGACCCCGAGACCGGCGCGATCGTGCCGACCGGCCAATCGGGCGAGTTGTGCACCCGCGGCTACTCGGTGATGCACGGCTACTGGGAAGACGAGCCGCGCACGCGCGAAGCCATCGACGCCGAGCACTGGATGCACACGGGCGACCTGGCGACGATGGACGCCGAGGGCTACGTCAACATCGTCGGGCGCATCAAGGACCTGGTGATCCGCGGCGGCGAGAACATCTACCCGCGCGAGATCGAGGAGTTCCTGTACCGCCACCCGAAGGTGCAGGACGTGCAGGTCGTCGGCCTGCCCGACAGGAAGTACGGCGAGGAGCTGTGCGCCTGGATCATCGTCAAGCCCGGCCAGAGCGCCACCGACGAAGACATCCGCAGCTTCTGCAAGGGCCAGATCGCGCACTACAAGGTGCCGAAGTACATCCAGTTCGTCACCGAGTTCCCGATGACGGTGACCGGCAAGATCCAGAAATTCAAGATCCGCGACGCCATGACCGAGCAGCTCGGTCTGACGAAAGAAAAGACAGCATGAGCAAACTCGAAACCAAACTGAATGCGCGTTCGGCCGATTTCCAGGCGAACGCCGCGGCGATGCGCGCGTTGGTCGATGACCTGCAGGCGCAGTTCGCCAAGGTGGAGCAGGGCGGCGGCGAGGCCGCGCGCGCCAAGCACACGGCACGCGGCAAGCTGCTGCCGCGCGACCGCGTGGCCGAGCTGCTGGACCCGGGCACGCCCTTCCTGGAGATCGCGCCGCTGGCCGCGCATGCGATGTACCTCGACGCCAAGGGGGCCGAGTCGGCGCCCGGCGCGGGCCTCATCGCGGGCATTGGCCGGGTGAACGGCGTCGACTGCATGGTCGTCTGCAACGACGCGACCGTGAAGGGCGGCACCTACTACCCGCTCACGGTGAAGAAGCACCTGCGCGCGCAGGAAATCGCCGAGCAGAACCGCCTGCCCTGCATCTACCTCGTCGATTCGGGCGGCGCCAACCTGCCGAACCAGGACGAGGTGTTTCCCGACCGCGACCACTTCGGCCGCATCTTCTACAACCAGGCCAACATGAGCGCCCAGGGCATCCCGCAGATCGCGGTGGTCATGGGCTCGTGCACGGCCGGCGGCGCGTACGTGCCGGCGATGAGCGACGAATCGATCATCGTGAAGAACCAGGGCACCATCTTCCTGGGCGGCCCGCCGCTCGTGAAGGCGGCCACCGGCGAAGTGGTCACGGCGGAAGACCTGGGCGGCGGCGACGTGCACACGCGCCTGTCGGGCGTGGCCGATCACCTGGCGCAGAACGACCTGCATGCGCTGGCGCTGGCGCGCACCGCGGTGGCCAACCTCAATGCGAAGGCGCCCGAGGCGCCGGCAGCAGCCAAGGGCGGTGCCGAGGTGCGCCAGCCCGCGTTCCCGCGCGAAGAGCTCTACGGCGTGATCCCCACCGACACCCGCAAGCCCTTCGACGTGCGCGAGATCATTGCGCGCATCGTCGACGGCAGCGAGTTCCACGAGTTCAAGGCCCGCTTCGGCGCCACGCTGGTCTGCGGCTTTGCCGAGATCGAAGGCATGCCGGTGGGCATCATCGCCAACAACGGCATCCTGTTCAGCGAGTCGGCGCAGAAGGGCGCGCACTTCATCGAGCTGTGCTGCCACCGCAAGATCCCGCTGGTGTTCCTGCAGAACATCACCGGCTTCATGGTGGGCCGCAAGTACGAGAACGAAGGCATCGCGCGCCACGGCGCCAAGATGGTGACGGCCGTGGCCACCGCCAACGTGCCCAAGTTCACCATCATCATCGGCGGCAGCTTCGGCGCCGGCAACTACGGCATGTGCGGGCGTGCGTACAGCCCGCGCTTTCTCTGGATGTGGCCCAACGCGCGCATCAGCGTCATGGGCGGCGAGCAGGCCGCGAGCGTGCTGGCCACGGTGAAGCGCGACGGCATCGAGCTGAAGGGCGGCAGCTGGAGCAAGGACGAGGAAGAAGCCTTCAAGGCCCCCATCCGCCAGCAGTACGAAGACCAGGGCCACCCCTACTACGCCACCGCGCGGCTGTGGGACGACGGCATCATCGACCCGGCCGACACGCGCCGCGTGCTGGCGCTGGGCCTGGCGGCGTCGCGCAATGCACCGATTCCCGAGCCGAAGTTCGGCATCTTCCGCATGTAGGAACCGCACGGAGACGCTTTCATGACGCTGCGCCGCCTCTCGCTCATCACCGCCTTGCTTTGCATGTCGCTGGGCGCGCACGCGCAGAACGTGGCGCGCCGCGACGTCGAGATACCGATGGCGGTCAAAGGCTTCTTCGGCGAGTCGCACATCAAGCTCGCCGCCACCGAATACAGGCCCGAGGGCGACGGCCCGTTTCCGGTGCTGGTGATCAACCACGGCACGCCGCGCTCGCCCACCGACTTTCCGAAGATGCAGGACCGCTATGCGCGGCAGGCCGAGTTCTTCGCGAAGCGTGGCTTCCTGGTCATCAACCCGCTGCGCCGCGGCTACGGAAAGTCCGACGGGCCGTGGGCCGAGAACTACTTCAGCTGCGCCAACCCCGACTACGTGCACGCCGGGCTCGAAACCGCGAAGGACATCGGCGCGGCGCTCGACTACGCGCGCTCGCTGCCGTACGCCGATGCGCAGCACATGGTGCTGCTGGGCAAGTCGGCCGGCGGCTTCGGCGTGCTGGCGCTGTCGAGCCTGAACCCGGCCGGCGTGGTCGGCACCATCAACTTCGCGGGCGGACGTGGCTCGCGCGGTCCGGACGACGTGTGCAACGAGGCGAAGCTGGTCGATGCCTTCGGCCGCTACGCCTCGACCACGAAGGTGCCGATGCTGTGGGTCTATTCCGAGAACGATCATTTCTTCGGGCCCGCGCTGGCGAGCCGCCTGCTGGCGGCGTACAAGGCCCAGGGTGTGGACGTGCGCTTCGAGGGCGTGCCGCCCTACGGCAACGACGGCCACGCCTTCTTCGAAGGCCGCGACAAGGCCGCGATCTGGGTGCCCATGGTGGACCAGTTCCTCGCGAAGCTGGGCCTGGCCCGGCAGGTGCAATGAAGACAGACAAGACACAACGGACATGAGCGACTACACCAAGCTGAAACTTTCCATCGACGGCGAAAGCGCCGTGGCGCGCATCTGGCTCGACCAGCCCGACGCACGCAACGCCTTCGACGATGTCGTCATCGCCGAGCTGACGCGGGCCTTCACGGAGGCCGGCGCCACCGCGCAGGTGAAAGCCATCGTGCTCGGCGCGAGCGGCCCGGCCTTCTGCGCGGGCGCCAACCTCAACTGGATGCGTCGCATGGCCGACTACACGCGCGACGAGAACATCGCCGACGCGGGCAAGCTGGCCGCCATGCTGCGCACCATCGCCGAGTGCCCCAAGCCCACCATCGCGCGCGTGCAGGGCGATGTGTATGCAGGCGGCATGGGGCTGGTCGCGGCCTGCGACATGGCGGTGAGCGTGGACACCGCCTGGTACTGCCTGAGCGAAGTGAAGATCGGCCTCGTGCCCGCGACCATCAGCCCCTACGTGCTTCGCGCCATGGGCACGCGCGCCTCGCAGCGCTACTTCCTCACGGCCGAGCGCTTCACGGCCGCCGAGGCGCACCGCATCGGCTTCGTGCACGAAGTGGTCGGCGCCGACGCGCTCGATGCCAAGGTCGACGAACTCGTCAAGGCACTCACCGGCGCGAGCCCGGCCGCCGTGCGCGCCTGCAAGCAGCTGATTGCCGAGGTGGACGGCCGCGAGATCGACGACGCCTTGATCGCCAGGACCGTCGAGGGCATCGCCGACATCCGCGCGAGCGACGAAGGCCGCGAGGGCGTGCAGGCCTTCCTGCAGAAGCGCAAGCCGTCATGGCTGGCAGCCAAGGCCTGACGCCCATGCCGCACACACTCATCGAACGCATGGACACGTGGCTGTCCGCCCACCGCGCGGACTACCACGCGTCGCTGCGGCCCGGCGTGGGCGATGACGACCTCGATGCCTTCGAGGCGAAGTTTTCGCTCAAGCTGCCCGAGGCTTTCCGCGCGCTCTACCGCTGGCGCGACGGCCAGCCGAACAGCAACTTCGACAGCCTGCAGCACAACCGCATGTTCAGCGCGCTCGGGGACATCGCCGACACCAAGGAGATGCTGGACGACATGATCGGCACCGACTTCGAAGACCCTGCCACCTGGCGGCGCGGCTGGGTGCCTTTTCTGTCGAACGGCGGTGGCAGCTACCTGTGCGTGGACATCGATGCGGAAGGCGGCGGCCAGCCGGGGCAACTCGTCGCCTTCTGGAAAGCCGACGAAGACCGCCCCGTGGAGCATGCGTCCGTCGATGCATGGCTCGCGGACCTCGTGGCTTCCATGGAAGCCGGCACGATCGAATTCGACTGAGGGCCGCCCATGAACACCAGCCTCGACATGCCCCAACTGCTCGCACTGGCCGCTGCCATCGGCTGGGCCAGCGGCGTGCGGCTCTACCTGGTCGTGCTGCTGACGGGCGTGGTCGGCTACTTCTGCTGGGTGCCGCTGCCCAGCGGGCTGCAGCTGCTGGCGCATCCGGTGGTCATCGCGGCCAGCGGTTTCATGGTGTTCATCGAGTTCTTCGCCGACAAGATTCCCGGCCTCGATTCGCTGTGGGACATGGTGCACACCGCCATCCGCATCCCGGCCGGCGCGGCGCTCGCGGCCAGCGTGTTCGGCGCCGACCACAGCGCGCTGGCCGTCGTCGCCGCGCTGCTGGGCGGCGGCTTCGCGGCCACGGCGCATGCGGCCAAGGCCACCACGCGCGCGGCCATCAACACCTCGCCCGAGCCGTTCTCCAACGTGGGCGCTTCGCTGGTCGAGGACACGATGGTGCCGGCGGGGCTGTGGCTCGCGGTGGCGCACCCTTTCGTCTTTCTGGTGCTGTTCGTGCTGGTGCTTGTGGCGAGCGTGTGGCTCATTCGCAAGAGCTGGCGTTTCCTCAAGGCGCTGTTCGCCCGCGTGGCCCGCATCTTCAGCGGCCGATCCGATCCGGGCGTGGTGCCCGCGTTTCAACTGAAAAAGAATCCTCCGGGAGACACTCCGAATGTTTAAGAAGATCCTGATCGCCAATCGCGGTGAAATCGCGTGCCGCGTTGCCGCCACCGCACGCCGCATGGCCATTCGCACCGTGGCCGTGTATTCCGATGCCGACGCGCATGCCAACCATGTGCGCGCCTGCGACGAGTCGGTCCACATCGGCGGCAGCGCGCCCAAGGACAGCTACCTGCGCTGGGAGCGCATCCTCGAAGCCGCCAAGGCCACGGGCGCCGAGGCGGTGCACCCGGGCTACGGCTTCCTGAGCGAGAACGAAGAGTTCGCGCAGGCCTGCGCCGACGCGGGCCTGGTCTTCATCGGCCCGCCGCCCTCGGCCATCAAGGCCATGGGCCTGAAGGCCGAGTCGAAGCAGCTGATGGAAAAGGCCGGCGTGCCGCTGGTGCCCGGCTACCACGGCCATGACCAGAACCCGGCGCTGCTGCAGCGCGAGGCCGACCGCATCGGCTACCCGGTGCTCATCAAGGCCAGCGCCGGCGGCGGCGGCAAGGGCATGCGCGCGGTCGACAAGGCGCAAGACTTCGCCGCCGCGCTGGCCTCGTGCCAGCGCGAAGCGATCAACAGCTTCGGCGACGACGCGGTGCTGATCGAGAAGTACGTGCAGCGCCCGCGCCACATCGAGATCCAGGTGTTCGGCGACACGCAGGGCAACTACGTCTACCTGTTCGAGCGCGACTGCTCTGTGCAGCGGCGCCACCAGAAGGTGCTGGAAGAAGCGCCCGCGCCCGGCATGACCGAGGCCATGCGCAAGCAGATGGGCGACGCCGCCGTGTCGGCAGCACGCGCGGTGAACTACGTGGGCGCGGGCACGGTGGAGTTCATCGTCGAGCAACGCGACGGCGGAGAGATGAACTTCTTCTTCATGGAGATGAACACCCGCCTGCAGGTGGAGCACCCTGTCACCGAAGCCATCACCGGGCTGGACCTCGTCGAGTGGCAACTGCGCGTGGCATCGGGCGAGCCGCTGCCCGCGAAACAGGCGGACCTGAAGATTCACGGCCACGCCATCGAGGCGCGCATCTGCGCCGAGAACCCCGACAACAACTTCCTGCCCGCCACCGGCACCTTGCGCGTGTACCGCAAGCCGCAAGCCACCGCATTCCAGCGCAGCCGCGTACGCATCGACGATGGCGTGCGCGAGGGCGGCGAGATCTCGCCCTTCTACGACTCGATGATCGCCAAGCTCATCGTGCACGGCGCCACGCGCGACGAGGCGCTGGCCCGGCTCGACGCCGCGCTGGCGCAGGTGCAGATCGTGGGCGTGCAGACCAACGTGCAGTTCCTGCGCGGCATCCTGGCCACCGAATCGTTTGCCAAGGCCAACCTCGACACCGCGCTGATCGAGCGCGAACGCGCCGTGCTGTTCGACCGGGAGGCCCTGGGCCTGCCGCTGGCCGCCGCGGCGGCCATCACGCGAACGCTCGTCACCGAATGGCCCGGCAAGTTGCCCGACCCGTTCGCGCGCCGCGACGGCTGGCGCTCGCACGGCGAGTACCTGCGCCGCTTCGACTTCGAGTTTCGCGGCGCCGAGCAGATTGCCTTGCTGACCTACAAGCGCGACGGCAGCCTGTGGCTGGAAGCCGGCGGCGCCGAAGGCCCGCTGGTGGTCGGCCGGTTCCCGACCGGCGAGTTCGAGGTGGAATTCGCCGGCACGCGCCAGACGCTGGCCGTGCACGTCGACGGCCCCACGTCGCATATCTTCGCTTCGAAGGGCGCGACGAAGATCACCACCATCGACCGCCTCGCGCATGCCGGCGAGACCCAGGCCGAAGGCGGCCGGCTCACCGCGCCGATGCCCGGCAAGGTCGTGTCGTTCGCCGTGAAGGCCGGCGAAAAGGTCACGCGCGGCCAGGCGCTGGCGGTGATGGAAGCCATGAAAATGGAGCACACGATCGCCGCGCCGGCCGACGGCACGGTGGAGGAGCTGATGTTCTCCCCGGGCGAGCAGGTGGCCGAGGGCGACGAATTGCTGCGGATGAGTGCGGCGGCGGCCTGAAAAAAGTTGACCCCGTTCCGGGCGGCCGCCCGTATCAGCTGCGGTAGTCATCACTCAAGGATCTCCAATGACCTCTCGCACGCTTTCCGGTTCGCCGCTTTTCCTGTCTGTCCGCCAGCGGTCGGGCATCGTCCTCGTGGCCTTGGCGGCGGCGTTGTCGCTGGCGGGCTGCGAACGCAAGAGCAACGAGGCCGCGCTGGCCGCACCCGTGCCGGCCGCGCCCATGCAGGCCGCGCCCGGCATCGCCGGCGGCATGGCCATGAAGGACCAGCGCCGCGCGCGCGTGGCGGACACGGCGTCCGCTGAGGCCGATGCGTCGCAAGACACCCCGCTGCAGCGCTTCCTGGCGGTGCGGCAGGAGCTGAACGTGGAGGTGCCTTCGGAGCAACTCGCCGACGCCTGGGGCAAGGTGCGCGACCTGTGCGGCACGCTGAAGTGCGAGCTGCTGTCGTCCTCGCTGCTGCGCGAGACGCCGCAGCAGCCCGGCAACGCCATGCTCGAGGTGCGCGTGGAGCCGGCCGACGTCGACAAGCTGCTCGGCGGCCTGGCGGGCGTGGCGAACGTGGTCTCGCACACCACCACCAGCGAGGACAAGACCGCCGAGGTGATCGACGTCGAAGCCCGCATCAGGAACCGCACCGAGTTCCGCGACAGCCTGCGCACCATGCTGCGCGACACCGTCACCAAGCGCACCATGGCCGACCTGCTGGCCATCCAGCGCACGCTGTCGGACACCCAGGCCGAGCTGGACGCCATCGCCACGCAGCGCAAGGTGCTGGCGCAGCAGACCAGCAAGCAGCACATCCAGATCCAGTTCACGCCCAGGCGCGCGCTGGTGGGCAGCGGCGACGGCTACAGCCCGATGGGCCAGGCGCTGCGCAATGCCGGCTCGGTGCTGGCGGAAAGCGTGGGCGCGCTGATCACCTTCGTGGCGGCGGTGCTGCCGTGGCTGGTGCTGGTGGTGCTGCCGCTGGGGTGGCTGGTGCGGGTGTTGTGGCGCCGTCGCAAGGCCAGGGCGGCCTGAGCTGCCTGTCGGTGAAGCAGGGCGCAGCGGGCTGCGCCCTGCGTGTGGTCAGCCCACCACCACTTCGCTGATCTGCATCACCGGCGCGATGTCGGTGTAGTTCTTCACGTCGCCCATGATCTCCTTCATGTGCGGCCCGAACGCCGCCTGGAAGGCCTCGACCGATTCGCTGAACACGTGGCACATGCCGACGTAGGTGGGCGGGGTGCCCGGGGCGCCGCCGCCCAGGCCCTTGTCGATGGTGTACGAGAGGCAGGCGTCGCCCATGCGGGCCTTGAGCAGCGGCATGTGCTTGTCGCGGTAGTAGGCGTGGTCGAAGCGGGCATCGGCCGCGTAGGGGTACATCACGCTGACTTTGATCATGGGTGTCTCCTGATGGGATCGGACGGTTGACGGGCGTTCGAGCATAGCCATCCAGGGGCGCCGCGTCAGCGCCCTCACTAAGATCCGTCCCCATGCGAATCACCGTCTACCTCACCGACAACCGCCCAGACCCCTGGATCCAAGGCCTTCAGGCCGAACTCCCCGACGCCGTCATCGAAGCCTGGAAGCCCGGCGCACCGCAGGCCGACCATGCCGTGGTGTGGGCGCCGCCGCAACAGTTTCTCGACGAGCAGCCCAAGCTGCGCGGCCTCTTCAACATCGGCGCGGGCGTCGATGCGTTGCTCAAGCTCAAGGTGCCGGCGCACACGCGCATCGTGCGGCTCGACGACGCCGGCATGTCGGTGCAGATGGCCGAGTACGTGTGTCACACGCTCATTCGCCACTTCCGAGAGTTCGACGTGTACGAGGCCGATGCGCGCGAAGGCAAGTGGAGCTACCGCAAGCCGCGGCTGCGCAGCGACTTTCCGGTCGGCATCATGGGCCTGGGCGTGCTCGGCGAGCGCGTGGCCAAGGCTGTGGCGCAGTTCGAGTTTCCGGTGCTGGGCTGGAGCCGCTCGCCGAAGGACATCGACGGCGTGCAGGTGTTCAGCGGCGAGGCGCAGTTCGACGAGTTCCTGTCGTCGACGCGCGTGCTCATCAACCTGCTGCCGCTGACCGAGGCCACGCGCGGCATCCTCAACCGCACCACGCTGGGCAAGCTGCGGCCCGAGGGCTACCTGATCAGCATCGCGCGCGGCGGCCACCTGGTCGAGGACGACCTGATCCCGATGCTCGACGCCGGCCAGCTCGCGGGCGCGACGCTGGACGTGTTCCAGGTCGAGCCGCTGCCGGCCGACCACGCCTTCTGGCGCCACCCCAAGATCACCGTGACGCCGCACGGCTCGGCGCGCACGCTGCGCGAGGAATCGATCAGCCAGATCGCCGGGAAGATCCGCGCGATGGAACAGGGCCTGCCGGTGAACGGCGTGGTCGATCCGACGCGCGGCTACTGAGGACGACCGCAGCCAGGCGCCAACCCACGGCGCTTGCAGCTGGAACGCGGCGCAGACCGCCAAGGGAAGGGGAAACCCCGAGGCGCCAGTTTTTCACATCTATGAAAATCTTTTCATGACTGTGAAAACCGCGTTCCGCGTGATCGAGATCGTCGAGCTCTTCGCTCGCGAGAAACAGCCGCTGGCGCTGTCCGAGATGGCACGCCTGCTCGACATGCCGGTGTCCAGCTGCCTGGGCCTGATCCGCACGCTCGAGGAGCAGGGCTACATGTACGAGACCGGCCGCCGCCAGGGCTACTACCCGACGGGCCGGCTGCTGGCGATGGCGCAGGTCATCGCCGCCCACGACCCGGTGCTCGACCGGGTCAAGGCCACGCTCGAAGAGCTGCGCGATGCCGCCCGCGAGACCGTGGTGTTCGGCAAGTTCCGCGACGCGGGCCAGGTGGTGTACCTGGAGGTGCTGAGCGCGCCGCAGGCCATCCGCTATTCCGCCGAATCGGGCGAGACGCGCCCGGCCTACGCCAATTCGCTGGGCCGCGCGCTGCTGTCCACGCTCGCCCCCGAGGCCCGCCGCAAGCTGCTCGACGGCATGACGCTCGCGCCCTTGACCGATGCCACGCTCACCACCGCCGAGGCCATCGAGGCCGAGCTGCAAAGCGCCGCCGCGCGCGGCTGGTACGGCAACCTCGGCGAAAGCATTCCCGACCTGATCGGCCTGGCCTGGCCGCTGCGCATCGGCGGCGAGGCGTACGCCATTTCGGTCGCCGGCCCGCGCTACCGCGTGGAGCCGCGCATCGAGGAGATCGCCGCGATGCTGCGCTCGGCCTGCCTCGCCATCGAACCCAAGACAGAAAGCCCCCGATGACCCCGACCCCGACCCCGACTGCCGCTGCCGCGCCCCGCTACTTCGTCCGCGAGGACGAGATCGCCGGCTACCACCCCGCCAACCACACCGGCACGCTGAACAAGCGGCTGATCGGCCCCGAGACCGTGGGCGCGAAGCAGCTCGAGGTGCTGGTGGGCCACATCCAGAAGGGCAAGGGCGCGCTGCCGCATGCGCACCCGGGCATCGAGCAGGTCTGCTACATGCTCGAAGGCCGCGCGGTCGCCGAGGTGGGCGGCCAGCGGCAGGAGCTGGGCCCGGGCGACAGCTGCTTCTTTCCGGCCGACGCCATGCACACCTTCACGGTGGTGAGCGACGAGCCGGTGCGCGTGCTGGTGATCTACAGCCCGCCGTACGAGGAACTGCCGGAACGCGTGATCCGGCCCTGAACCGAAGCGCCTCGAACCCGGTTCGCAGGCGCGGCTTTGCACCGACAACAACCCCGGAGACAAGCACCCATGAAGACGACGAAGAACGCGACCGAGCAAACGGTCGTGGTGGCGAACCGCCGCCGTTTCATTTCCATCGGCGCGGCCGCAGGCCTTGCCGGCGCCGCGCCATGGGCCTTCGCGCAGGACGGCTACCCCAGGCTGCCGATCAAGCTCGTCGTGCCCTTCGCGGCCGGCAGCGGCACCGACGCGGTGGCGCGCATCACCGGGCAGATGCTCGGCGAGGCGCTCAAGGGCTCGGTCATCGTGGACAACCGCGCGGGCGCCAACGGCGTGATCGCGGCCGAACTGGTGGCCAAGGCGCCGCCCGACGGCTACACGCTGTTCATGACGACCAACACCACGCATTCGGCCAACCCGAGCCTGATGAAGTCGCTGCCCTACGACCCGGTGAAAGACTTCGCACCCGTGAGCCGCATGGGCAACCTGCCGTTCATGCTGGTGGTGAACAACGACCTGCCGGTGAAGAGCGTCGCCGAGCTGCTGGCCTGGGGCCGCGCGAACCCGGGCAAGCTGACCTATGCGAGCGGCAACAGCACCGGCATCGTGAGCGGTGCCACGCTGTCGCGCATGAGCGGCATCCCGATGCTGCATGTGCCGTACAAGAGCACGCCGCCGGCCATCGCCGACCTGATCGGCGGCCAGGTGTCGATGATGGTGGTCGACCTGGCGGCGGGGCTGGCCACGGTGAAGGCCGGCAAGATGCGCGCGATCGCGGTGACCACCCAGGAGCGCACCAAGCTGTTCCCCGAACTGCCGCCGCTGGCCGACACGCCCGAACTGAAGGGCTTCGACATCACGTCGTGGAACGGCGTGTTCGCGCCGGCCGGCACGCCGAAGGACATCGTGCGCCAGCTCAACAAGGCGCTGTCGGACATGGCCAACGGCACGGCGTTTCGCGAGCGGGTGGCCAAGCTGGGCTTCGATGCGTTCGGCAGCACGCCGGAGGCGCTGGGGGCGTTCACGGTGTCTGAATTGGCGAAGTGGAAGAAGCTGATCCAGGCTGCGGGCATTCAACCCGAATGAGCGCGTTGAATTTCTCCCTCCCCTTCCGGGGGAGGGCTGGGGTGGGGGCACGCGGCCGTTGCAAAAGCACGGCCTCCACCGGCGCCGCTCACCCCCATCCCAGCCTTCCCCCAGAGGGGGAAGGAGCCAATACGCAGAGCACCCGACGCGCATGAATCGGCTCTCGAATTTGAATTTCTCCCTCCCCTTCCGGGGGAGGGCTGGGGTGGGGGCACGCGGCCGTTGCAAAAGCACGGCCTCCACCGGCGCCGCTCGCCCCCATCCCAACCTTCCCCCAGAGGGGGAAGGAGCGAAGACCAAGACATGAACACCGCCGGACCTCTTCAAGGCATCCGCATCCTCGACCTCACGGCCGTGGTGATGGGCCCCTACGCCACGCAAACGCTGGGCGACCTCGGCGCCGACATCGTCAAGGTCGAGCCGCCCGCCGGCGACAACCTGCGCGCGGTCGGGCCGATGCGCCATGCCGGCATGGGCGCGATGGCGATGCACCTCAACCGCAACAAGCGATCCGTCGTGCTCGACCTCAAGCAGCCCGAGGGCCGCGAGGCCTGCCTGCGGCTGGCGGCGGGGTGCGACGCGCTGATCTATAACACACGACCGCAGGCGATGGCACGGCTGGGCCTGGGCTACGACGCGGTGGCCGCGGTGAACCCCAGGATCGTCTACCTCGGCGCCTTCGGCTACGGCGAAGAAGGACCCTATGCGGGCAAGCCCGCGTACGACGACCTGATCCAGGGGGCGGCAGGCATCGCCTCGCTGTTCGCGCAGCAAAGCGGCGGCGCGCCGCGCTACGCGCCCGTCACGCTGGCCGACCGCGCCGTGGGCCTGCAGGCCGCCATTGCCCTCCTTGCCGCCGTGCTGCATGCGCAGCGCACCGGCCAGGGGCAGGCGGTGGAGGTGCCGATGTTCGAGGCGCTGTCGCAGTTCGTCATGGGCGACCACCTCGGCGGCCACAGCTTCGAGCCGCCGCTCGGCCCCACCGGCTACGCGCGCCTGCTCGCGCCGCACCGCAAGCCCTACGCCACGTCGGACGGCTACCTGAGCGTGCTCATCTACAACGACAAGCACTGGCAGTCCTTCTTCGACGTCATCGGCCGCCCCGACCTGCGCGCCTCGCCGATGTTCGGCACCCACACTGCGCGCGCGGCGAACATCGGCGCGGTGTACGCCTTCGTCGCCGAGGTGATGGCCACGCGCACCAGCGACGCATGGTTCGCCGCGCTGGCGGCGGCCGACATTCCGGTCGCGCGCCTGCACAGCACCGAGAGCCTGCTCGACGACCCGCACCTGCGCGCGGTCGATTTCTTTCCCGAGTTCGACCACCCGACCGAAGGCCGCATCCGCACCCTCGCGCCGGTCGGGCGCTACAGCGCCACGCCCACGGCCATCCGCCGCCCCACGCCGCGCATCGGCGAACAGAGCGTGGAGCTGCTGCGCGAAGCCGGCTACGACGACGCGGCCATCGAACGCATGCTCGCGCGCGGCGTCACGCTGCAGCCAGATCCAATGAAAGACAGCGAATGAATTTCTCCCTGAACGAAGACCAGCGCTCGCTGGTCGCGGCCATCGAACGGCTGTGCGAAGACTTCCCCGCCGACTACTGGCGCGACCACGACGACCGAGCCGTGTTCCCGCACGAATTCCACCGCGCCGTGGCCCAGAGCGGCTGGCTCGGCATCGCCATGCCCGAGGCGCAGGGCGGCGCGGGGCTCGGCATCACCGAGGCGGCGCTGATGATGCGCGCCATCAGCGCGTCGGGCGCCGGCATGTCGGGTGCATCGGCGGTGCACATGAACATCTTCGGGCTCAACCCGGTGGTGGTCTTCGGCAGCGAGGCGCAGCGCCAGCGCTTCCTGCCGCCGCTCATCGCGGGCACCGAGAAGGCCTGCTTCGCCGTGACCGAGCCCGACGCGGGCCTGGACACCACCAGCCTGAAGACGCAGGCGGTGCGCCAGCCCGACGGCGGCTATCGGCTGCACGGCCGCAAGATCTGGATCTCGACCGCGCAGGTGGCCGACCGCATGCTGATCCTCACGCGCACCACGCCGCTGGACCAGGTGAACAAGCCCACGCAGGGGCTCACGCTGTTCTACACGCCGCTGGACCGCAGCAAGGTCGAGGTGCGCGAGATCCACAAGCTCGGCCGCGCGGCGGTCGACTCCAACATGCTGTTCATCGACGGGCTCGAAGTGCCTGAGGAAGACCGCATCGGCGAGGAAGGGCGCGGCTTCGAATACATCCTGCACGGGCTGAACCCCGAGCGCATATTGATCGCGGCGGAGGCCATCGGCATCGGCCGCGCGGCGCTGCGCATCGCCTCGCAGTACGCGCAGGAGCGCGTGGTGTTCGGCCGGCCCATCGGCCAGAACCAGGGTGTGGCGCACCCGCTGGCGCGCGCCTGGGCCAACCTGGAGGCGGCCGACCTGATGGTCTTCAAGGCCGCCACGCTGTACGACGCGGGCGAGCCCTGCGGCATCGAGGCCAACGCCGCCAAGTACCTGGCGGCCGAGGCGGCGCACGACGCCTGCCAGAACGCCGTGCTCACGCTGGGCGGCATGGGCTATGCGAAGGAATACCACGTGGAGCGGCTGCTGCGCGAGAGCTACATACCGCGCATTGCGCCGGTGAGCCCGCAGATGATCCTGAACTTCATCGCCGAGAAGGCGCTGGGGCTGCCCAGGTCGTACTGACCCAGTTGGCCCGGACACCGCCATGGCCGAAGCCCCGGCCAGCGCATGGGGCCTGCGGGGAGGGGACAATCGTGCTCCTGCCGTTTCCACCAGCCAAGAGACAACAGCCATGAAGCTCCCCACCCAAGTCAGACTCGTCGACGTCGGCCCGCGCGACGGCCTGCAGAACGAAAAGCAACCCGTCTCCGCCGAAGTCAAGATCGGCCTCGTGCACCGCCTGCAGGACGCCGGGCTCAAGGAAATCGAGGTCACCAGCTTCGTGTCGCCCAAGTGGGTGCCGCAGATGGCGGACAACGCCCAGGTGATGCACGGCATCCAGCGCAAGGCCGGCGTTTTCTACTCGGTGCTCACGCCCAACATGAAGGGCTTCGAGGCCGCCATCGCCGCGCCGCGCGAGGAGTGGCCCGACGAGATCGTGGTGTTCGGCGCCGCGAGCGAAGCCTTCAGCCAGAAGAACATCAACTGCTCGATTGCCGAGAGCATCGAGCGCTTCGCGCCCGTGGTGGCCGCGGCGCGCGAGAAGGGCATTCGTGTGCGCGGTGCCATGTCGTGCACCGTGGGTTGTCCCTATGAAGGCGAGATCGCGCCGGCGAAGGTCGGCTACCTCGCGCAGTTGATGAAAGGCATCGGCGTGCAGCGCGTGGACGTGGCCGACACCATCGGCGTGGGCACGCCGCACAAGGTGCGCGGGGCAATGGAGGCCACGCTGGCGCACTTCGAGGTCGACGCCATTTCCGGCCACTTTCACGACACCTACGGGCAGGCGCTGGTCAACACGCTGGCGGCGCTCGAACTGGGCGTGTGGAACTTCCAGTCGTCCTCGGCCGGCCTGGGCGGCTGCCCCTACGCCAAGGGCGCGACGGGCAACGTGGCAACCGAAGACGTGGTCTACATGCTGCAGGGCATGGGCATCGAGACCGGCATCGACCTGGACAAGCTGATCGACGCGGGCGTGTACATCAGCGAGGCGCTGGGCCGCGAACCGAACTCGCGCGCGTCGAAGGCGATCCGCACCAAGCGGGCCGGTTGAAGCATGGACCTGAATGTCTGGCTTGCGTTCCTGGTGGCCAGTTGCGTCATTGCGGTATCGCCCGGTTCGGGCGCGGTGCTCAGCATGAGCCACGGGCTCAGCTACGGCGTGCGGCGCACCACGGCGACCATCGTCGGCCTGCAGCTGGGGCTGGCCGTGGTGCTGCTGGTGGCCGGCCTGGGCGTGGGCGCGGTGCTCACCGCCTCGGCCACCGCGTTCACCGTCATCAAGGTGGTCGGCGCCTGCTACCTGCTGTGGCTGGGCTGGCGGCAATGGCGAGCGCCCGTCGCGGCCGCTGCGCAAGCGGACGGCGGCGCATCGGCGTCCGTGCGCGAGCCCGACCTCACGGCGGCGCAGCGTGTGCTGCGCGGCTTCCTGACCAACGTGACCAACCCCAAGGGCATCGTGTTCATGGCCGCCGTGCTGCCCCAGTTCATCCAGCCGACGCGGCCGTTGTGGCTGCAGCTGCTGGTGCTGCTGGCCACGACGGTGACGGTCGACGTGACCGTGATGCACGGCTATGCCTGGCTGGCCGCGCGGCTGCAAGGCGTGCTGCGCAGCGTGCGCGCCCGGCGCGCGCAGAACCGCGTCTTCGGCGGCGTGCTGATGGCGATGGGCGCGTTCCTGTTCCTGTTCAAGCGCAGCGCCTGATAGATTCGATGCGATGTGCGGCTCCGAACTCCATTCCCTCCCTGAAGGCGTCCAGCGCGTGGCCCGCGTGCTGCAGGACGCCGGGCACCCCCATTCACCGCGCATGCTCGACGACGCCTGCCGCACCGCGCAGCAGGCCGCCGACGCGCTCGGCATTGCCGTCGGGCAGATCGCCAAGAGCATCATCTTCCGCCGCAAGAGCGACGAGGCGGCCGTGCTGGTCATCACCTCGGGCGACAAGCGCGTGGACGAGAAGAAGGTCGGTGCGCTGGTCGGCAAGACCGGCCGCGCCGATGCCGAGTTCGTGAAGGCGCGCACGGGCTTCACCATCGGCGGCGTGTCGCCCGTGGGGCATGTGACCCAGCCCGTGGTGCTGATCGACCGCGAGCTGTTCCGCTTCGAGGACATATGGGCCGCCGCGGGCCATCCGCACGCGGTGTTCCAGCTGCGCCCGCAAGACCTCGAGACCCTCACCGGCGCGCCGGTGGCGGACGTGGTGTGAATTTCGGCGACGCCGAGACGCTGGCCGAACGTGCCGTGGCCGTGCGTGGCGCGGCCGATGCGGTGCCTTCGCCCTGCACGTCGGTGTGCCGCATGGACAAGCTCAGCGGCTTGTGCGAAGGCTGCCTGCGCACCATTCCCGAGATCGCGGGCTGGAGCAAGATGGAAGACGAAACGCGGCGCCATGTGTGGCGCGCCATCGAGTTGCGGGCCAGGGCCGGCATCTGGCGTTCGACGGCCGATGCGGCCCACCCAGGCGACACAGGAGACACCCACGCATGAAGCACATCGACTTCTATCTCGACTTCATCTCGCCCTACGCGCACCTCGCGTTCGAGCACCTGCCCGAGGCGCTGCAGGGCCTGAGCTACAGCGTGGCCTACAAGCCGGTGCTGCTGGGCGCGCTGCTCAAGCAGCACGGGCAACTGGGCCCGGCGGAGATTCCGTCCAAGCGCAGCTGGACCTACCGCCACGTGCTCTGGCTGGGCCACACGCACGGCATCGCGATCGAGATGCCGGCCTCGCACCCCTACAACCCGCTGGCGCACCTGCGGCTGGCGCTGTCGACCAGCGACGACGGCACTGTGAGCCGCCTGGTGGCCGAGACCGTCTTTCGCCACGTGTGGCGCGGCGGCGAAGAAGCGGGCGATGCCACGCGGCTGGCCGCACTGACCGCGCAACTGAAACCCAAGCGCGAAGCCGGCAGCGACGAGAGCAAGGCCCTGCTCAAGCGCAACACCGACGAGGCGCTGCAGCTCGGTGTGTTCGGTACGCCGGCCTGTGTGGTCGACGGCAAGCTGTTCTGGGGTTTCGACGGGCTGGCAATGCTGCGCGCCTACCTCTCGGGCGATGCGTGGTTCGACGGACCGGCGTGGACCGACGCCGACCAGCGCCCCTCCTTGCTGCGCAGCAGCAAGGGCTGAGTACAAACCCGCGAAGGGTTTCGATTTCTTACAGGCTGAAACGCGCGGCGCGGGTTTCACCTTAATTCGTAAGCGTCGGTTCAGTTTCGCGAAAGGCTCGGGTCAGTCGCGCCTCCAAGAATGCCTCACGGCCCCAGGTACCGGGCGCCGCATGAACGCATACATACAGGAGACGACCCATGGCAGCCACACTAGATTCCCGGGGAGTGCCGCATCCGGCACCCCGGCCCATGTCCGCGGAGGAGAAGAAAGTCATCTTCGCCTCCTCGCTCGGCACCGTGTTCGAGTGGTACGACTTCTACCTCTACGGTTCGCTGGCCGCGATCATCGCCAAGCAGTTCTTCAGCGGCCTGGATGCGGGCGCGGCCTTCATCTTCGCGCTGCTGGCGTTCGCCGCGGGCTTCCTGGTGCGTCCGTTCGGCGCCATCGTGTTCGGCCGCCTGGGCGACATGATCGGGCGCAAGTACACCTTCCTGGTGACGATCCTGATCATGGGCCTGTCGACCTTCATCGTCGGCCTGCTGCCCAGCTACGCGACCATCGGCGTCGCGGCGCCGGTGATCCTGATCGCGCTGCGCATGCTGCAGGGCCTGGCGCTCGGCGGCGAGTACGGCGGTGCCGCCACCTACGTGGCCGAGCACTCGCCGCACGGCAAGCGCGGTGCCTACACCTCGTGGATCCAGACCACGGCCACGCTCGGCCTGTTCCTGAGCCTGCTGGTCATCCTGGGCGTTCGCGAAGGCCTGGGCGAAGCGGTGTTCAACGACTGGGGCTGGCGCATTCCGTTCCTGGTGTCGATCCTGCTGCTGGGCATCTCGGTGTGGATCCGCCTGACGCTGAGCGAATCGCCCGCCTTCCAGAAGATGAAGGCCGAGGGCAAGACCTCGAAGGCGCCCCTGGCCGAGTCCTTCGGCGAGTGGAAGAACCTGAAGATCGTCATCCTTGCGCTGGTCGGTCTCACGGCCGGCCAGGCGGTGGTGTGGTACTCGGGGCAGTTCTACGCGCTGTTCTTCCTGACGGCCCAACTGAAGGTCGATGCGACCACGGCCAACCTGATGATTGCCGCGGCGCTGCTGCTGGGCACGCCGTTCTTCGTGATCTTCGGGACGCTGTCCGACAAGATCGGCCGCAAGCCGATCATCATGGCCGGCTGCCTGCTGGCCGTGGTCACCTACTTCCCGGTCTTCAAGATGCTGACCGAAGCCGCCAACCCCGACCTGGCCCGTGCACAGGCCACGGCCGGCGTCACGGTGACGGCAGACCCGGCGTCGTGCTCGTTCCAGGGCAACCCGGTGGCCCGCGAGATCGACTTCCGCAGTTCCTGCGACATCGCCAAGCGCTACCTGGTGCAGAACTCGGTGAGCTATGAGAACGTGGCCGGCGCGCCGGGTTCGAAGGCGGTCGTGAAGATCGGCGACAAGACGGTCGAGGCGCCCGTCGGCAACGTCGTGAACCTCAAGTTCGACGAGAACTCCGCCAAGGAAATCGCCGCCTTCAAGAAGGGCGTGGCCGAAGACCTGAAGATTGCTGGCTACCCGGCGAAGGCCGACCCCGCCAAGATCAACAAGGTGCTGACGATCGTGCTGCTGTTCTGGCTGGTGCTGCTGGTGACGATGGTCTACGGCCCGATCGCGGCGATGCTGGTGGAGATGTTCCCCACCCGCATCCGCTACACCTCGATGAGCCTGCCGTACCACATCGGCAACGGCTGGTTCGGCGGCCTGCTGCCGACCACGGCCTTCGCCATCGTGGCCTCCACCGGCAACATGTACAACGGCCTGTGGTACCCGATCATCATCGCGGGCATCACGCTGGTGATCGGCACGCTGTTCATCCGCGAGACCAAGGACGTGGACATCTACGCGAACGACTGATCGATCGTGCGCTGAAGAGGAGGGCGCGGGCCCTCCGCTCCACAAAGAGGCTTCATGCCACGCGCATGAGGCCTTTTTCTTGAGCCTTTCAATTCGTCAACCATCCCCCAGGAGACAACACCCATGTGGAAAATCGTCGTCGGCTTCGTCATCTTCGCCGCCCTTGCCCTGTACGTGATCTCGAAAGCCGGTGACAAGGTCGACATGTCGGGCGAGAAGCATGGGGGCGATGCGGCCACGCACGAGCCAGCGCCTGCGGCGGCGCCGAAATAAGGCGGTCTCGAGGAGAACGCGCGCTTGTTCTCCGGCGAGCCGGGCCTTGCCTGAAGGCCCTTCAATGCAAACGGCCCGCCGGGTGTGCCGGCGGGCCGTTTGCATCAGCGCTCGACAGCCGGGGCTCAGCGCTTGAAGCGCCCGTCGCTGATGATCGACAGGTCCGCGAAGTCGATGCCGCTGTGGTCCTGCGGCGAGTAGCTCACGTCCAGCCCGCCGCCCAGGTCGAAGTTCCTGATGCTCTCGAGCGCGGCGACCATCTTTGCGCGCGTGGCCTTGGGGCCGGCGCGGCGCAGCGCCTCGACCAGCACCTTGGCCGATGCAAAACCTTCCAGCGCGGCCGGCGACAGTTCGGCCTGGCCCTTGGCCTGCGCCAGTGCCAAGGCCTCCTTCACCATCGGCTGGCCCGCGGCGCGCTCGCTGGGGAACACCTGCGTCACGATGACGCCCTTGCTCGCTTCGCCCAGTTGCTTGATGAAGCCCGACGAGGCGTTGTTCGACAGCGTGACCACCTGCGCCGCCGAGCCCGCGGCGCGCAGCGCCTTGATGCCGTCGACCACCGCGACGCCCGAGCCGATCCACACCACCGCCTGTGCATTGGCCTCCTGGATGGCCGGCACGATGGCCTTGTAGTCCGGCTTCTCGCGGTCGGCCGGAATGGTCACCGTCGGCTTGGCCTTGCCCTTGGTGAAGCCGGTCATCGCGCCTTCGAGCGCGTCGGTGCCGAAGGAGTCGGTGACGTACACCACCGCGATGCGCGTGAGGCCGATGGTCAGCAGGTGCTGCACCGCCTTCTCGGCCTCGCGCTGGTAGGTGGCGCGCACGTTGAACACCTGCCTCTGCAGCGGCTTGTGCAGCACCATGGCGCCGGTGGAAGGGCCGATGAGCGCCACGTCGTACTTGTCGAGCCACGGGATGATGGCTTGCGAATGCGGCGTGCCGCGGCTCATGAAGAGCGCGAGCACCTTCTTGTCCTCGATGAGCGCGCGTGCGTTCTCGCCGGCGCGCTTCACGTCGAAGGCGTCGTCCATGCGGATCACCTCGATCTTCTCGCCGTGGATGCCGCCCTGGGCGTTGACCGCGTCGATGACCAGCTGCGCGCCGCCGATGGTCTCGTTCACGCTCGCGGCCACCGAGCCGGTCATGCCGGCCGTCTGGCCGATCAGGATCTGGGCCGAGGCGCCCAGTGCCGTCAATGCCAGCAGGGCAGCGGCGCAAAGCGTGCGCGTCTTTGTCATGAGGGGCTTTCGAAGGAATACACGAACAGTTGCCAAGAGATGCAAAGAAACGTCGTATTTGTTTCTTAAAGTGTCTTGCGCGCCATTCGGAGAAACCCCTGCGAAACTGCCAACCTTGTGACGCAGTGCACAAGCCGGTCACGGCTCTCTCCCTAGAATGTTTGCCCCACCCCCCAAGGCATTCATGACACAGGGCTCCATCCGGATTCGCGGCGCGCGCCAGCACAATCTCCAGAACCTCGACCTCGACATCCGCACCGGCGAGATGACCGTGGTGACCGGCCCCAGCGGCTCGGGCAAGTCGAGCCTGGTGTTCGACACCCTCTATGCCGAAGGCCAGCGGCGCTATGTGGAGACCTTCTCCGCCTATGCGCGCCAGTTCCTGGACCGCATGGACAAGCCGGCGGTCGACAAGGTGGAGGGCGTGCCGCCCGCCATCGCCATCGACCAGACCAACCCGGTGCGCTCCTCGCGCTCCACGGTGGGCACGATGACCGAGCTGAACGACCACCTGAAGCTGCTCTTCGCACGCGCGGCCAACCTGTTCGACCGTGAAACGGCCCTGCCGGTGCGCCACGACTCGCCCGACAGCATCTATGCGCAGATCGTCGAGCGCGCCGCGGCGGCGGGCGACCCGCGGCTGGTGGTCACCTTTCCGGTCGAGTTGCCTGCGAGCACCACGGCCGACGAGGTGACGCAATGGCTGTCGGCCAGCGGCTTCACGCGCGTGCAGGCCGAGCGCGAGGTGGCCACGCCCACCGGGCCGCGCAAGGTGCTCGACGTGGTGGCCGACCGTTTTCGCGTGTCCAGCGCCGAGCGCGCGCGCGTGGTCGAGGCCATCGAGGTGGCGCTCAAGCGCGGCAGCGGGCGCGTCACCGTGCATGCCACGGGCGCTGAGGAGAACGCTCCCACCGACGTGTGGAAATTTTCGACCGGCCTGCACTGCCCCGAGAGCGACATCCGCTACGCCGACCCGATCCCGTCGATGTTCTCGTTCAATTCGGCCGTGGGCGCCTGCGACACCTGCCGCGGCTTCGGCCGCGTCATCGGCGTCGACCTGGGCCTGGTGATTCCGAACGACAAGCTCACGCTGCGCGCGGGCGCCATCAAGACCATCCAGACGCCCGCGTGGAAAGAAGCGCAGGACGACCTCATGCGCCACGCCGAGGCCGCCGGCATTCCGCGCGACACGCCGTGGAACAAGCTCACCGAGGAGCAGAAGCACTGGGTGATCGAAGGCACGCCCAACTACAAGGAAGGCAACTGGAACAAGCAGTGGTACGGCGTGCGGCGCTTCTTCGGCTACCTGGAGAGCAAGGCCTACAAGATGCACATCCGCGTGCTGCTGTCGAAGTACCGCAGCTACACGCCGTGCCCGACCTGCAGCGGGGCGCGCCTGAAGCTCGACAGCCTGATCTGGCGCATCGGCAGCAAGGAAGACGCCGATGCGGTGCTGCCGCCCGAGAAGCGCTTCATGCCGACCGGCGCGAAGTGGACGCGGGCGCAGCTGGAGGCGCTGCCGGGGTTGTGCCTGCATGACCTGATGCTGTTGCCGATCGAGCGGTTGCGGCGGTTTTTCGACCGCATGGGCCAGGGAATGGCTCCCTCCCCCGCTGGGGGAGGGCAGGGGTGGGGGCAGGCGGCCTCCACGAAGGCTGTGGCGGTGGTGGAGGCCGAGAGCCCCCATCCCAACCTTCCCCCAGAGGGGGAAGGGGCAAGGCAAGGGGAGGCGCAGGCCCTGAAGCTGCTGTTCGAGGAAATCACCACCCGCCTGCGCTACCTGCACGACGTCGGCATCGGCTACCTCACGCTCGACCGCCAGAGCCGCACGCTGAGCGGCGGCGAGGTACAGCGCATCAACCTCACGACGGCGCTCGGCACCTCGCTGGTCAACACGCTCTTCGTGCTCGACGAGCCCAGCATCGGCCTGCATCCGCGCGACATGAACCGCATCACCGAGGCCATGCTGCGCCTGCGCGATGCGGGCAACACGCTGGTGGTGGTCGAGCACGACCCGGCCGTCATGCTCGCGGCCGACCGCGTGATCGACATGGGCCCGGGCCCGGGCATCCGCGGCGGGCAGATCGTGTTCGACGGCACCACCGACCAGCTGCGCGACGCCGACACGCTCACCGGCCAGTACCTGGGCGGGCGCAAGAAGATCGGCATGGGCTTCAAGCGGCTCGTGAGCGAGAACACGCACCGGCTCATCCTGGAAGGCGCGCGCGAGCACAACCTGAAGAACGTCACGGTCGAGTTTCCGCTGGCGCGGCTGGTGTGCGTCACCGGCGTCAGCGGCTCGGGCAAGTCCACGCTCATTCAGGACGTGCTGGCGCCCGCGCTGATGCGCCACTTCGGCAAGGCCACCGAAACGCCCGGCGCGCACGACCGCCTGCTGGGCGCCGACCACCTCGGCGACGTGGTGTTCGTCGACCAGTCGCCCATCGGCAAGACCGCGCGCTCCAACCCCGCGAGCTACGTGGGCGCGTGGGACGCGATCCGCGAAATCTTCGCCACCGCGGCCTTGTCGCGCCAGCGCGGCTACACCGCGAGCAAGTTCAGCTTCAACTCCGGCGACGGGCGCTGCCCGACCTGCGGCGGCTCGGGCTTCGAGCACGTGGAGATGCAGTTTTTGTCGGACGTGTACCTGCGCTGCCCCGACTGCGACGGCAAGCGCTACCGCCCCGAGATCCTCGAAGTGCGCGTGGAGCGCAAGGGCAAGACCTACAACGTGGCCGACGTGCTCGACCTCACCGTGGCCGAAGCCGCCACGGTGTTCGACGCCGACCGCGACGTGCTGCGCGTGCTGCAGCCCATCTCCGACGTGGGCCTGGACTACGTGAAGCTGGGCCAGCCCGTGCCCACGCTGTCGGGCGGCGAGGCGCAGCGCCTGAAGCTCGCCGGCTTCCTGGCCGAAGCGGCCAAGAACGCCACGTCGAGCAAGCAGCTGCTGGCGCGCAAGGGCACGCTCTTCCTGTTCGACGAACCGACCACCGGCCTGCACTTCGACGACATCGCGCGCCTCATGCGCGCGCTGCGCAAGCTGCTGGACGCGGGGCATTCGCTGATCGTCATCGAGCACAACCTCGATGTGATCCGTGCCAGCGACTGGCTGATCGACCTGGGCCCCGAAGGCGGCGAGGGCGGCGGGCAAGTGGTGGCCGAAGGCACGCCCGAGCAGATGCGCGAGAACCGCGCCTCGCTCACCGGTGCCGCGCTGGCCGACTACGAGCTGGCCATCGGCCCCGACGCCTACAAGGTGGCCGAACGCGCCGCGCGCCGCTACATCGCCAACGCCAAGACGGCGCCGGGCGCCAACGCCATCGAGATCGTCAACGCGCGCGAGCACAACCTGAAGAACCTCAGCGTGGACATTCCGCGCGGCAAGTTCAGCGTGGTGACGGGCGTGAGCGGCTCGGGCAAGTCGACGCTGGCCTTCGACATCCTGTTCAACGAAGGGCAGCGCCGCTACCTCGAATCGCTCAACGCCTATGCGCGCAGCATCGTGCAGCCGGCCGGCCGGCCCGAGGTGGACGCGGTGTACGGCATTCCGCCGACCGTGGCCATCGAGCAGCGCCTGTCGCGCGGCGGCCGCAAGAGCACGGTGGGCACCACCACCGAGGTGTGGCACTTCCTGCGCCTGCTGTACGTGAAGCTGGGCATCCAGCATTGCATCCACGACGGCGCGGCCGTGCAGCCGCAAAACCCCGACAGCATCGCCGCGCAGCTGATGCGCAACTTCAAGGGCCAGCACATCGGCCTGCTCGCCCCGCTGGTGAGCAACCGCAAGGGCGTGTACACCGAGCTGGCCGACTGGGCGCGCCCGCGCGGCTTCACCCACCTGCGCGTGGACGGCGACTTTCTGCCGACCACCGGCTTCCCGCGCATCGACCGCTTCAAGGAGCACAGCATCGAGCTGCCGGTGGCCAGCCTCGACGTGCTGCCCTCGAAGGAAACCGAGCTGCGCGAGGCGCTGACCAAGGCGCTCGAACACGGCAAGGGCGTGGTGCACGTGCTGAGCGACCTGGACGGCCTGCGCGCCGCCATGATGGCCGGCGTGTCCGCGGTGGGCATCGGCCGCGTCCAGGTGTTCTCCACGCTGCGCGCCTGCCCGGTGTGCAGCACCAGCTACGCCGAGCTCGACCCGCGCCTGTTCAGCTACAACAGCAAGCACGGCTGGTGCCCCGACTGCGTGGGCACGGGTGTGAAGCTCAGCAAGGACCAGCGCAAGGTGTTCGACGACTCCGTGCGCGACGACGACAACAAGGGCCGCGAGCAGACCTTCGCCGAACCCGAGATCGAGGACCTGGCCGACACCGCCTGCCCGACCTGCCAGGGCACGCGCCTCAACGCCACGGCACGCGCCGTGAGCTTCGGCGCATCGCCGGCCGACGGCCTGAGTGGCATCGGCATCACCCAGCTCGCGCGCATGAGCGTGACCGAGGTGCGCCAGTGGTTCGAAGGGCTGTCGCTCTCGGGCCGCGAGGCCGAGATCGCGCGCGACCTGGTGCCCGAGATCAAGAGCCGCCTCGAATTCCTCGAGGAAGTGGGCCTGGGCTATCTGACGCTCGACCGTGGCGCGCCCACGCTCAGCGGCGGCGAGGCGCAGCGCATCCGCCTGGCGGCGCAGCTCGGCAGCAACCTGCAGGGCGTGTGCTACGTGCTCGACGAGCCGACCATCGGGCTGCATGCGCGCGACAACCAGATCCTGCTGAACGCGCTGCACAAGCTCGGCGAAAAGGGCAACACGCTGGTGGTCGTGGAGCACGACGAAGACACCATCCGCCGCGCCGACCACATCATCGACATCGGCCCGAGCGCGGGCAAGCGCGGCGGCCGGCTGGTGGCCGAAGGCTCGGTGGCGGACATCCAGAACGCCGCCGATTCGCAGACCGGGCGCTACCTGCGCGATGCCATCCGGCATCCGCTGCAGGCGCGCCGCCTGGTGCCTGCGCCCGACCCCCAGGCCGAGCACAACGGCGAGTGGCTCACCGTGCACGGCGCCGACCTGCACAACCTGCAGGACGTGACCGCCACGCTGCCGCTGCACCGCCTGGTGGTGGTCACCGGCGTCAGCGGCTCGGGCAAGTCGACGCTCGCGCGCGACGTGCTGCTGGCCAACGTGCAGGCCGTGGTCGTCCAGCGCATGACCAAGGCGGGCCGCGACGCGGACGCCGCCGGCAAGCGCCCGGCGTGGGCCGGCTGCAGCAGCGTCGACGGGTACGAGGTCATCGACCGCGTGCTCGAGGTCGACCAGACGCCCATCGGCAAGACGCCGCGCAGCTGCCCGGCCACGTACATCGGCTTCTGGGACACCATCCGCAAGCTCTTCGCCGACACCCTCGAGGCCAAGGCGCGCGGCTACGGCCCGGCGCGCTTCAGCTTCAACACCGGCGAAGGCCGCTGCCCGGGCTGCGAAGGCGCGGGCGTGCGCACCATCGAGATGAGCTTCCTGCCCGACGTGAAGGTGCCCTGCGAGGTGTGCCATGGCGCGCGCTTCAACCCCGAGACGCTGGCCGTGAGCTGGCGCGGCAAGAGCATCGGCGACGTGCTGAAGATGGAGGTCGACGAGGCCGTCGAGTTCTTCGCGAGCATGCCCAACATCGCGCACCCGCTGCAGCTGCTGAAGGACGTGGGGCTGGGCTACCTCACGCTGGGGCAGCCCTCGCCCACGCTGTCGGGCGGCGAGGCGCAGCGCATCAAGCTGGTGACCGAACTCAGCAAGGTGCGCGACGACATCACGCGCCGCGGCCAGAAGGCGCCGCACACGCTGTACGTGCTCGACGAGCCGACCGTGGGCCTGCACATGGCCGACGTCGAGAAGCTGATCCACGTGCTGCACCGGCTGGTGAACGGCGGCCACAGCGTGGTGGTGATCGAGCACGACCTCGACGTGATCGCCGAGGCCGACTGGGTCATCGACCTGGGGCCCGACGGCGGCAACGCCGGCGGGCGCATCGTCGCGGCGGCGCCGCCGGAGGAGGTGGTGCGCCTGGGGACGCACACGGGCGTGGCGCTCAAGCCCGTACTGGCGCGATAGGGCTCGCCCCCAGGCTGCGCGCACTTCGTGTCGCTTCTCCTTCCCCCTGCCGGGGGCAACACCTGCGGCCCGGCAAAAACCGGTTCCGCGGTGTGTCGCGAAGGGTTTCCACGAGGGTGCAAGCAGGCGCACAATGGGCTCGACCCTTGGCGCAGGCGCATCCTGAATCAGCCATGGTGGAGTGAACATGCGAGGGGATGAAGCGCCGCGGCAGGGTTACGCAAGGAGCCATGTCATGACCCGCTTCATCGATGTTCACAGCCTGGTCCGCCTGGTGGACGAGACCGGCGTTCCCCAATTCCTCGAGGCGCTGGCCGACGCACTGCGCGACGATTTCCTGCGATGGCGCGAGTTCGACAAGAAGGCGCGCGTGGCCAGCCACTCGCACCTGGGCGTGATCGAGCTGATGCCCGTGGCAGACGACGGCGCCTACGCCTTCAAGTACGTCAACGGCCACCCGCACAACACCGCGGTCGGGCTGCCCACCGTCATGGCATTCGGCGTGCTGGCCGAGGTGGACACGGGCTACCCCGTGCTGCTGTCGGAGCTCACGCTCACCACCGCCTTGCGCACCGCCGCCACGTCGGCCATGGCCGCCAAGGCACTGGCGCGGCCCGATTCGCGCAGCCTCGCGCTCATCGGCAACGGCTCGCAGAGCGAGTTCCAGGCGCTGGCTTTCCATGCGCTGCTGGGCATCGAGCAGGTGCGCGTGTTCGACACCGACCCGCACGCCACCGACAAGCTGGTGCGCCACCTGTCGGCCTGCACGCCGCTGGAGATCGTGCGTGCCGCTTCCGTGGCCGATGCGGTGCGCGGCGCCGACATCGTCACCACCGTCACCGCCTACCAGGGCCATGCAAGCGTGCTCACGCCCGGGATGATCGAGCCCGGCATGCACATCAACGCGGTGGGCGGCGACTCGCCCGGCAAGACCGAGCTGCACCCCGACGTGCTGGCCCTGGCGCGCGTGTTCGTCGAGTACGAGCCGCAGACCCGCGTGGAGGGCGAGATCCAGCAGGTGGCGGCCGACTTTCCGGTGCACGAACTGTGGCGCGTGCTGCTGGGCGAAGTGCCGGGCCGCGAGAGCCCGCGGCAGGTCACGCTGTTCGACTCGGTCGGCTTCGCGCTGGAGGACTACACCGCGCTGCGCTACATCCAGCGCATGGCGACCGAGCGCGGCATCGGCCAGCAGATTGCGCTGGTGCCGGAGCTCGACGACCCGAAGGACCTGTTCGGCCTCACGGCCTCGGGCAGGCGCCGGGCGGTGCTGCGGCGTGCGGCATGATGGCCGGCTTCATCACCGCCGCCGTACTTCTTCATGCTCACCATCTACAACGACCAGCACGTTCTTCACCAGGGCAAAGTCGAGATGTTCCGCGGCGAGCTCGTGCCGTGCTTCGAGGTGCCTGCCCGCGTCGACCATGTGAAGCATGAGTTGGAGCGCCGGGGCCTCGGCCCGCTGCAGCTGCCCGATGCCTTCGACGCGGCGCTGCTGGCCAAGGTGCATGCGCCGCGGTACCTGGACTTCATCGCGCATGCGTGGGAGGAGTGGGTGGCGCTGGACCCGGCCAACGTGTCGCGCGATGCGCTGCCTTCCTATTGGCCCACGCGCGGCATGCGCACCGACGTGCTGCCCAGGAGCTTTCCGGCGCGCATGGGGCTGTTCTCTTTCGACGCGGGCACGCCGCTGACGGCCGGGAGCTGGCAGGCCGCGCGGCACGGCGCGGCGTGCGCGTGGACGGCGGTTCAGCGCGTGGCCGGCGGCGAGCGCGCGGCCTTTGCGCTCACGCGGCCGCCGGGGCACCACGCGGGCGCCGACTTCTTCGGTGGCTACTGCTTCATCAACCACGCGGCCGTCGCGGCGCAGGCGCTGCGCGACGCGGGCGTGGAGCGGGTGGCCGTGCTCGACGTGGACTACCACCACGGCAACGGCACGCAGGCCATCTTCTACGAGCGCGACGACGTGCACTTCGCCAGCCTGCACGGCGACCCGCTGACCGACTACCCGTACTACCTGGGCCACGCCGACGAACGCGGCGCGGGCCGGGGCGAGGGCTTCAACCACAACCTGCCCCTGCCGCGCGGCACCGACTTCGCGGCCTGGCGCGCCGCGCTGAAGGCCGCGCTCGCGCGCATTGCGGCCGTGAAGGCCGGCGCGCTGGTCGTCTCGCTGGGCGTCGACACCTTCGAGGGCGACCCGATCTCGGGCTTCAAGCTGAAGAGCGACGACTACCTGCGCATGGGCGAAGACCTCGCGCGCGCGGGCCTGCCCACCGTGTTCGTGTTCGAGGGCGGCTACGCGGTGGCCGAGGTGGGCGTCAACGCGGTGAACGTGCTGGAAGGCTTCGCGCAGGCGTAGCTGACGCGCAGGCGACTCCGGGGGCGCCAATGGCCTTGTTTTTGGCGGGCAATCGGGGGCTCCCCGATTGCCTTTGCCGACCCGGCGAGGCCCAATCGGCGCTTCTTCAAGTCAGGATCCAGTCAGCCATGCTGCGCCGCTCTTCTTTCCTCTGTGCCGCCACGCTCGCCGCGTGCGGTCTCGTTTCTCCGCTGGCGGCTTTCGCTCAAGCTTTTCCCGCCAAGCCCATCAAGCTGGTCATCGCCTTCCCCGCCGGCGGCCCGACCGACATCACCATGCGCCAGCTCGCGGACAACGCGAGCAAGATCCTCGGCCAGCCGGTGATCATCGACAACAAGCCGGGCGCCGGCGGCACGCTGCCCGCGCAGGCGCTGCAGACCTCGCAGCCCGACGGCTACACCGTCGCGCAGATCCCGCTGGGCGTGTTCCGCCTGGGCTACACCACCAAGATCAACTGGGACCCGCTGAAGGACATCACGTACGTGCTGAACGTGACGGGCTACGCCTTCGGCATCGTGGTGCCGGCCAACAGCCCCTTCAAGACCTGGGCCGACTTCGTCGCCTACGCCAAGGCCAACCCCGGCAAGCTGACCTACGGCTCGACCGGCAACCTCACCAGCCCGCACCTGACGACCGAAATCGTCGCGCAGAAGGCCGGCATCGAGCTGCAGCACGTGCCCTACAAGGGCAGCGCCGACCTGATGCTCGCCGTGGTCAGCGGCCAGTTGATGGCCGCCGCCGACAGCACCGGCTTCGCCCCGCAGGTCGAGGCCGGCAAGCTGCGCGTGCTGAACACCTGGGGCGACAAGCGCCTGGCCAAGTTCCCCGACGCACCCACGCTGAAGGAGCTGGGCTACGACATCGTGCAGAACTCGCCCTTCGGCATCGGCGCGCCCAAGGGCACCCCGCCCGACGTCGTGAAGAAGCTGCACGACGCGTTCAAGCAGGCGATGGAAGAGCCGAGCTACGTGGCCTCGCTGGGGCGCTACGACATGCTGCCGAACTACATGAGCTCGGCGACGTACACCAAGTTTGCGCAGGACACGGTGGTGCGGGAGAAGGCGGTGATCGAGAAGCTGGGGTTGGCGAAGGGCTCCTGATTTCGGCAATTGCCCACGCTTCATGTTTAAAAAATTCTATTTTTTAAACATGTTGAGTGAGACATGTATAAAAACCGGCCGTTTCTACACATGTCCACCGTCGGCGGCGCCCAGCGATGTGCGCGCCGTCGCCGGCACCTTCAGGCGCTGGCCTCGGCCGGGATCGCAAACAACTCCTCCACCAGCCGCCCCGCCAGCTCAGCCTTCACGGGCTCCCCCCCGAACACCAGCCGAAACACGATCGGCGCAATCAGGTGGTCGATCACCTGCTGCGGCTGAGGCGCATGCTCCCCGCGGGCGCGCGCCTGTTCCACCATCGTCAGCGCTTCCTTCCTGCGATTGCGCAGGCAATCGGTGTCCGAGTCGGCATTGGCCAGCGCGGCCGCCGCTTTCAGCAGCGAGGTGTTGCACGGCTTGGCCAGATGCTCGATGAGCTCGCGCGCCCAAGCCTCCAGGTCTGCGCGAAGTGCACCCGTGTTCGGCAGCGGCCGGTTTGGGTCCAGCCGGCGGGTGGCCGTTTCGGCCAACAAACTCTCCAGGTCGCCCCAGCGCCGGTAGATGCTGGACGCGCTGACGCCCGCGCGCTCGGCCACGGCCGGCACGGTGACGCGGTCGCGCCCCTGCTCGGCCACGAGTTCTTCGAGCGCTGTGCGCACCAGCGCCTGCACTTGCGCGCTCCGGCCGCCGGGGCGCTTGTTGGAGGGGGTGGGCAGGACGACGTCGTTCATGTTTCGGACTTTAACGCAAAGATATTTGCTTTAGGTGCTTCTCAAGTCTAGAATCACAAAAGCAAAAAAAGTTGCATTAAGGATCCAGCCATGCCGTCAACCTGCCCAGAACTCGCCACCGCCGTCGCCGCTGCCGCCGCCACTTCCGCGCGCGCCAAGCCCTGGCGCTTGCCGGCCGGCGTGACCTTCGCGCTCCTGGCCGCCGTGCTGTTCGCCTTCTTCTTTGCCGCCAGCGCGCCGTCGCCGCTGTTCGTGGTGTTCCAGCACGCCTGGCATTTCTCTTCGTCGATGCTCACCATGGCATTTGCGATCTATGCGATTGCACTGCTGCTTTCGCTGCTGGTCGCCGGCTCGCTGTCCGACCACATCGGACGCCGTCCCGTGGTGCTGGCCGCGCTGGTGCTCCAGGCGGTGGCGATGGGGCTTTTCCTGCTGGCGCACGACATCGGCGGGCTCATCGTCGCGCGGGTGGTGCAGGGCGTGGCCACGGGCATCGCGAGCGGGGCGCTGAGCGCGGCCGTGGTCGAGGCCGCACCGGCCTCGCGCAAGCGGCTGGGCGCGCTGATCACCAGCGTGTCGCCGCTGGCCGGGCTGGCCGTGGGCGCGCTGCTGACGGGCATGGCGGTGAAGTTCTCGATGCAGCCGGTGACGTGGGTGTTCGGCGGCCTGGCCGCGGTGTTCGCGCTGGGGGCGGTGGTGGTGCTGTGGATGCCCGAAACGGTGACGCCGCGCGCCGGCGCGCTGGCCTCGCTGGTGCCGCGCGTGTCGATTCCCGTGAAGGCGCGTGCCGAGTTCGTGCGCGGGTTGCCGGTGCTCATCGCGGTGTGGGCGCTCGGCGGGCTGTTCCTGTCGCTGGCGCCCTCGCTGATGCTGCATGTGTTCGGCGTCGACAACGGCGTGGTCAACGGGCTGACGGTGGCGGTGCTGTCGGGCGTGGGCGCGATCGCGCCGACGTTGCTCGGGCGCTTCGCCGCGCCGCGCCCGGCCGTGCTCGGCATGGCGAGCATGGTGCTCGGGCTGGCGCTGCTGCTGGCGTCCCTGGCCACGCGTTCGCTGGCGCTGTTCTTCGTCGGAACGGCGGTGGCGGGCATCGGCTTCGGCGGCGCGTTCTCGGCGCTGGTGCAAACGCTGGCGCCGCTGGCGCAGTCGCACGAGCGCGGCGAACTGTTCGCGGCGATCTTCGTGGTGAGCTACCTGGCGTTCAGCCTGCCCGCGATGCTGGCGGGCTTCCTGGTCGCGCCGCTGGGCTTGCTGAACACCGCACAGGGCTACGCGGCGGTGCTGTTGCTGATCGCGGCCTTCGGCACCTGGCGCCAGTGGGCGGGGCTGCGCCGCGCGGCGCGCGAAGTGCCGCTCAGCGAGTAGCCAGGATCGCGCGCGCCGCTTCGGCGAACCCCTTGCCGCGCTCGCCCAGCGTCACGTAGCGCGGCAGGTGTTCCAGCTGCGGCACGAAGCGCGCGACGTTCGCCACGCCGATGCTGTGCGCGAAGCTGCGAAACATCAGCTGGTCGTTGGTGGAGTCGCCCACGTAGGCCCAGCGGTCCATCTCGTCGTCGAGCGTGCGGTCCCACAGCTCGCGCGTGATCCAGCGCGCGCCTTCGAGCTTGTCGTTGTCGCCGTACCAGCCGTTGATGTGGATGCTGCTCACGGTGGCGTGCATGCCTTCGCCGCGCATCAGCGCGACCACCTGCGCGACGGTGGCGTCGCTCAGCTGCACGAACTCGCTGTGGTCGATGGCGATGTCGGTCTCGCGCCCCGGCGAGTCGGTGGCGCGGCCGGCGCCCGGAATCTCGCGCTCGATGCGCGCCAGCACGGCCTGCATGCGCGCGAAGTTGGCCGCGCGCGTGGCCGCGTCCTGCTGGTAGCGCTTCTCGATGCGGCCGTCGGCCTGGGGCAGCAATGCCACCGCGCCGTTCTCCGCCACGATGGCGTCGATCGGCCAGGTGTTCACGAACGGCAGGCTCCAGCCCACGGGGCGGCCGGTGATCGCCACCACGGACAGGCCCGCGGCCTTCAGGTCGGCGAGCGCCTGCAGCGCATCGGGCGTGATCGCGCCGTCGTGGGTCAGCGTGTCGTCGATGTCGGTGAACACGCCGACGAGCGCACTGCGTGCGGCCGCATCCCACCGGGTCAAGGGCAAGAGGTGGTGGGGCGGGGAGGGCAATGAGGGCGAGGAAGGCAGGGAAGAAGGCGAAGACATGGCAAGGAATCCGGAGGGAGCCGCGATCCTACCGGCGCTTTCGGGTAGCATCCCGCCCCCGCCGCGCGTTCGAAGCCGGCGCGGCGCCTTCCATGCCCCACATCCTCGTCGACCACCTCCTCAAGACCTACCGAATTTCCGAGCGCGACCCCGGCGTGATGGGCGCGTTGCGCGGGCTCGTGCACCGCCGCCATCGGACGGTGGAGGCGCTGTCGGGCGTGTCGTTCTCGCTCGAGCGCGGCGAGCTGCTGGGCTTCATCGGGCCGAACGGCGCGGGCAAGTCGACCACCATCAAGATCCTCGCGGGCATCCTGCGGCCCGACGGCGGTCGCGTGGAGGTCGACGGGCGCGACCCCTTCGCCGACCGCGAGCGCCACGTGGCGCGCATCGGCGTGGTCTTCGGCCAGCGCACGCAGCTGTGGTGGGACCTGCCCGTGGGCGACGGCTTCGACCTGCTGCGCGACATCTACCGGGTGGACCCGCAGCGCTACCGCCGCACGCGCGACGAACTGGTCGCGCTGCTGCACCTGGAGCGCGTGCTCGACCAGCCCGTGCGCCAGCTGTCGCTGGGCCAGCGCATGCGCGCGGAAATTGCGGCGGCGCTGCTGCACGAGCCCGACATCCTGTTTCTCGACGAGCCGACCATCGGCCTGGATGCGCCCTCCAAGCTGGCCGTGCGCGACTTCGTGCGCCGCGCCAACCGGGAGCGCGGCACCACGGTGCTGCTGACCACGCACGACATGCACGACATCGAGGCGCTGGCCCGGCGCGTGATCATCATCGGCCACGGGCGCGTGCTGGCCGACAGCCCGGTCGAGGCCCTGCGCGCACAGGTGATGGCCGAGCGGCGGCTGGTGGTCGACTTTGCGCAGGACGCCGAGCTGCCCCTGCAGGTGGACGGCGCCAAAGTGCATTCGCGCGACGGCCAGACGCTGGTGCTGGACTTCGACCCCGCAGTGACCACGGCACCCGCGCTGATCGCGCGCATCGCGGCCGCGCATGCGGTGCAGGACATTCGCCTGGAAGGCCTGGCGATCGAGGCGGTCATCGCGCGGTTCTACGCCATGCACGGCGCGGGCGAAGCGTGACCATGGCCACCCTGCGCGAACTCGCGCGCCCTTACCTCGCGGCTTTCGCGTCGCGCCTCCTGCAGATGCTGCAGTACCGCACCGCCGCGCTCGCGGGCTTCGCCACGCAGTGCTGGTGGGGCGGCATCAAGGTGATGGTGTTCGCCGCGTTCTATGGCGGCACCGCCATCGCGGGCGCCGGTTCGCCGATGTCGCTCGCGCAGGCCATCACCTACACATGGCTGGCCCAGGGGCTGCTCGTGTTGCTGCCCTGGCTGGGCGACCCCGAAGTGGCGCAGGCGGTGCGCACCGGCTCGGTCGCCTACGACCGCCTGCGCCCGGTGGACGCCTACGCGTTGTGGTTCGCGCGCAGCGCCGGCTGGATCGCCGCGCGCCTGCTGCCGCGCGCGGCGTTGATGGCGGCGTTCGCGGCTGTCGCCTTGCCGCTGATCGGCCTGAACGAATGGTCCTGGCAGCCGCCCGCGGGTGTGGCGGCGGGGCTCGCGTTCCTGCTGTCCGCCGCGCTCGCGCTGCTGCTCTCGACGGCGATGGTGATGCTGCTCAACGTGGCGATGACGGCCGCGCTGAACGAACGCGGCATCAATGCGGTGGCGACGCCCGTGGTCATCGTGTTGTCGGGCAACGTGCTGCCGCTCGCGCTGCTGCCGGACGCCTGGCAGGGCGTGTTGCTGGTCCAGCCGTTGGCCGGGCTGATGGACATTCCGGCGCGGCTGTATTTCGGGCAACTGGGCGGCTGGCATGCGCTGGGCGGGCTGGGGCTGCAGTGCTTCTGGACCGTCGTGCTGGTCGCGGCGGGTCGATTCGCCATGGGTCGCACCATGCGCAGTCTTCAGATTCAAGGGGGCTGAAGTGGTGCTGGTTCGAAACGCATTGCGGAGCAACTGATGGGCACGCTCCCTCTTTTCTTCAGGCTGGTCCGGGCTTCCATCGGCGGCCAGGCGCGCTACCCGGCTTCAGCGCTGATGCTGACCTTGGGCCAGTTCCTGGGGACCGGCATCGAGGTGGTCGCCGTGTGGGCGCTGTTCCACCGTTTCGGCGAAGTGCAGGGCTGGACCCTCGGCGAGGTGGCCGTGTTCTACGGCCTGGTCAACTGCATGTTCGCCATTGCCGATGCGCTGGGACGCGGCTTCGACGTGCTCGGCACCGAGTTTCTTCGCACCGGTGCGTTCGACCGGCTGCTGCTGCGTCCGCGTCCGCTGGCGCTGCAACTGATGGGCAACGACTTCCGCATCAGCCGCGCGGGCCGGCTGCTGCAAGGCGTTGCGGTGATGGCCTTCGGCACGGTGCAGGCGGGCGTGGTGTGGTCGCCCGGCGCGGTGGCCATCGCGCTGTTTGCGCTGGCCGGCGGCGTGGCGTTGTTCCTCGGCATCCTGGTGCTGCAGGGCACGTTGTCCTTCTGGACCGTGGAAAGCCTGGAGATCGCCAACGTGCTCACCTACGGCGGCGTGCAGGCGGCGCAGTACCCGCTGGCGCTGTACGCGCAGTGGTTTCGGCGCGTGCTGACCTTCATCGTGCCGCTGGCCTGCGTGGCCTATTACCCGGTGCTGGCGATCCTGGGCAAGGCCGATCCGCTGGGGGCGCCGGGGTGGGTGGGCTGGGTGTCGCCGCTCGCGGGCTTCGTGTTTCTCGCGGCGGCTTTCGGGGCGTGGCGCTTCGGGTTGCGCCACTACGCGTCGACGGGGAGCTGAGCCCCGCCGGTCTCTGTCAGCCGGCGTTCTGCAGCGCCAACCCCGCATGCTCGCGCAGCGGATGGAAGTGGATCTTCGGAAACCGCTCCTGCGCCAGCCGCACGTCGTACGGCGAGGTGCACAGGAAGGCCAGCGTGTCGGCCGCGTCCTTGGCCATGCGCACCGGGTAGGCGTTGACGAACTCGCGCAGCTCGGCCGGCGTGTCGGCCGTGATCCAGCGCGCGCCCGTGTACTGGCAGCCCTCGAGCCGCACGTCGGCGTCGTACTCGGCCTTCAGGCGGTGCTGCACCACTTCGAACTGCAGCTGGCCGACGGCGCCCAGCAGCATCGGGCCGCCGACCTCGGGACGGAACACCTGGATCGCGCCTTCTTCGCCGAGCTGCGCCAGCCCCTGCTGCAGCTGCTTGGTGCGCAGCGGGTTCTTCAGGATCACGGTCATGAACAGTTCGGGCGCGAAGAACGGCAGCCCGGTGAACTGCAGGCTCGCGCCGTCGGTGATGGTGTCGCCCAGCTGCACGCCGCCGTGCGTGGTGAAGCCCACGATGTCGCCCGCGTAGGCCTCTTCCACAGCCTCGCGGCGCTGGCTCATGAAGGTCACGACGCTGGTGGGCCGGAGCTCCTTCGAGGTGCGCTGCACCTTGAGCTTCATGCCCGGCGTGTACTTGCCCGAGGCCATGCGCACGAAGGCGATGCGGTCGCGATGGTTGGCGTCCATGTTGGCCTGCACCTTGAAGACCACGCCCGCGAAGTCCTTGTCCTCGGGCTGAATCTCTTTCACCACCGGCTGGCGGTTGACCACCGTGGTGCTGGTGCGCGACTGCGGCGAGGGCGCCAGGTCGACCAGTGCGTCCAGCACTTCCATCACACCGAAGTTGTTCACGCCGGAGCCGAAGAACACGGGCGTCTGCTTGCCGGCCAGGAAGGCCTCGCGGTCCCAGCTGGGCGAGGCGCCGGTGGCCAGCTCCATGCTGTCCATGGCGCTCTCGAAATCGGCGCCGAAGCGCTTGGTCAGCGTTTCGCGGTCGGTCAGCGGAATGGTCTCGAAGTCGTGCGGCAGCCGTTCGCTGCCCGACTCGAACACCGTCATGGTGTGCGTGCGCAGGTTCATGATCCCGCGGAAGCTCTTGCCCTGGCCCACGGGCCAGGTCATGGGCACGCAGGGCATGCCGAGTTCGCGCTCCACTTCGTCCAGGATGTCCAGCGGCTCGCGCACTTCGCGGTCCATCTTGTTGACGAAGGTGATGATGGGCGTGTCGCGCTGGCGGCAGACCTCGATGAGCCGGCGCGTCTGCGCTTCCACGCCGTTGGCCGCGTCGATCACCATCAGCGCCGAGTCGACGGCGGTGAGCACGCGGTAGGTGTCTTCCGAGAAGTCCTTGTGGCCGGGCGTGTCGAGCAGGTTGATGACGTGGTCGCGGTACAGCATCTGCATGACCGAGGAGGCCACCGAGATGCCGCGCTGCTTTTCGATTTCCATCCAGTCGGAGGTGGCATGGCGCGAGGCCTTGCGCGCCTTCACCGAGCCGGCGATCTGGATCGCGCCGGAGAAAAGCAGCAGCTTTTCGGTCAGCGTGGTCTTGCCGGCGTCAGGGTGGGAAATGATCGCGAAGGTGCGACGGCGGCGGGTTTCGGCAAGAAAAGACAAGGTGGGCAATCTGCGGGGGAATGCCGCGATTTTAGAAGGCCGCGCCCGACCCTCCCCGCCGCGGCGGCTTCCGTGCCCTGTTCAGTGCTGCAGGATCTTCGACAGGAACTGCTGCGCGCGGTCCGAGCGCGCCGCGGGGTTGCCGAAGAATTCCTCCTTGGGGCAGTCCTCCACGATGCAGCCCCGGTCCATGAAGATCACCCGGTTCGCCACCTTGCGCGCGAAGCCCATCTCGTGGGTTACGCACATCATCGTCATGCCGTCGCGCGCCAGGCCGACCATCACGTCGAGCACCTCGTTGACCATCTCCGGGTCCAGCGCCGAGGTGGGTTCGTCGAACAGCATGGCCACCGGGTTCATGGCGAGCGCGCGGGCAATGGCCACGCGCTGCTGCTGGCCGCCCGACAGCTGGCTGGGGAACTTGTGCGCATGCGCGTGCATGCCTACGCGCTCCAGCAGCGCCATCGAGGTGGCGCGGGCTTCGGCGGGCGAGCGCTTGAGCACCTTGCGCTGCGCGATCGACAGGTTCTCCTCGATCGACAGGTGCGGAAACAGCTCGAAGTGCTGGAACACCATGCCGACGCGGGCGCGCAACCGGTTCAGGTCCGTCTTCGGGTCGCCGACGGACACGCCGTCCACGGTGATGCGGCCCTGCTGGAAGGGCTCCAGCGCGTTCACGCACTTGATGAGCGTGGACTTGCCCGAGCCCGAAGGCCCGCAGACCACCACCACCTCGCCCTTGCGGATTTGGGTGTTGCAGTCGGTCAGCACCTGGAAGGCGCCGTAGCTCTTGGTCACATGGCTGATGTCGATCATTGGCGGGCTCCGGGGCCGTTCAGCGCGTCAGCAGGTGGTGCAGGGTGTTGGCGACCACCCGGGTGGCCTTGCGCAGCTCGTCCAGCGGCACGCGCTCGTCGGCGCGGTGCCCGTTGGCCTCGAGCAGCGACTCGGGGCCGGCGCCGTACATCACCGTGGGAATGCCCGCTTCGCTGTACAGGCGCGCGTCGGTGTACAGCGGCACGCCGATCGGCGTCACGGGCTTGCCCATCACCTCGCTGGCCTCGCGGCACACCAGCGCCGCCAGGGCGTCGGCGCCCGGCGCCGGCGCGAAGGGGCGCGCCAGCAGGATCTGGCGGATCTGCACCGAGATGCCGGGCAGCGCGCGGCAGGCCGCCTCGATCACCTCGCGCAACTCGGCCTCGACGGCCTCGGGCGACTCCTCGGGCACGATGCGCCGGTCGATGCGCAGGGTCAGCTTGTCGGCCACCACGTTGGTGTTGATGCCGCCGCCGATCAGGCCCACCACCATCGTGGGATGGGTGATGCCCGGCGTGAGCGAGGGGCGCCCGGCCAGGCCGTCGCGGTAGCGGTAGAGCGCGGGCAGCAGCGTGGCCGCGGCCTCGATCGCGTCGTGCCCGGTGTCGGGCCGGGCGGCGTGCGCCGAGGTGCCGCACACCGTCACCTCGAGGTGCAGGCAGCCGTTGTGCGCCACCACGACGTGGTGCGAGAAGGCGGCCGACAGCACGAAGTCGGGCCGGCTCAGGCCCTTCGACAGGATCCATCCGGGGCCGGTGACGCCGCCGGTCTCCTCGTCGTAGGTCAGGTGCAGCTCGACCGTGCCGGCCAGCGGCGTGCCCGAGGCCGCCAGGTGCTTGAGCGCACGCATCGCGAAGGCGTAGGTGGTGAAGTCCGACTTCGACACCGCGGCGCCGCGGCCGTACAGCCAGCCGTCGCGCACTTCGCCGCCGTAGGGGTCGACGCTCCAGCCCGCGCCCGGCGGCACCACGTCGCCGTGTGCGTTGAGGGCCACCACCGGGCCGTCGCCGAAGCGCTCGCGCACGATCAGGTTGGTCACGCTGCGCATGCCGTGCGCGGCCGCGTAGTCGGGCGGTATCGCATGGCGCTCGACCTCGAAGCCCATGGCCTCCAGCAGCCGGGCCGTGAGCTCTGCATGCGGCGCGCAGTCTCCGGGCGGGTTGTCGGAGGGGCAGCGCACCAGCTCTGCCAGGGTGCGCACCTGCTCGTCGAAGTGGGTGTCGATGAAATGGCGCAGCGTGTCGCGGGGGAGGGCGGTGTCGGTCATGGCTGTCAGAGGAAACGGTCGATGAGAAAGGGGGAGATGTCGATGTCGGTGCGCCCGTGCACGACCAGGTCGGTAACGAGCCGCGCGGTGACGGGCGCGAGGGTGTAGCCGTTGGAGGTCACCGCGTTGTAGAAGCCGGGGTGGCCGGGCACCTCGCCGAGGATCGGCGCGCCGTCGATGTTCACGTTCATGCCGGCCCAGCAGCGCACCATGTGCAGGCCGCTCACGGCGGGCAGCACGTGGCGCGCGACCCAGAGGTTGCCTTCGATGCTGTCGCGCTCGGCGCGGTTCAGCCGCATGTCCTCGTGGAAGGCGGCCGTCCAGCCGCCGCCGACGATCAGGCCGCCACTGGCTGCCTGCTTCAGGCTCAGGTGCCGGTCGGCATGGGCGACCAGGTGGTCGACCAGCGGCGGCGCGGGCTCCGTCACGATCATCTGCAGCGGCGCCCCCTTGACGGGAATGGTCACGCCCAGCATGCGGCCGATGGCGCTCGACCAGGCGCCGCTCGCGTTGACGATGCGCCCGGCATGGATGGTTCCGCGCGAGGTGCGCACCACGAAGCCCGCGCCGTTGCCGGGCAGGGCCTCGATGGCCTGCACGTCGCAGCCGCGCAGCATTCGCGCGCCTTGCTGCTGCGCGCGCCGTGCCACCGCGTAGGTGGCGCGCAGCGGGTTGATCTTTCCTTCCATGGGGCAGAGCTCGGCACCCCGCAGCGCGTCGGACAGCGCTGGCGACAGGCGCCGCAGGTCGGCGCCGTCGATCACCTGCGCGTCGATGCCGTGGCGGCGCTCCAGCGCGGCCTTGGCCTCCAGGAAGCGCATGCCTGCCTCGCTGTCGGCGACCATGAGGCCGCCGGTGATCTTGATCTCGAGGTCTTCGCCGCAGTCGGCTTCTATCTCCTGCCACAGGCGCACCGACATCGGCCCGAGCGGCAATGTGGCCGCCGCCGGGCCGCCGCCTTCCTGCGCCTTGGCGCCGAAGTCGAACGACAGCAACTGCACGTGCAGGCTGCCTGCATTGGCGCCGGAGGCCTGCAGGTTGATGTCGTCGCGGTCGACCACGGTCACGTCCTGCCCAGCCTTCGACAGGTAGTAGCCCAGGCAGGCGCCGAGCACGCCGGCACCGATCACCAGCACGTCGGTGCGCACCGGCGCGAAAGGCGCGTGCTCCACGGGCCGCGCGAGATTGGGCGTGATGGCCGGCTTGTGGCCGCCCCACTCGGGTTTCTCGAAACCGAGTGCGCCGGCCGGCACAGGCCTGGCCGGCGGGCGCGGGGCGAAGTACTGCTCGACCTCCGGCGGCCTGCCCGTGAGTTCGGCCACCAGCCGGCCCGCGGTGGCGGCGCAGTAGCGAGCCTGGCAGCGGCCCATGCCCAGGCGGGTGTTGCGCTTGAGCGCGGCCAGGGTGTCGCTGCCGGCGCGGATCTGCGCACGGACCGAGCCGAAGCTGATCTCCTCGCAGCGACACAGCAGCGTGTCGTCGGGCACCGCGGCCAGCGTGACCGGTGGGGGCGCGTAGAGCGACCACAGGGCCTGCTGGAAGCACTCGGCGCGGTGCAACTGGCCCGTTGCCTCGGCGGATGCCGCAACGCGCAGGCCGAGATTGCGCGCCGCGGCTTCGCCTGCCAGCGTGCCGCGCGCCAGGGCGACGCGCGAGCCGCCCAGGTCGGCGCCGTCGCCCACCACGTACACGCCGGCCACGCTGGTGGCGCCGTCTTCCTGCGTGACGGTCGCAAGGTGCCCCAGGTGGCGCGGGGCCAGCCGGTGCGCGCAGCCCAGCATGCGCGCGAGTTCGGTGGAGGGGATGAAGCCGTAGCCCAGGCACAGCGTGTCCGCCTCGAGGCGCTGCGCCGTTCCCGCCTCCACGTGTCCTTGGGCATCGATGCGCGCGACCTGCACGGACCGCAGTCCGCCTGTGCTCGCGCCTGCGCCCGTGTCCTCGGCTTCGCCTTCGGCCTCCACGACCGTGTGGCCCCACAGCACCGGCACCCCGTGCGCACGCAGCTGCCGCAGGTAGCGCCAGCCGTCGCACAGCAGGTCGGGGCCGGTGCGCGCCGCAGTGAGCAACTGGCGCCATTGGCGCAGGGAGGGGCGGGGCGCCGATTCGAGCACGGCGACGACCTCGGCGCCGCCCGCGAGCAGTTCCGCCGCCAACTGGAGGTTGAGCGGCCCGTTGCCTGCAATCACGACCCGGCGGCCCGGGGCGACGCGGTAGGCGCGAGCGAGCGTCTGGCCGGCGCCGGTGGTCATCACGCCCGGTAGGGTCCAGCCGGGAAAGGGCACCGGGCGCTCGTAGGCACCGGAGGCGATCACGAGCTGGCGGCAGCCGATGACATGGGCGCGCCCGTCGATGAGCGCCGCAACCTCGGTCGGCGAGAAGGCGGCCCACACCTGCGCGCCCTGGACGATCGTGACGCCCGCGGCGTGGACGTCGTGCGCCAGCGCCAGGCCCTGCGCGAACTGGCGGTCGGCCGGCGTGGCCGCCCGGTGCGACGGCGCGAGCGGCTTGTAGAACTGGCCGCCCGGCTCCAGGCGCTCGTCGAGCACCAGCACGTCGGCGCCGGCCCGGCGCGCGGCCAGCGCCGCCGAAAGCCCGGCCGGGCCCGCGCCGACGACCAGCACGTCGACCTGCCGCCGTGCGGGTTGCGCTGCGGCCTCGGGGGCGAGCGGCTGCAGCGGGTCTTCCAGCGTGCCGGCCGGCTGGACGGAGCGCACCTGCTGCCCCTCTGCCACCTTGGTGAGGCAGGCGCGCTGGCTGGCGCGCCCGTCGACGGTGACCAGGCACTCGAAACATGCGCCCATGCCGCAGTAGAGACCCCGGCGCTCGCCGCCCCGGGTATGGCGCAGGGCCTTGATGCCGCCGGCCGCCAGCGACGCCGCGATGGTTTCGCCTTCGAGGCCCTCCACGGGCTGCCCTTCGTACCAGAAGCGCACGGGGCGCCCGGCCGGGGTGATGGAAGGGTGGGTCAGTCTGGCGCTCATGGGCAGGTGCGAGGGAAAACGGAAAACCGCGTTGACGCGATTAAATGTATACGTATACTACATGTATACGTATACTTCGTCATCCGAATTTTCCCGAGGACTGCCCCATGACACCGTTCCGCGGCACCTACACGGTGCTCATCACCCCCATGACCGCAGACGGCCTGCACGTGGACGTGCCCGCTCTGAAGAAGCTGGTCGACTGGCAAATCGAAGAGGGAATCCACGGACTGATTCCTCTGGGGAGCACCGGGGAATTTCTGTCGCTGACGCCCGATGAGCGCCAGCTGGTGATCGAGACCTGCATCAGCACCGCAGCAAAACGCGTGCCCGTGCTGATCGGCACCGGTGCGGAGTGGACCGACGAGTGCGTGCGGCTGAGCCGCGAGGCCGAGACCATGGGCGCCGACGGCGTCATGATCATTCCGCCCTACTACAGCACGCCCACCGACGACGAGCTGTTCGCGCACTACCGCAAGGTGGGCGAGGCCATCGGCATTCCGATCATGGTCTACAACAACCCGGCCACGGCCAACGTCGACCTCAAGCCCGAGCTGGTGGCGCGCCTCTCGCGCATCGACAACTGCAACTACATCAAGGAGTCGACGCTGGAGGTCACGCGCGTGCGCGACATCATCGAGCTGTGCGGCGACCGCATGACGGTGTTCGCCGGCATCCTCGGCTACGAGTCGTTCTGGCTCGGCGCGCAGGGCTGGGTGGCCGTGTGCTCCAACCTCATTCCCAGGATGTCGGCGCGCCTGTTCGAGCTGGTGGCCGACGAGCGCGACATGCCAGCGGCGCTGGCGCTCTACAAGCAGATGCTGCCGATCGTGCGCCAGGTCGGCGGCCACCGCTACGTTGCGGCCTCCAAGGACGGCCTGACGATGATGGGCCTGCCGGTCGGCAAGCCGCGCGCGCCCCGCCTGCCGCTGCCCGAGGCCGACGCCGCGGACCTGCGCCGCGAGCTGGCCCGCCTCGAACTGCTGGACTCGATCCGCGCCTGAGCGCCGGTGTCCCCGCATCTCGTTCCTGCCTTTCCCTTTCGTCGCCTCGTTCATTTCCTGAAGGACCACCCCATGAAACTGCTCCCCGCTCTCGCGTCGGCAACGGCACTCTTCATCTTCTGCGCGGGCGCCGCGAACGCGCAGGCGTGCAAGTCGCCCGTGCCCGACTCGGCCCTCGTCAAGAAGGGCACGCTGACCATGTCGGTCAACCCGACCCTGCCGCCGATGCAGTTCGTCGACCAGACCGGCGCGCTCAAGGGCATGCGGGTGGAGCTCGGAGAGGCCATCGCCAAGCGCTTGTGCCTCACGCCGGAGTACGTGCGCATCGAGTTCTCCGCCATGATCCCGGGCCTGCAGGCCGGCCGCTGGGACGTCATCAACACCGGCATCTTCTACACGGAAGAGCGCGCCAAGCTGATGCAGATGCTCATCTATGAAGACCAGGCCATCAGCATCAGCACGGCCAAGGGCAACCCGCTGAAGATTGCCAGGACGGACGACCTGTCGGGCAAGAGCATCGGCGTGGAACTCGGCGGCTTCGAGGAGCGCAAGGCGCGCGAGCTCGACAAGGCGCTCACCGACAAGGGCATGAAGGGCATGACCATCCGCACCTTCGAGAACTTCGCCATGGCCTTCCAGGCGCTGCGCGCCGGCCAGGTCGAGGTTGCCCTGTCGATCGACTCCACCGGCGCCGAATACCAGAAGCGCGGCGACTTCGAACGAGTGCTGAACGGCCTGTTCCCTACCCCGGTGGCGCTGGCCGCCCGCAACAAGGACCTGGCCGCGGCCATGGCCAAGGCGATGAACGACATGAAGGCCGACGGCAGCTTCCAGAAGCTGTTCGACCAGTACGGCGTGAAGGCGGTCGACGGCGCCGTCATCGTCAAGGGCCCGGCGGGCTGAGCCGCGGCGGCACAGCCAACGAGCACACCAAGGAACGTTCATGGGACAAGGCTGGAGCTGGTCGGGGTTCTTCGACTACCTGTTCAATCCGTACATCCTCAGCGGCGCGGTGACCACGCTGTGGCTCACGCTCGCGGCGATCGCGGGCGGGCTGGTCGTGGGTTGCGCGCTGGCGCTGGCCCGGCTGTCCAGCCGCAGCTGGGTGGCGGGGCCCGCGCACTTCTACATCTGGGTGTTCCGCGGCACGCCGCTGCTGGTGCAGCTGATCATCATCTACACCGGCCTGCCCCAGTTCGGCCTGAAGCTGTCGGTGGTCGAGTCGGCGCTGCTGGGCCTGATCCTCAACGAGGCCGCCTACCTGGCGGAGATCGTGCGCGGCGGCATCCAGTCGATTTCCGCCGGGCAGACCAACGCGGCCCGCGCCGTCGGCTTCAGCAGCGCGCAGACCATGCGCTACGTCGTCCTGCCCCAAGCCATGCGCCTGATCGTGCCGACGCTGGGCAACAGCATCAACGGCCTGCTCAAGACCACGTCGATCACCTCGGTGATCTCCATGGAAGAGCTGCTGCGCCGCACCCAGGTGCTGATCCAGGAAAAATTCATGGTGCTCGAGCTGTTCGTGGTCGCCGCCATCTATTACCTGCTGATGACCACGGCCTGGGACTTCATCCAGCGGCGCATCGAGCGCCACTACGGCCGCGCCTACGGCAATGCGGGCGCGCCGGTCGTGCCTGCTGACCCCGCGCTCGAGCAGCGCTGACGCACCCTCCCGAGAGTCCCATGAGCACCTACGACCTGATCCTGCGCAACGCCGACATCGCCACCGCGGGCGACCGCTACACCGCCGACATCGGCGTGCGCGACGGGCGCATCTGCGCCATCGCGCAAGACCTGGGCGCGAGCGCCGCCCGCGAAATCGACGCGGCCGGCCGGCTCGTCACGCCGGGCGGCGTGGACGGCCACTGCCACTTCGACCAGCCGACGGGCGACGGCTCGCGCTTCGCGGACGACTTTCTCTCCGGCACGCGTTCGGCGGCCTGCGGCGGCACCACCACCGTGCTGCCGTTCGCCGCGCAGCAGAAGGGCCACAGCATCCAGGAGGCGGTGGACGACTACCACCGCCGCGCCGAGGGCAAGGCCGTGATCGACTACGCCTTCCACCTGATCGTGGCCGACGCCACGCGCGACGTGACGCAGCGCGAGCTGCCCGCATTGATCGAGAAGGGCTACACCTCCTTCAAGATCTACATGACCTACGACGATCTCAAGCTGGACGACCGCCAGATCATCGAGGTGCTGGCCACCGCGCGCCGGCACGGCGCCATGACCATGATCCACGCCGAGAACAGCGACTGCATCGCCTGGCTCACCGAGCAGTTGCTCGACGCGGGGCTCACGGCGCCGCGCTACCACAGCAGTTCGCGCCCGATGGCGGTGGAGCGCGAGGCCACGCACCGGGCCATTGCGCTGGCCGAACTGGTCGACACGCCGATCCTGATCGTCCACGTCTCGGGCCGCGAGGCGATCGAGCAGATCCACTGGGCGCGCGGGCGCGGCCTGCCGATCCATGCGGAGACCTGCCCGCAGTACCTGTTCCTGAGCGCCGAGGACCTGGGCATCGACCCCGACGATCCGATGCACGGCGCGCGCTGCATCTGCAGCCCGCCGCCGCGCGACAAGGCCAACCAGCAGTTCATCTGGAACGGGCTGTCGAGCGGGCTGTTCACCATCTTCTCGTCCGACCATGCGCCGTTCAACATGGGCGGCACCGACGGCAAGCGCGTGGCCGGCGACGACGCGTCCTTCGACCGCATTCCGAACGGCATTCCCGGCGTGGAAACGCGCTTGCCGCTGCTGATGAGCGAGGGCGTGCTCAAGGGGCGCATCGACATCCACCGCTTCGTCGAGCTCACGTCCACCAACCCGGCGCGGCTGTACGGGCTGTACCCGCGCAAGGGCACCATCGCCGTAGGCAGCGACGCCGACTTCGTGGTCTGGGACGTGTTCGCCCCGGGCCAGGAAAAGCTGCTCACCAACAGCATGCTGCACCATGCCGTCGACTACACGCCCTACGAAGGCATGGCGCTGCGCGCGTGGCCGGGCGTGACCGTGTCTCGCGGCCGCGTGGTGTGGCAGGACGGCGCATTCCTGGCCGAGCCCGGCTCGGGCCAGTTCCTGCCTTGCCTTCGGCCGCGCGCGCCGAACGACGGCAATCCGCTGGACAAATGGCTCTGAGCCTGCCGGGCAGCGCCGCGAGGCGGCCCTGATAAGCTCTGCCGCCCCTGTGGCCCCTTGGCTTTTTCTCGCAGCCTTCCTTGCGGCCTTCGCCCTTTTTCGCATGCCCAGCCTTCCCAGCCCCACGCAGCCCGCCACCATCACGATCGCTCCCCTGGAGGTGCGCTCCGCCAGCCTGGCCGAGCAGGCCTACGAGCGGCTGCGCACGCTGATCCTCGACCGCCAGATATCGGCCGGCAGTCCGCTGCAGGAGGCGCGGCTGGCGGAAGACCTGCGCATCTCGCGCACGCCGATGCGCGAGGCGCTGGTGCGGCTGGCGGGCGAGGGCCTGCTGGTGCGGCGCGACGCGCGTTCCTACGCCGTGCGCGCGCTCGGAACCAAGGAGTACTTCGACTGCATGCGTGCGCGCGAGGTGATCGAATGCGAGGGCATCGCGCTGGCCGTCGGAAAAATCACCGACGCCGAAATCGACACGCTCGAAACCGACATCCAGGCACTCGACGCCGGCGAGCACACCGAGACCGAGCACTGGCACTTCGACGACCGTTTCCACCTGCTGATCGCCACTGCCAGCGGCAACGTGGTGTTTCCGCGGCTGGTGGAAGAGTTGCGTGTCAATGCACGGCTGTTCCGCCTGCACAGCCCGTTGCACAGGCAGCCGGAGAACCACGACGAGCACGGCGAGATCGTTCGCGCGTTGCGCGCACGGGACGCCGAGCGCGCCCGCACCGCCATGCGCGAGCACCTGCGAAGCCTGCAGGAAGACGTGAGGCGCGCCCTGACCGAGTGACGGGTGCCTCAGGCGTCCAGGTGCCGCGCCGTGTGCGCGGCAATGGCGTCGACGATCTGCGGCCACATCGGAATCGGCAGCGCATGGCCCATGCCCGCGATGCGCAGCAGCTTGGCGCCGGGAATCGCATCGGCCACGTCGACGCCGCAGGCCACCGGCACCAATGGATCGGCCTCGCCGTGGATCACCAGCGTGGGCACCTGCACGTCGTGCAGCGCGGGCTTGCGGTTGCCCGAGGCCAGGATGGCTGCGAACTGGCGCGCCACGCCGGGCGGGTTGAGTCCGCGCAGGAACACGAGCTGGGCCCGCTCGGTGTCGCGCGCCTCGTCGAGCGGAAAGTCCGCTGTACCGCGCAGCACGCGCCACACCTTGGCGTAGTGCGGCAGGTAGGCCTCGAAGGTGGTCGGCGAAGGCGCGAACAGCACCGCCATCGCCTCGGGCGTGGGCGGCGGCAGGGCCGGGTTGCCGGTGCTCGACATGATGCTGGTGAACGACAGCATCCGGTGCGCATGGTGAATGCACAGCTCCTGCCCGATGGCGCCGCCCATGGAGGCGCCCACGACGTGGGCGCGCGCGATGCCCAGCGCGTCGAGCAGCCCGACGCAGTCGCCGGCCATGTCGCGCAGGGTGTAGGGCACCTGCAGCGGCCGGCCGGCCATGGCCTGGTGCATCAGCAGCTGGATGTCGGGCACGCCGAGCTCGGTCAGGTAGCTCGAGTGGCCGATGTCGCGGTTGTCGAAGCGGATCACGCGATGGCGGCCGGTTTCGGCGAGCCGCGCGCAAAACGCGTCGTCCCAGGCGACCATCTGGGCGCCGAGACCCATGACCAGCAACAGCGGCGTGGCGGCCGGGTCGCCGAAGCTGTCCCAGGCGAGTTCGATGCCGTTGACGCGCGTGCGCCGCTCGACCGGTGGCGGGGCTGCTGCTGGGGGCATGGCGGCGGGTTCCGGCTTACTTGCGCTGCAGCAGCTTGGTCACTTCGTCCACGTTGGACTGGATGCGCTGGCGCACCACGTCGAACGCATCGGCCTGCGACTTGGCCGCGAGGTTGGCGAGCTCCTTGATGTCGTCGATGGCGCGCTGGAACGACTGGCGGCCGAGTTCGTCGAGCTTGGCGAGGTTTTCCTTCGGGTCCTTGCCCGGCATGCCCTTGGCGGCGCTCTGCCATTCGGTGATGGCGTGCTTGATCATCTCGGTCTGCCGCTGCACCACGGTCTGCAGGCCCTGGTAGGACTTTTCGTTGGCTTCCATGACCGCCTGCAGGTCCTTGCGGCCGCTGTCAAGCAGCTTGCCGGCGCCGCCGGTCAGGTTGAGGTTCTGCAGCCGGTCGGCCATGCCCTTCAGCGGATTGAGCATGTCCGCGGCGTTGGGCATCGCCTGCTTCGCGCCGGCGGTGCTCTCGCTGCTGGAGGGGGTCTTCTTGGCGGCGGCTTTCTTGGCAGTGGCCATGGTGCGCAATCTCCTGTGTCGGGTGAACGGATGGGTGGCTGGAACCTGCCTCGCGGCCGGAGTCCCACGCCACGATACGCCGCACGGGGCCGCCCGCGCCTGTCGCCCGGACAAAAATCCTGCGGGGTTTCCCTCGGATGCGGGGCGACCGCCCCGCATGCCGGTTACATCGGCGGCGCGAAGCCGTCTCGCCCGGCCGTGACGCGCAGGGCCGTGGGCGTGCCGTTCTTCTCCTGCGCATTCACCATGACCTTGGCGCCGGGCACGAGCAGTGCGTCGGTGCCGGGGCGGAAGGTGACCACCGGAGCGTCGGGCGGCACGATGACGGTCTTCTCGCCGCCCTTGTAGGTCAGGCGCATCTGCTGCCCGCCGCGCACCGACTTCGGCGCCGCGGCCAGGTCGGCGACGGTGGCGTTGGTCATGGTGCTGTCGGGCAGCAGGTCCCAAGGCCTGTGGCCTTCACCCGTGCCGCGCGCGGCCTCGGGGAACACCACCACTTCGATCGCCTTCTGCGTGCCGTCGGGCTGCGGCATGGCGGCGGTGCCGATGAAACTGCCGCGCTTGATGTCGGACAGCTTGATGCGGTAGACCTCCGACACCGGCATGTCGGCCGGGCGTGCGAGGCTGACGACCTCGCCGCCGCGGTCCTGGACCACGAGGGTCTTGGCGTCTACGCGCACGATGGTGCCGCGGATGCGCACCGGGTCGGCGTTCTGCGCGGCGGCGAGGACCGGGACGCTGGCCGTGGCGACGAGTGCGGCTGCGGCAAGCAGGGCCGAGGGGATTCTGGAGTGCGTGAGCGACATGGGCGGGGGCTTCCGTGGTTGGGTGCGAACCAATGTACGCCTGTGCGGCAGAACGCGCTTTCCGTGATGTGGGATACCCGAGCGATTGGCGGGCCCGGGCGCCGCGTCTACAATCCGCCGTTCCGAGGAGCGTTGCAGCGCCGTCAGGCGTGAGGCTCGGACCACATCGCAACCACGCTCATCCGCTGTTCTCGCGGTGAGTCCTTTTTCCGTCAGACCCCCGAACGCAGTGGCATCTTTCAAACCAGTTTTGGAGTTCTCATGAGCGCTGTTCTCAAGCCCACCCCCGTGTCCACCGCCGACCAGGCGATTGCCGACCTGTCCCTCGCCGCCTGGGGCCGCAAGGAAATCCGCATCGCGGAAACCGAAATGCCCGGCCTGATGGCCATCCGTGAAGAGTTCTCCAAGGCGCAGCCGCTCAAGGGCGCGCGCATCACGGGTTCGATCCACATGACCATCCAGACGGCCGTGCTGATCGAGACGCTGCAAGCCCTGGGCGCCGAAGTGCGCTGGGCCTCGTGCAACATCTTCTCGACGCAGGACCACGCCGCCGCCGCCATCGCCGCCGCCGGCACGCCGGTGTTCGCCATCAAGGGCGAGTCGCTTAAGGACTACTGGGACTACACCCACGCCATCTTCGACTTCGGCCCCAAGGGGTCGAAGGGCGAAGGCCCGAACATGATCCTGGACGACGGCGGCGACGCCACGCTGCTGATGCACCTGGGCCAGCGCGCCGAGAAGGACCTGGGCGTGCTCGCCAACCCGACCAGCGAAGAAGAACGCATCCTCTACGCCGCCATCAAGGCCAAGCTGGCCGTGGACGGCACCTGGTACACCCGCAAGGCCGCCGAGATCATCGGCGTGACCGAGGAAACGACCACCGGCGTGCACCGCCTGAACGAGATGTCCGCCAAGGGCACGCTGCAGTTCCGCGCCATCAACGTGAACGACTCGGTCACCAAGAGCAAGTTCGACAACCTGTACGGCTGCCGCGAATCGCTGGTGGATGGCATCAAGCGCGCGACCGACGTGATGATCGCCGGCAAGGTGGCCTGCGTGGCCGGCTACGGCGACGTGGGCAAGGGCTCGGCCCAGGCACTGCGCGCACTGAGCGCCCAGGTGTGGGTGACCGAGATCGACCCGATCAACGCCCTGCAGGCCGCCATGGAAGGCTACAAGGTCGTGACCATGGAGTACGCCGCCGACAAGGCCGACATCTTCGTGACCACCACCGGCAACAAGGACGTCATCACGCATGACACCATGGCCGCCATGAAGGACCAGGCCATCGTCTGCAACATCGGCCACTTCGACAACGAGATCGACGTCGCGTCGATCGAGAAGTACGAGTGGGAAGAAATCAAGCCGCAGGTCGACCACATCACCTTCCCGGACGGCAAGAAGATCATCCTGCTGGCCAAGGGCCGCCTGGTGAACCTGGGCTGCGGCACGGGCCACCCGAGCTTCGTGATGTCGTCGTCGTTCGCCAACCAGACCATCGCCCAGATCGAGCTGTTCACCAAGCCCGACGCCTATGAAGCCGGCAAGGTCTACGTGCTGCCCAAGCACCTCGACGAAAAGGTGGCGCGCCTGCACCTGAAGAAGGTCGGCGCCATGCTGACCGAGCTGACCGACTCGCAGGCCGCCTACATCGGCGTGAGCAAGAACGGCCCGTACAAGCCCGACACGTACCGTTATTGATAGCGCAATGAAAAACCTCCGTGCTTCGCGCTGCGGTGCGAGCTTGCTTGGGGCGGCCCGGCGCTTCGCTCATGCGCGCTGATCAACTGTTGGTGGAGCGCGGCATGGCCGCGTCGCGTTCGCAGGCCGTGCGGCTCATTGCCGGCGGCATGCGCTGGCGCGACGCGGGCACGAGCGACGCGTGGCGCCCGGTCGTCAAGAACAAGGACGAAGTGCCCGAATCGGCCGAGCTCGAGCTCGCCGATGCGGCCGAGGCCCGGTACGTGTCGCGCGGCGGGCTCAAGCTCGAAGGCGCGCTCGCGGTGAGCGGCGTCGACCCGGCCGGCAAGCTGTGCCTCGACGTGGGCCAGTCGACCGGCGGCTTCACCGATTGCCTGCTGCAGCGCGGCGCTGCGAAGGTGGTCGGCGTCGACGTCGGCCACGGGCAGCTGCATGCGAAGTTGCGCGAGGACGCGCGCGTGGTGGCCATCGAGGGTGTCAATGCGCGTGCGCTGTCGGCGGACGACCTGCATGAAGACGGTGACGAGGACGCAGAGCCCGAGGCGTCCGAGCAGCCCGCCGATCCGCGTTTCGACCTGATCGTCGGCGACCTGTCGTTCATCTCGCTCACGCTGGTGCTGCCTGCCGTGGTCGAGTTCCTGGCCGACGACGGCCAGTTGCTGATGCTGGTCAAGCCGCAGTTCGAACTGCAGCCCGGCCAGGTCGGCAAGGGCGGCATCGTGCGCGACGAATCGATGTATCCGGTGGTCGAGAAACGCCTGCACGACGCCTGCGAGGCGCTCGATCTGCGTGTGCTGCGCTGGTTCGACAGCCCGATCGCCGGGGGCGACGGCAACCGCGAGTTTTTCATTCATGCCGTGCGCGCTGCCAAGGCGAGCGACGGTTCCTAAGGAGACGCAGGTGCGCCTTCCGCTGAGTTTCGAATTCTTCCCGACCAAGACGCCCGAAGGCGCGGTCAAGCTGCGCGCCGCGCGCCAGCAGCTGTATGTGCGCAAGCCGCAGTTCTGCTCGGTCACCTACGGCGCGGGCGGCTCCACGCACCACGGCACCTTCGGTGCGGTGCAGGAGATCCTGTCCGAAGGCGTGGACGCCGCGAGCCACTTCTCGTGCATCGGCGCCACGCGCGCCACGGTGCGCGAGCAGCTCGGCGAGCTCAAGGCCATGGGCGTGAAGCGCCTGGTGGCGCTGCGCGGCGACCTGCCCAGCGGCTATGGCATTGGCGGCGAATTCCAGTACGCGAGCGACCTCGTGGCCTTCATCCGCGAGGAAACCGGCCGCGATTTCCACATCGAGGTGGCCTGCTACCCCGAGATCCATCCGCAGGCCCGCTCGCCCGAGGCCGACCTGCAGGCCTTTGCCGCCAAGGTGAAGGCCGGCGCCGATTCGGCGATCACGCAGTACTTCTTCACGCCCGAGGCGTACTTTCGCTTCGTCGACGACGCCCGCAAGCTGGGCATCGACACGCCGATCGTGCCGGGCATCATGCCGATCACGAGTTCGACGCAGCTCATGCGCTTCTCGGACGCCTGCGGCGCCGAGATCCCGCGCTGGGTGCGCCTGCGGCTGCAGGCCTACGGCGACGACACCGCGTCGATCAAGGCCTTCGGCCTCGACGTGGTGACCGACCTGTGCACGCGCCTGCGCGACGGCGGTGCGCCGGCGCTGCATTTCTACACGATGAACCAGTCGGCGGCGACGCTGGCTGTGCTGGAGCGCCTCGATTGAGAGGGGGCGCGGCAGGCGCGGCCGCCTCGTTGCGCGGGGCGCTTCGCCTCGTCTTCGTGGCGGCGAGCTGTGCGCTCGCCGGCTGCGCCATGCCGCCGGCCACGGACGCCGAGGGCGGCAAGCTGCAACCGCTGCCGCGCGCGCTGGCGGTGCCGCCCGGTGCCGCGCCACGCTCCAACGTGCCGTCGGTGCGCTACGACCTCGCAGTCTCTGGCGCTGACGAATTGACGCCGGACGACGGCGTGCCCGGCGACGCCGGACCGCGCGACATCTTCGAGCGCGGTGGCGCCTCGTGGTACGGCATCCAGTTCCATCAGCGCAAGACCGCCAGCGGCGAGCGCTTCGACATGACCGCCATGACGGCGGCGCACAAGACCCTGCCTTTCAATACGCGCGTGTGCGTGCGCAGCCTCGTCAACGGCAGCGAGGTGCTGGTGCGCATCAACGACCGCGGCCCCTATGCGATGGGCCGTGTGATCGACCTGAGCCGCGCCGCGGCCGACCGCATCGGCCTGACCGGCCTGGGCATCAAGCAGGTGGCGCTGACCGTGGTGGACCACGACGGCATGCGTTGCGGTGGCTTGCCGGTGGAGGCGGGGGATGCGCAGGCGCCGGTGGCGTCGGCGGCCGAGCCGCAGCAGCGTGCCAGGGTGCAGGTGCCGGCGCGGCGCAAGGCGCTCGTTCCGGCGCGTCAGCGCAGATAACTCGGTAAACGAAGTCTGCGGGGTTCGGGCTCAGCCGCCCGACTCGAGCGAGAAGGTGGCGTTGCGGTCCTGTCCCAGGCGCTCCGCCAGCTGGGGCAGCGCCGCCGCGAGCAGCGGCTTGAGCGTGTAGGGTGGATTGATCAGGAACATGCCGCTGGCCGGCAGGCCCGGGCGCTGCGTTTCGCCGGAAGCGGCGTCCTTGGTGATCTTGCTCGACTTGACCGTCAGCGTGGCGTGCAGCCACGACTTGCCGGCCTTGGTCGCCATCGTCTTCAGGCGGCGCGGCAGGTCGTGCGCCTCGGGGCGCGGAATGATCGGGTACCAGACCGCGTAGGTGCCCGTGGCGAAGCGCTTGAGCGCCTCGGCGGCGAAGTCGAGCACGCGGCCGTAGTCGGTCTTCATCTCGTAGCTCGGGTCCATCAGTACCAGCGCGCGGCGCGAGGGCGGCGGCAGGAACTTGGTGGCGCTGCCGAATCCGTCCTCGTTCATCACGGCGATCTGCCGGCCGGCCTCGAGCTGGGCGATGTTGGCGTCCAGCGTGCGCGAATCGGTCGGGTGCAGCTCGAACAGCTTGAGCTTGTCGTGGTCGCGCAGCAGGTGCTGCACGATGAACGGCGAGCCGGGGTAGACGCGTGCGCCGCCGTTGGGGTTGAAGTCGCTGATCACGCTCAGGTAGCGGGCGATGGCGTCGGCCAGCGGGGCTTGCGCCTCAGGCGCTACCTTTTTGGTAGCGGACTTCGCAGCGGGCGCGTGCGTTGTGGGCTCTTTCTTGCCTGAGAGAAGGCGCAGGATGCCTTCGGCAGCCTCGCCGCTGGTGCCTGCATAGTCGCCGTCGAGGCGGTACAGGCCGGCGCCGGCGTGGGTGTCGACGACCGTCAGGGCTGCCTCTTTTTCAAGCAGGTGATCGAGCGTGGCAATCAACACCGTGTGCTTGAGCACGTCGGCGTGGTTGCCGGCATGGAAGGCGTGGCGGTAACTGAACATAGGGTGGGAATGGTAACGGTGTTGGGGGAAGCATATGCAAATTTGCCAGCGCAAGGCCGTTCTTTATATAATCGAGGGCTTCGCAGCGTTTTTGTAGCCCCGCGGCGAAGTCTCCCGAGCCGTTTTGCGGTGCGGGGTTCACCCACCTAAGAGATTCCCATCAGAGGAACGCCGACCGTGGAAAAGGGCTCGCCAAACCCTCTTTTCAAGAGAAAAACTCATGACCAAAACGTTCAGCGCCAAGCCCGCTGACGTGACGCACGAGTGGTTTGTGATTGACGCGACCGACAAGGTCCTCGGACGAGTAGCCAGCGAAGTTGCTCTCCGTTTGCGCGGCAAACACAAGGCCATTTACACGCCTCACGTCGATACCGGTGACTTCATCGTCATCATCAACGCCGCGCAACTGCGCGTCACCGGCGCCAAGTCGATCGACAAGGTGTACTACCGTCACTCGGGCTACCCGGGCGGCATCAGTGCCACCAACTTCCGCGACATGCAATCCAAGTTCCCGGGCCGTGCCCTGGAAAAGGCCGTCAAGGGCATGCTGCCCAAGGGTCCGCTTGGCTACGCGATGATCAAGAAACTCAAGGTCTACGGTGGCGCAGAGCACCCGCATACCGCCCAACAGCCCAAAGTGCTGGAACTGTAAGGAGCCTTGAGAATGATTGGTGAATGGAACAATGGCACCGGCCGTCGCAAATCCAGCGTCGCCCGTGTGTTTCTGAAAAAAGGCACCGGCAAGATCACGGTCAACGGCAAGGACATCCAAGAGTTCTTCGGCCGTGAAACCTCGATCATGATCGCCAAGCAGCCCCTCGCGCTGACCAACAACCTCGAAGCTTTCGACGTGATGGTCAACGTGAACGGCGGCGGCGAATCGGGTCAAGCCGGCGCCACGCGCCACGGCATCACCCGTGCGCTGATCGACTACGACGCAACGCTCAAGCCCGTGCTGAGCCAAGCCGGCTTCGTGACGCGCGATGCGCGTGAAGTCGAACGTAAGAAGGTCGGTCTGCACTCCGCCCGTCGTCGCAAGCAGTTCAGCAAGCGCTGATCTGTTCACTGCGAACACAAAGCCGCCCTCGGGCGGCTTTTTCAATGCGAGGGCCGTCCTCGGGCGGCTTTTTCTTTGCCCGCGACGCATCCGACCCCACTTGCATTGGGGTGCACGCCACACCCCGCCTGCCGAAATTGCGGCATTGCAGTAGCATTGGTTCCATTGGCCGCTTGTTCGGCCCCAAGGAGTTATCACCCCATGAGCGCCGTAGCCGAAAACATCCAGACCCAGATGCCAGAGCCCATCGTCTTCACCGACAGTGCGGCAGCCAAGGTGGCCGACCTGATCGCCGAAGAAGGCAATCCCGACCTCAAGCTGCGCGTGTTCGTGCAGGGCGGCGGCTGCTCCGGCTTCCAGTATGGTTTCACGTTCGATGAAATCACGAACGAAGACGACACCACCATGACCAAGAACGGCGTGTCTCTGCTGATCGACGCCATGAGCTACCAGTACCTCGTCGGCGCCGAGATCGACTACAAGGAAGACCTGCAAGGCGCCCAGTTCGTCATCAAGAACCCGAACGCCACTAGCACCTGCGGCTGCGGATCGAGCTTCTCGGCCTGATGCCCGGATGCTGCTGACCCAGCCTCCCCAGAAAGCCGCCTCCGGGCGGCTTTTTCGTTCCCGCTTCTTTTTCTGCGCTTGCCCATGACCTCCGAGGCTGAAACCGCCCCCGCGCCTGTAGATCCCGTGCGCAAGAGCCTGCTGTGGCTCGTCGCCGTCGGCTTCTTCATGCAGACGCTGGACGCCACCATCATCAACACGGCGCTGCCGGCCATGGCCGCGAGCCTGGGCGAGAGCCCGCTGCGCATGCAGTCGGTGGTGGTGGCCTACGCGCTCACCATGGCGATGCTGATCCCGGCCTCGGGCTGGATCGCCGACCGCTTCGGCACGCGGCGCATCTTCTTTTGCGCCATCGTGCTGTTCGCCGCCGGCTCGGTGCTGTGCGCGTTGTCGCACGGCCTGGGACAGCTGGTGGCCGCGCGCGTGGTGCAGGGCCTGGGCGGCGCGCTGCTGCTGCCCGTGGGGCGCCTGGCGCTGCTGCGCACGGTGCCGCGCGGGGAGTTCCTCCAGGCCATGAGTTTCGTGGCCATTCCGGGCCTCATAGGCCCCTTGCTGGGCCCCACGCTGGGCGGCTGGCTGGTGCAGTACGCCTCCTGGCACTGGATCTTCCTGATCAACGTGCCCGTGGGGCTGCTCGGCTGCCTTGCCACGCTCAAGTACATGCCCGACCTGCGCGGCGCAGTGCAGAAGCGCTTCGACAGCGTGGGCTACGCCATGCTGGCCTTCGGCATGGTGGCGATCTCGCTGGCGCTGGACGGCGTCTCCGAGCTGGGCCTGCGCCAGGGCGGCGTGATGGTGGTGCTGATCTTCGGCTTCGCCAGCATCGCGGGCTATTGGCTGCGCGCCTCGCGCACGCCCGAGCCGTTGTTCGCACCGTCGCTGTTCCATGTGCAGACGCTCAGCATCGGGCTCATCGGCAACCTGTTCTCGCGCCTGGGCAGCAGCTGCATGCCGTTCCTGGTGCCGCTGCTGCTGCAGGTGTCGATGGGCTACTCGCCGGTGCGCGCCGGGCTGATGATGCTGCCGATCGCGCTGGCCGGCATGGCCATGAAGCGCTTCGCCACGCCGCTGATCACGCGCCACGGCTACCGCCGCGTGCTGGTGGTCAACACCATCCTCGTGGGCTGCACCATGGCCAGCTTCGGCCTGACGGCGCCGGGCCAGCCGATGGCGCTGCACGTGCTGCAGCTGCTGGCGTTCGGCGCGGTCAATTCGCTGCAGTTCACCGCCATGAACACCATCACGCTGAAGGACCTGGACGGCAGCATGGCCAGCAGCGGCAACAGCCTGCTGTCGATGGTGCAGATGCTGGCCATGAGCCTGGGCGTGGCCGCCGCGGGTGCGACCCTGGCGGGCTACAACGGCATCTTCGGCTCCGACTCTGCGGCGCACACGCTGGACGCCTTCCAGGCAACCTTCGCGAGCATGGGGCTGATCACGGTGGCCTCGGCGTTGATCTTCTGGCACCTGCCGTCGGAATCGCGGGCGGCGCACCCGGCACAGCCGGAGGTGTCCGGCCAGGGCTGACGCGGATTCAGGCGGGGTAGATCGCGCCCAGCACCCGCGCGCCGCGCGCGCCCGTCACGCTGGCGAGGTTGCCCGGCTCACGCCGTATTGCGGCGCGCGCCAGCCAGGCAAAGGCTGCGGCCTCGACCTGCTGGGGCGGCAGGCCGTGGTCGGTCGACGCCACCACGTCCACGCCGGGCAGCAGCGCGCGCAGGCGGCCAAGCAGGTGGTCGTTCAGTGCTCCGCCGCCGCAGACGATCAGCAGCCTGCTCTCTTTTCCGTAGCGCAACAGGTCCGCTGCACAAGCGTGAGCAGTCAATTCGGCCAGCGTCGCCTGCACATCGGCAGGGGCCACCGCCGTGGTGCCGAGCTGTGCGGCCAGCCAGGTCGGGTTGAACAGGTCGCGCCCGGTGCTCTTGGGCGGTGCCTTGGCGAAGTACGCGTCGGCCAGCAGCAGCGCGAGCAGCTCGGACAGCACCTGTCCGCTGGCCGCCCACTGGCCGCCGCGGTCGAAAGGCTGGCCCTGGTAGGTCTGGCACCAGTGATCCATCAGCGCATTGCCCGGGCCGCAGTCGAAGCCGCGCACGAGGGCGCCCTCGGGTGCGTTGGCGGCCGGCAGCAGGCTCAGGTTGGAGATGCCGCCGATGTTCAGCACCGCGACGCTCTCGTCCGGCCGGGCGAACAGGGCGCGGTGAAATGCCGGCACCAGCGGCGCGCCCTGGCCGCCGGCGGCGAGGTCGCGGGTGCGGAAGTCGCCGACCACGTCGATGCCCGTCAGTTCAGCCAGCAGGGAGGGGTTGTTCAGCTGAACCGTGTAGCCCACCTCGTCGAACTCGAGCGGCCGGTGGCGCACGGTCTGGCCGTGCGCGCCGATGGCGGTGATCGCCCCGGCGGCGATGCCGCTGTCCGCCAGCAGCTGCTGGACCACGCCGGCATAGGCCCTGGCCAGCCCGTTGCCGGCCAGGGCCGCGCGGTGCAGTTCGTTGTCGCCCGGCGTGTTCAGCGCCATCAGTTCCGCGCGCAGTGCGACGGGAAACCCGGCCGTGGCGTAGGCCTGTACCGCGATGCGGCCGAGGGAGAAGTCGGCGAGCACGCCGTCCACGCCGTCGAGCGAGGTGCCCGACATCAGGCCGATGAAAAGTTCGGCGGCCATCCGTGGATCGGTGTTGAAAAAGCTCAGTCGGCGCTGGCCTGAATGACGGAGAAGGCCGCCGCCAGCTCGGTGCGCGCACCCACGGCGATGCGCTCGAAGGCCGGACGCAACGCCGCGGTGATCGGCGCGCCGCCTTCCTGCGCGATGGAAGCCGGGTCCTGGTAGACGCCGCCCACGCGGAATTCGAAGTGCAGGTGCGGGCCGGTGGCCCAGCCCGTGGAACCCACCGCGCCGATGGCCTGGCCCTGGCTGATGCTCTGGCCGGTCTTGACGTCGATGCGGCTCAGGTGCGCATACGCCGTCTGCTGGTTGTTGCGGTGGTTGATGATGATGATGTTGCCGTAGCCGTTCTGCGTGCCCGCAAAGTCGACCGTGCCGTCGCCGACCGAACGCACCGAGGTGCCCGTGGGCGCCGCGTAGTCGATGCCGTTGTGCTGGCGCCAGCTGTTCAGGATCGGGTGCATGCGCATCGCGAAACCGCTGGACACGCGCGAGAACTCGACCGGCGTCGCCAGGTAGGCCTTGCGCAGGCTGTCGCCGTTCGGGCGGTAGTAGCTGCCCTTCTGGTTCGCGCCCGGAGGCTGGAACCAGACGGCCTGGTGGATCCTGCCGTTGTTCTCGAACTCGGCCGAGAGCACGCGGCCGCTGCGCAGCGCCTGCCCGTCGGCTTCGAAGGTCTCGTAGACCACGGCAAAGCGGTCGCCCTTGCGCAGGGCGCGCACGTCGACGTCGCCCGCGAAGATGTCGGCCAGCTGGCTCGCCACCGCATCGGGAATGCGCGAATCGTCGGTGGCGGCGAACAGCGAGGTGCGGATGGTGCCGCTGGCCAGGCGCGTGCCGGGGGTGAGCGCGTCGCGCTCGGTCACGCCGGCGAAGCCGGTGGGCGTGCGCTCGATGACGAAGCGCTTGAAGCCGCCGTCGCCGTCGGGAATCCAGCGGGCGCTGAGCTTCTTGAGCTGGTTTTCCTGCGTGGCCTCGGCCGTGACGGTGCGGCCGGCGCGCGAGAACAGAGCGTTGCGCGCGTCGGCGCTGCCGCGCACGAAGGCGGTGGCGGCGGGGTCGGCGATGCCCAGGCGCTTCAGCAGGGCCTCGGCCGTGTCGCTCGAACGGGTGACGTCCGTGCGGAACAGCGTGAAGCTGAAGTTTTCCAGCGACGCGCCCTGGTCGGCGAAAGACACGGGTGCCGTGGCTTCGAGGATCTGCTTCACCGGGAGGTCGGACGCGTCCGGACCTAGCGATGCCACCGCAAGAGTACCGGCGCTCAGCAGGGCTGCCGCGATGACCGCGGTGATCTGCTTGGGGTACGTCCGGAAGGTATAGGCCACGCGAGAAGCAAGGAGCTCCTCGGCGGCAAGAATGCCGTTGATCAAACTTTGAATTCCAGCTCAGGTTCTGCAAAACCGTGCAGCAAGGCCCAGTACGTTCAGGGCGGCAGCAGACGGTGCGGAAGAAGCGCCGCTTAGAATTCGGCGCTTGAAAAGTCGGGCTGAGTATAGCTTCGGCACCCCCAAAGTCAGCTAAAAAAGCCCATGAACGCCGAATCTGTTACATCCAATACCCTCTCAAATAGTGTAGGACGCGCGCTCGAAATATCCCTCCGGGGCGCTGACGAGCTCCTGCCCCAGGACGAGTGGGTGCGCAAGCTGCAGCGCTCGGAAGCCACCGGAACCCCCCTGCGCATCAAGCTGGGGCTGGACCCGACGGCGCCCGACATCCACATCGGCCACACGGTGGTGCTCAACAAGATGCGGCAGCTGCAAGACCTGGGCCACCGGGTGATCTTCCTGATCGGCGACTTCACCAGCACCATCGGCGACCCCTCCGGGCGCAACAACACGCGCCCACCGCTCACCCGCGAGCAGATCGAGGCCAACGCCCAGACGTACTACAAGCAGGCCAGCCTGGTGCTGGACCCCGAGAAGACCGAGATCCGCTACAACTCCGAGTGGAGCGACCCGCTGGGCGCGCGCGGCATGATCCAGCTGGCCGCCAAGTACACGGTGGCCCGCATGATGGAGCGCGACGACTTCAACAAGCGCTTCAAGGCCGGCCAGTCGATCTCGGTGCACGAATTCCTCTACCCGCTGATGCAGGGCTACGACTCGGTGGCGCTCAAGAGCGACCTCGAACTGGGCGGCACGGACCAGAAGTTCAACCTGCTGGTCGGGCGCCATCTCCAGCAGGAATACGGCCAGGAGCCGCAGTGCATCCTCACCATGCCGCTGCTGGAAGGGCTCGACGGCGTCGAGAAGATGTCCAAGAGCAAGAACAACTACATCGGCATCAGCGAAGACGCCAACACCATGTTCGCCAAGGTGCTGTCGATTTCCGACGACCTGATGTGGCGTTGGTACACGCTGCTGAGCTTCCAGTCGCTGGAACAGATCGCGGCGCTGAAGGCCGAGATCGCGGGCGGGCGCAACCCGAAGGACGCCAAGGTGGCGCTGGCCAAGGAAATCACCGCGCGCTTCCACAGCGCGGCGGCGGCCGAAACGGCCGAGCAGGATTTCATCAACCGAAGCAAGGGCGGCGTTCCGGACGAGATTGCCGAGGTGTCGCTGTCGGGCGCCCCGCTGGGCATTGCCCAGCTGCTGAAGCAGGCCAACCTGGCGTCTTCGGCGGGTGAAGGCAACCGCCTGATCGAAGGCGGCGGGGTCCGGGTCGATTCGGTGGTGGTCAGCGACAAGGCGCTGAAGCTGCCGGCCGGCAGCTACGTGGTGCAGGTCGGCAAGCGCAAGTTCGCGCGCGTGACGCTGAGCTGACCCCAGCGGTCGAACAACCGGTCAACGCACCTCGATGGTGACGCGCCGGTTGCGCGGCTCGTCCACCTCGTCGGCGGTCGGCACGGCCAGTTCGCGTTCACCGCGCCCCACGGCCTCGATGCGGTTGGCCGGGAACTGGCGCTCGATGAAGAGCTGGGCCACTTCCTGTGCCCGGCGGCGAGAGAGCAGGTCGTTCTGTTCGCCGTTGCCTTTGGTGTCGGTGTGGCCCGTGACCACGATGTCGCTGCCGCTGCGCGCCAGCGCCGCGGCCATCGCCTCGGTCATGACCTGCTGCGAGGCGGCCGTCAGCGTGGTGCCCCCGAGCTCGAAGTACACGGTGTAGCGCTGCGGAAGGGGCGGGCGCATGTCGAACAGCGGCTTGTTGTCGGCCTGGAGCTTGGCTGGATCGACCTGGTCGACGACCGGGGCGCCACGTGCACCCACGGCAGCCGTGGCGCGCTGGTAGGCGGTGGAGAGCGTTTCCTCCCCGTCCTTGGCGCGCACCACCACGGCGGAGGGCTTGCCGTCGGCCTGGGGCAGCAGCACCACCCGGGTGCCGGGCGTGGAACAGGCGGCCAGCAGCAGGGCCATCAGCGCGGACCCTAGCAGGGATGCGCGGCGAAATTTCAGGGATATCGTCTTCATGGCTGGCCGTCCGCCTGCACGATGAAGTCGGTGCCGCGAATGCCGATGGTGGCCGTCTGCGTCTCGACCCGCACCGCGTCGGGGTTGGTCTTGCCGATCAGGCCCGTGATCATGCGCATCGAGCCGCGCAGCAGCGACAGCAGCATGCCGCCTTCGTGCGTCGTGGCGTCGAAGTGGAACTCCTTCAGGTCCAGCCGCGACGACGGGCCGACCACCAGCGTGGTGTCGTCGCGCAGCACCACCGACGCCGAGGAATCGGGGCCGGTCACGATGCGGTCGACGGCACCGACGGGGTCGCCCGGACTGGCGGCGCGCGTGGCGCCCGAACCGCTGAGCAGTTGCACGTTGCCGCGCACGGACTTCACGAAGCCCGCCTGGAGGTCTGCCTTCGCAGCGGCCGCCACGGGGGCGGCTGCAGGTGCAACCGCTGCCGGCGCGGCTGGCGTCGGTGTCTGGGCTTGGGCCAGCGCGGCCGAGCCGACAATGGCGAGGCCGCACAAGGCGGGCAGGAAGTTTTTCATCATCTGAAGCTGGTTCCTTTGCGAAAGAATGTGTCGCAAGAGTCAGAAATATTAGGGCGAAGGCGTTACATATGGACACGGCGCCAATAATTCAGCCGGCTGTTGCGGCCTTTTACCGCTTTTCGCGTGGCGTATTGCCCAATTTCCCGATGGATTTCGCATGACGTTCTCACCCAAGGCGCTGCTTCGTGTATCCGTGGCCGTCGCGCTGCTCACCATTCTGCTCAAGGGCTACGCAGGCTACCTCACCAATTCGATGGGCCTGATCTCCGACGCGATGGAGTCCTTCGTCAACCTGGCCAGCGCCATGTTCGCGCTGGCCATGGTGACCATCGCGGAGCGCCCCGCCGACGACGACCATCCCTACGGCCACCACAAGGCCGAGTACTTCTCCTCGGGCTTCGAAGGCATCCTGATCGTGGGCGCCGCCATCGCGATCCTCTGGGTCTCGGTGCAGCGCCTGATGGCCCCGCAGCCGCTCGAGCAGGTGGGCTGGGGCCTGGCGCTGTCGGTGGTCAGCTCGGGCTTCAACGCGGGGCTGGCCTACGTGCTGTTCCGCGCGGCACGCGTGCACCGCTCGATCGCGCTGGAGGCTGACGGGCGCCACCTCATGACCGACGTCTGGACCTCCGCCGCGGTGGTGGTCGGCATCGTCGGCGTGCAGCTCAGCGGCTGGCTGTGGCTCGACCCGCTGCTGGCCATCGGCGTGGCGCTCAACATCGTGCGTGAGGGCGTCAAGCTGGTCTGGCGCTCTTCGCAGGGCCTGATGGACGAAGCCCTGGATCCAGAGACCCTCGCCACCGTGCGCGCCACGCTGGCCACCTTCGTCGCCCGTGTGCCCGAGGGCCCGCAATTGCGTTTCGATGACATGGTGACCCGCAGCGCCGGCCAGCGCCGCTTTGCCGACCTGCACATGCACGTGCCCGGCGACTGGACCCTGCTGCAAGCCGCCCACATGCGCGACCAACTCGAACAGGCCCTGATGGACGCCGTGCCGGGCCTGCGCGTCACCATTCAGCTGCTGCCCCTCACCATGGAAGCCCGCGCCACCCAGGCCGGGGAACATCACCCCTCATGAAAGCTGTTCTGCAACGCGTGTCGAACGCACGCGTCGACATTGCCGGGCGCACCGTCGGCGCCATCGACGCGGGCCTGCTCGTGCTGCTGTGCGCCGAGCGCGGCGACACCGACGCGCTGGCCGACCGCATGCTCGCCAAGATCCTCAAGCTGCGCATCTTTTCCGACGACGCCGGCAAGATGAACCGCAGCGTGCAGGACATCGGCGGCGGCCTGCTGTTGGTGAGCCAGTTCACGCTGGCGGCCGACGCGAGCGGCGGCAACCGCCCCAGCTTCACCCAGGCCGCGCCGCCCGACGAAGGCCACAGGCTCTACGACCACTTCGTGGCGCAGGCGCGCGCCGCGCACCCGGTGGTGGCCACCGGCGAGTTCGGCGCCGACATGCAGGTGCACCTGCTCAACGACGGCCCCGTCACCATCCCGCTGCAGATGACGGCGTAGCCGCCGGCGCGCCGGTGTCGTCCATCGACGCCAGCACCTCGCGCAGGTAGTCCATCACCGCCACCGCCGCGTGCGACGGATGCCGGTCGGGCATGGTCAGGATGTACAGCGCATTGCCCAGGCCCTCGGGCTCCCATTGCGGCAGCACCTGCACCGCGCTGCCTGCCTGCAGGTCGTCGGTCATCGCGTAGCAGGGCAGCAGGCCGATGCCCGTGCCCGCCAGCACCGCGCTGCGCAGATAGGGGAAGTGCTCTGTCTGCAGGTTCAGCTTCAGCCGCAGCTCGCGGCGTTGCGTGCCGCGGTGCATCGGCATCATGAAATGCCGCTCCGGCCCCGGCACGTACAGCACGACGCACGCGGCCAGGTCTTCCGGCTCGGCAATCGCCGCCTGCGCCGCCAGGTACGAGGGCGCGGCATAGAGCCCCCAGCGGATCGCGCAGATGCGCCGCGCCACCTGGTCCAGCGGCGGCTCGGAGGTGATGCGCAGCGCCACGTCGATCTCGCTGCCGATCAGGTCGAACACCCGGTTCGAGAACAGCACCCGCAGCGACACCTCCGGGTGCGCGCGCTGGAACTCCAGCAGGCGCGGTCCCACGAAGAACTCGCCCAGCCCGGTCGGGATGCTGATGCGTACGTGCCCGCGTACCGTGCGGCCCAGGCTGTCGATGGCCGCGCGCGCCGATTCGACCTCGGCCAGCATGCGCAGCCCGTGCTCGTACAGCGTGCGCCCCTGCTCGGTGGGCGCCAGCCGCCGGGTCGTGCGGCGCAGCAGCGTGGCGCCGACCTGCCGCTCCAGGCTCTTGAGCTCCTTGCTGATCTGCGAGCGCGTGACGTCGCGCCGGCGGGCGGCCTCGCTCAGGTTGCCGGCGTCCACGATGTCCACCAGCGTGCGGATCAGGTTCAGGTCCAGGCTCATCGGAGCGATTGTCGACCCTGCGGATACAGAGTGAGTCGGTGAATGGGAATTGTAGGGAGCGAGGTGAACGATAAAGATCGAAGCCACCCGATTTCCCAGGAGACAAGACAGCCATGGCGACAGACAACATATTCAAGGACGGCCTGTTCGCCGGCCAGCGCGTGCTCGTGACCGGCGGCGGCACCGGCCTGGGCTTCGCGATGGCCGAGCAACTGGCCGCGCTGGGTGCCGAGCTGCACCTGTGCGGTCGCCGCGCCTCGGTGCTCGAAGAAGCCGCGCAGCAGCTGCGCACCCGCTTCGGCGTCACCGTCGGCACCCACGTGCTCGACATCCGTTCCCCGCAGGCGGTCGACGACATGATGGAAACCATCTGGACGCGCCACGGCCCGCTCGACAGCCTGGTCAACAACGCCGCCGGCAACTTCATCAGCCGCACCGAAGACCTGTCGCCCAACGGCTTCCACGCCATCTCCGACATCGTCTTTCGCGGCACCTTCTACGCCACGCAGGCCGCGGGCAAGCGCTGGATCGCGGCCGGCCGGGGCGGCAGCGTGCTGTCGATCGTCGTCACCTGGGTCGCCACCGGCGCGCCCTTCGTCGTGCCCTCGGCCATGTCGAAGGCCGGCATCGACGTCATGACCAAGTCGCTGGCGGTGGAGTGGGGCCCCAAGGGCATCCGCCTCAACGCCATCGCGCCCGGCGTGATTCCGACTGCCGGCGCCTCGGGCCGCCTGCGCCCGGTCGACAGCCAGGAGAACGCCATGGCCAGGCAGAACCCCACGCGCCGCCTGGGCGAACGCGGCGACATCGGGCGCCTCGCGGCATTCCTGCTGGCGCCGCAGAACAGCTGGATCAACGGCCAGACCCTCACGCTCGACGGCGGCGACGCGCTCGCCAACGGCGCGTACTTCACCCAGTACCAGGAATGGGGCGACGCCGACTGGCAGGCCGCGCGCGAAAAGATCCAGGCCCTGAACGCGTCCGACAAGGCGCAGCGCGGCGCCGCATGACGACCACACCCATGAAGCCCGAGTTCCACTTCGAAGGCCGCGTGCTCGACGCCGACGCGCAACTGGCGCGCGGCGCGCGCCTGGCCGGCGGCCTGCTGCGACTGGGCCTGCGCGAAGGCGACGTGCTGGCCGTGCTGCTGCGCAACGACGAAGTGCAGGTCGACGTGGTGCACGCCTGCCGCCAGGCCGGCATCTACTTCTGCCCGATCAACTGGCACTTCACGCCCGACGAGGTCGGTGTGCTGCTGCACGACAGCGGCGCGCGCGCCCTGCTGGCCCACGGCGACCTGCTCGACGCGGTGGCGCGCGCCGTGCCCGAGGGCGTGGCGCTGCTGGCCGTCGGCGAGGCGCGCACGCCCGGTGCCCGGCCCTACGAAAGCTGGCTGGCCGCGCAGGCGCCCTACGACGGCCCGCGCGTTTCGCCGCGCGGCCACATGGCCTACACATCGGGCACCACGGGGCGGCCCAAGGGCGTGGTGCGCCATCCGATCCCGGTGGCAGAGCTGGAGACCCGCCAGGCCCGCCTGCGCGAAGTGGTCGAACTGACCTTCGGGCTGCGCGCGGGCTGCCGTGCGTTGCTGCCCGCGCCGCTGTACCACAGCGCCCCCAGCCTGTTCCTGCAGAACGCGCTGCTGCTGGCCGAGCGCGTGGTGCTCATGGCGCGCTTCGACGCCGAGGCGCTGCTCGCCGCCATCGCGCGGCACCGCATCGACACCGTCTACCTCGTGCCCATCATGTACGTGCGGCTGCTGCGACTGCCGCCGGCGGTGCGCGCGCGCCACGACCTGTCGTCGCTGCGCTTCGTGGCCTCCACCGGCGCGCCCTGCGCGCCCGACGTGAAGCGCGCCATGATCGAATGGTTCGGTCCGGTGATCCACGAGACCTACGCCTCGAGCGAGGCCGGCATGGTCACTTCCATCGGCGCGGCCGAAGCGCTGGCGCGCCCCGGCAGCGCGGGCCGCCCGGTGCTCGACGCGCAGGTGCGCATCCTCGACGAACACGGCGCGGCGCTGCCTACGGGCGAGGTCGGCCTCATCTACGTGCGCCAGCCGGCCTACCCCGACTTCAGCTACCGCCACGACGACGCCGCGCGCCGGGCCATCGAGCGCGACGGCTTCATCAGCCTGGGCGACATGGGCTATCTCGACGCCGACGGCTACCTCTACGTCTGCGATCGCGCGTCGGACATGGTGATTTCCGGTGGCGCGAACATCTACCCCGCCGAGATCGAGCACCGCCTGCTGGCCTTTCCCGGCGTGGCCGACTGCGCAGTGTTCGGCGTGCCCGACGCCGAGTACGGCGAGCGCCTGCACGCCGTGGTCGAGCCCGTGCCCGGCGTCGTGCTGGACGGCGCCGACTTGCGCGAATGGCTGCAGGCCACTCTGTCGTCGTTCAAGGTGCCGCGCAGCATCGAAATGGCTGCGCTGCCGCGCGACGACAACGGAAAGATCGCCAAGCGCCGGTTGCGCGACAAGCACTGGCAGGGCCAGGCCCGCCGCGTCTAGCAGACCCCTTTCGCATCCCCTCAAGAAAAAAGACTGGAAGAGACATGAAGAAAACCCTCCTGCGCGGCATCGCGCTCTCGCTGTCCCTGCTCGCGGGGCTGGCCGGCTCGGCCCGCGCCGACTACCCCGACCATGCCGTGAAGCTCGTCGTGCCCTACACGCCGGGCGGCTCGGCCGACCTTGTCGCGCGCGCGCTCGCGTCCGAGCTGGCCAAGGAAATCGGCCAGGCCGTGGTGGTCGACAACAAGCCCGGCGCCAACACCATGGTGGCTGCCAGCGCCGTGGCGCGCGCGCCCGCCGACGGCTACACGCTGCTGCTGGCCAGCAGCGCGAGCATGGTGCTCAACCCGCAGCTCTACAAGAAGATGAGCTACGCGCCGCAGAAGGACTTTCGCGTGCTGGCCGTGGCGGCCGAGGCGCCGCTGGTCGTGGTCACCAACGACAAGGCGACGCCGCGCACGCTGAAGGAGTTCCAGGCCTATGCCAAGGCGAATGCCGGGCGCCTGAACTACGGCTCGGTCGGGCTGGGCAATCCGCTGCAGCTGGCCACTGAGATGCTCAAGAGCGAATTGCAGGTCGACCTGGTGCACGTGCCCTACAACGGCAGCGCGCCCGCGCTGGCCGCGCTGCTGGGCAACGACACGCAGCTGATGGTGGACGTGGTCAGCACCTCGCTGCCGCACATCCGCGCCGGCAAGCTGCGGGCGCTCGCGGTCACGGGCAGCGAGCGGGTGAAGTCGTTGCCCGATGTGCCCACGGTGGCCGAGGCCGGCTTCCCTGGCTTCCATGCCGCCACCTGGTTCGGCGTCGCGGTCCCGGCGGCCACGCCGGCCGCGGTGTCGGTCACGCTGCAGTCGGCCGTTCACAAGGTGATGCAGGGCGCCGCGTTCCGAAGCCTGGTCGAGGCGCAGTCGCTGCTGGTGCAGTCGCCGCGCACCGACGCCGAGCTGAACCAGTACATCGAGCGCGACCGCACCAGCTGGGGCAAGGTGATTCGCGAACGCAACATCACGCTCGAATGAGGCCGGGGCCGGGCCTTCAGTAGGGGCTGCGAATGCCCATTTCCGCGAGGATCTCGATCTCGTAGGCTTCCATCTCGTCGGCATCGGCCTCGCTGGTCTCGTGGTCCCAGCCCTGCGCATGCAGGGTGCCGTGCACCAGCAGGTGCGCGTAGTGGTGGGCCAGGGTCTTGCGGTTTTCCTTCGCCTCGCGCGCCACCACCGGTGCGCACAGCACCAGGTCGGCCATCACCAGCGGGCTTTGCGCGTAGTCGAAGGTCAGCACGTTGGTCGCGTAGTCCTTGCCGCGAAACTCGCGGTTCAGGCGCTGGCCTTCGTCGGCATCGACGATGCGCACGGTGATCTCGCCGTCGATGTCCAGCGCATGGCGAATCCAGCGCGTCACGCTGTGGCGCGGCAGGGCGATGCGGTGGCGCTCCACGCCCTTGAAACGGCCGAACTGCAGCGAGAGCGACAGCGCCGGAAGCCTGGATGCCGCCATCTCAGTGGACCCCCGTCCGCTTGCGCTGGCCGTCGTAGGCGTCCACGATCTTCGCCACCAGCGGATGCCGCACCACGTCCGCGCTCGTGAAGTGGGTGATGGCGATGCCGCTCACCCGCTTGAGCACGCGCTCCGCATCGATCAGCCCGCTCAGCTGCTGCTTGGGCAGGTCGATCTGGCTCACGTCGCCCGTCACCACTGCGCGCGCGCCGAAGCCGATGCGCGTGAGGAACATCTTCATCTGCTCGGGCGTGGTGTTCTGCGCCTCGTCGAGGATCACGAAGGCGTTGTTCAGCGTGCGCCCGCGCATGAAGGCCAGCGGGGCGATTTCGAGTGCGTTGCGCTCGAAGGCCTTCTGCACCTTCTCGTGGCCCATCAGGTCATACAGCGCGTCGTACAGCGGGCGCAGGTACGGGTCGATCTTCTGCGTCAGGTCGCCCGGCAGGAAGCCCAGGCGTTCGCCCGCTTCCACCGCCGGGCGCGTCAGCACGATGCGCTGCACCGACGCCCGCTCCAGCGCATCGACCGCGCAGGCCACCGCCAGGTAGGTCTTGCCGGTGCCGGCCGGACCGATGCCGAAGGTGATGTCGTGCTTGGCGATGTTGTCGAGGTAGAGCGCCTGCGTGGGCGTGCGCGCGCGCAGGTCGGCGCGGCGGGTGACCAGCATGGCCGCGTCGTCGTCGCCCTCGGTCATCGAGCCGTCGCCCGCCAGCGTGAGCTGCACCACGGCCGGGTCGATCGTGCGCTGGGCTATTTCGTAGAGCGCCTGCAGCACGTCCATGGCGCGCCGCGCCGTGGCCTTGGGGCCGTCGACCTTGAACTGCTCGTGGCGGTGGGCGATCTTCACGCCCAGGGCTTCCTCGATGCGGCGCAGGTGCGCGTCCAACGGTCCGCACAGGTGGCCGAGGCGCGCGTTGTTCAGGGGGGTAAAGGTGTGTCGCAGAATCACTCGATATCCATTTCCATCTATTTGGCAGACCTATGCAAGACCAGCCGTGCTCGAAAAAACGCAATCCAGCGCGGGCAACACCGCGGAACCGGCTTTGCCGGGCCGCCGGTGTTGCCCCCTCGAGGGGGGAGGCGGCTACACGAAGTGAGCAAGCAACGGGGGTGGGCCGATGATAGGCAAACTCACCGGCATCCTCGCCGAACGCAATCCACCGCAGGTGGTGGTCGACTGCAACGGGGTCGGCTACGAGGTCGACGTGCCCATGAGCACGTTCTACAACCTGCCCAACGTCGGCGCGAAGGTGTCGCTGCTCACCCACTTCGTCGTGCGCGAGGACGCGCAGATTCTCTACGGCTTCGGCAGCGCCGAGGAGCGGGCGGCCTTTCGCCAGCTCATCAAGATCACCGGCGTGGGCCCGCGCATGGCGCTCGGGGTGCTCTCGGGCATGAGCGTGGGTGAGCTGGCGCAGGCCATCACGCTGCAGGAGCTGGGCCGGCTGGTGAAGATTCCGGGCATCGGCAAGAAGACCGCCGAGCGCCTGCTGCTCGAACTCAAGGGCAAGCTGGGCGCCGACATCGGCATGCCCGCGCATGCCGCCTCCGACGCGCAGGCCGACATCCTGCAGGCGCTGGTCGCGCTGGGCTACAGCGACAAGGAAGCCGCGCTGGCGCTGAAGGCGCTGCCGAAGGACGCGAGCGTGAGCGACGGCATCAAGATGGCGCTGAAGGCGCTGGCGAAGTGAACCTTCGCGGGGCGTGGTCGCGCGTGGAAGCGCTGCGCCACGAGTCGGTGCGCAGCGACGAACTGCTGCTGCGCGCGGCCCAGATCGGCTGCGTGCCGATTCTCCTGGCCTACGGGTGCGCGGGCCTCGTGTACGGCAACCTGCCGATGTTCACGCCGTTCGGCCTCATCGACATGCCTGGCGCCTGCGCATGGCTCACGGCCGCCATGGCCTTTGCGCTGGCGATCTTCGCCGCCGACTGGCTGGTGCGTGGCGAGCTGGCGGTGGCACCGCCGCCGGTCACCGTCGTGACGCGGGTCTGGCGGCCGGGGAGCTTGCCGTCGCCCGCGTTGCCGCCGCATGTCTTTCTGCAGCCCCGCTCGTCCGTGTTGCGCATCGCCTGCCTGGGCGTCGCGGCCGTGGCTTGCGCGTCCGCGCTGGTGGGGCGCGCCACGCTCGCGCTGGGCTGGCAGGCCTTTGCACGGCCGGGCGGCATCGCGCCGCAGGCCGAATGGCCGCTCTTTCCGCTGCAATGGGCCTGGCCCTGGCTGCTGCCGCTGACGCGCCGGCCCGTGGTGCTGGGCCTGCTCGGCGTGGGCGCGGTGCTGCTGGCCGCGGCCTATCTGATGAACTGGCGCAAGGTGCGCGGCGCGTGGTTCCCGTTTTTCACCGTGCTTCCGATGCTGGTGACGCTGAACTTCCTGGGCGACGCGGGCTTCGACTACGCCGCTGCACTGGGCTTGGGCGGGCTGGACGAGCCTGAGCTGGTGCGCGCCCTGGCCCAGTACCCGGGACGTTACAACGTCTTCACGTTCCTCAGCCTTTGGGGTGCCATCGGCTTCGGCACCGTCGGCATGATCCTGGGCTTCTGGTTCGGCCGTTCGCGGGTCATGGACGAGGACTGACCGGCCATTCGATCGGTTTCATCGCATTGCCGCGGGCACCCGAGGGCGTTCAGGGGTGGATCTTCTCGCCCTTGGCCAGCATCTCGACGAACTTCTCGACCGGGTCGTCGTGCGCCACGCGCGCCGCCGCGCTCACGGCACCCACCAGTAGCGAAGCGCGTGAAAGTAGATCGGCGCCGCGAAGATCACCGAGTCCAGCCGGTCGAGCATGCCGCCGTGGCCTTCGATCATCGAACCCCAGTCCTTCACGCCGCGGTCGCGCTTGATGGCCGACATCACCAGGCCGCCGAAGAAGCCCATCAGGCAGATGGTCAGCGCCATCAGCGCGGCCTGCCACGGGTTGAAAGGCGTGGCCCAGTACAGCGCGGCGCCCAGCGCGGTGGCGCTCGCCACGCCGCCGACCAGGCCTTCCCAGGTCTTGGAAGGCGACAGCTCGGGCGCCACCTTGCGCTTGCCGAACAGCTTGCCCCACACGTACTGCAGCACGTCGCTGCCCTGCACCACGATGACGAGGAATGCGATCAGCAGCAGGTTGCGGCCCTCGAAGCCCGGAATCTGCAGCGTGAGCAGCGCGGGCACGTGGCTGATGCAGAACACGCACACCATCAGCCCCCACTGGATCTTGGAGGTGCGCTCCAGAAAGCGCTGTGTGTCGCCGCCCACGGCCGCCAGGATGGGCAGGATCAGGAAGGCGTAGACCGGGATGTAGATCGAATACAGCCCGTACCAGTCGATCCAGATCAGGAAGTACTGGCCCGGCAGCGCCACGAAGAAGGCCAGCGCGATCGCCCCGTGGTCGCCGCGCCGCGTGTAGGCCAGGCTGATGAACTCGCGCAGCGCGTAGAAAGAAATCAGATAGAACAGCACGATCACGCCGCCCTTGCCGAAGGCGAAGGCCAGCCCGATGACCGCCACCATCACCCACCACGCGTTGACGCGCGAGTTGAGGTTGTCGATCACCGAGTGCGGCTGGCCGTGCGCCACGCGCCACTTCAGCACCGCGCCGATGGCCGAGGCCAGCACCAGCACGCCGAAGACGCCGCCGAAGAGCTTGAGCGTGGTCAGCGCGAAGGGAGAGAGGTCGATCATGGCGCGGTCCCACCGTTGTGGCTGTTGTGGCCGTTCGTGTCCGGCCGGTCGTATTCGGGGCGCATGTCGAGCATGGCGGTGCGCGCGCGGGCCAGGAACGACACCTTGTCCTCGCCCTCGGCCAGCGTGATCGGCGCGCCGAAGCGCACCGTGCAGGCCAGCGGAATCGGCACCAGCACGCCCTTGGGCAGCACGCGCTTGAGGTTCTCGATCCACACCGGCACCAGCCGCACGTGGGGGCAGGCGCGCGCCAGGTGGAAGAGCCCGCTCTTCAGCGGCAGCAGGATGTCGTCGCCCGTGTTGCGCGTGCCCTCGGGAAACATGATGAGCGAGTCGCCGCCCTCCAGCGCCTCCTTCATCTGGTCGACCGGGTTGCCGCCCTGGCCCGAACCGTCGCGACGGATCATCAGCGCGTTGAACACGTCGCGCCCGATGAAGTTGCGCAGCTTCGAGGCCTCCCAGTAGTCCTGCCCCGCGACCGGCCGCGTGAGCGCGCGCAGGTCGGGCGGCAGCGTGGCCCACAGCAGCACGAAGTCGCCGTGGCTGGTGTGGTTGGCGAAGTACAGCGTCTGCTCGGCCTTGGGGCTCGTGCCCGACCAGATGGCGCGCACGCCGGTCAGCAAGCCGGCCACGCCGATGATGAGCTTGCCCGCCACGATGGCGAGCCCGCGCCGCAGCACGGTGCTTTGCGGCTTGTCGTTGTTCTTGTGGTCGTCGTCGGTCAAGAGAGGTCCTGTGTCATCAAGGCGAGGAGAAACATGGCGCTCTGGCAGGCGACCACGATGGCGTGGCGCTGCAGGAGCTGGCGGGTGCCCTGCACGCGCGCGTCGAGCGGGCGTGTGGCTTGCTGGGGTGCCGGTTCGCGCAGCCCCAGGGAAGAGAGCGCCTTGTCGAGCGCGTCCAGCGACGTGACGGTGCTGCGCGCGAGCCCGTCGAACAGCGCCTCATCGAAGCGCAGGCGAAAGGCGAAATAGCGCTCCAGCGCACCCAGGACCACGACCGCGCCGAATGCCATGGCCGAGGTGCTCGACAGCGAGCGCAGCGTCAGCGCGAGCACCAGCGCCGCGATGCAGGTCAGCGCGAAGCCCCACAGGGCCAGCAGCGCCGCGGCGCGCAGCAGGCCGGCCAGTGCGGCGCAGGTGGTGCGTTCGGTGTCAGTCATGGCGCGGTACCTCCGGCAGTTTCGAAAGAGGCTTCAGCGGCTCCAGCGAGGCCAGCCATGCGCCGCGCAGCACGACCTGCGGCCGCGCGCGGCGCACGGCGGCTTCGGCCTGCGCCACACCGCCGGCCGCGCCGTAGCGCCCCAGCCAGGCGATCGCCGCCGCCGCGCCGCGCGAAAAGCCGAGCGCGCAGCAGACCCACACCGGCGCACCGTCGGCGTTGCGGCGCTGGCCCTCGATGACGGCCGCCGCGCGCTGCAGCCGCACCGTCGGCGGCACCGTCAGGTCGAGCAGCGGCACGCAGCGCGCATGCGGCACGCCGGCCGGCACCTGCAGTTCGGCGCACAGGCTCACCAGCCGGGGCTGGCCGGCGGCCAGCCATTCGGCGCGCGTCGGCCGGCGGCCCAGCCGCAGGCCCGGCACCACCTCGACCGAGGCCGGCAGCTTGTGCGTCCACAGCCGGGCGTTGATGGCCGCACCGAGCCGGTAGGGCGCGAACAGCCAGCGCGCCGCCCAGCCCATGCGGCCGTGCCCGTCCATCTGGAAGCCGCGCGCGCCGAAGCCGATGTAGTTGAGCGCCACCAGCGCGAGCGACGCGGCCGGCCAGCACAGCCACAGCGCGATGCCGCCGCCGTACAGCGCGGCCGCCAGGCACAGCGCCGCACCTGCCGCATAGAGCCCCGCCAGCTTCCAGCGCCGGGCGTCGTGCGTGCGCTGCCAGGCGCGCGGCATCGACACCACGCGCTCCAGCGGCCACAGCCACACGCAGAACAGGCCGAGCAGCGCGCCGGTCGGAATGTCGATGAAGTGGTGCTGCCACGTCGTGAGCACCGACGCGCAGATGGCGAAGGCCCACACATGCAGCACCAGCCGCGCCCACAGCAGGCTCGGCGCGCGCAGCAACTGCCGGTACCAGTCCCACAGGATCACGGCCAGCGCAATGTGCAGCGAGGGCGCCTGGTTGAACGGCTGGTCGAAGCCGCGCAGCGCGTTGAACAGGAAGGCCGGCGCGCCTTCGACCGGCGGTTGCCCGAAGCTGAAGTGCAGCGGCCACGCGATGAAGCAGGTGCAGGCCACGAGCGTGGCCGTGACCAGCCGCAGCGCATGCCGGTCGAGCGTGTGCCGGCTGCGCGCCAGGAACAGCGACAGCGCGTAGAAGACGTTGATCGTCCAGTACGGAAAGATCGTCCACGGCCAGAACGGCACGTGCCGCTCCCAGTCGAAGGCCATCGACGGCACGTTCGTGCGCGTGGTGGCCCACCAGTTGGCGAAGCCGTAGGTCGCGTAGAACAGCGGCCCCAGGAAAACCAGCCATGCGGCGGCGCGCTTCCAGGGGCGCTGTGCCAGCCAGGCGCTCATCGGAAAGCCTCCGTGCTGCGCACTGCGGCGCGAGCTTGCTTGGGGCGGCCCGGCGCGGCGCTCATCGCCCGGTGCGCACCGCCAGGGAGACCGTGAAGATGCCCCACTCGTCGACCCGCTGGTCGATCTTGCGGAAGCCCGCTTCTTCCACCAGCTGGTCCATCTCGACCTGGGTGCGGCGGCGCATCACCCAGGCCTCGCCCTGGCGGTGGCTGGTGAGGGCGCGCGCGATCATTTCCAGCTGCGGATGCCACGGCTGGCCGGTGTACACGAGGTAGCCGCGGTCTTCCACCGCGTCGCCCACGCCCGCGAGCGAGCGGCGCACCATCTCGTTGTCGGGGAACAGCTCGTACAGGCCCGACACCACGGCCAGCGTGGGCCGCGGCATGACGCTGGCCAGGCTGATGCGGTCGAAGGCGTCGGCCTGCACGAACTGGGCGATGTCTTCGAGGCCCTTCTCGGCGATGAGCGCGCGGCCGTCGCGCACGTTGATGTCGCTGTAGTCCCGCAGCAGGATCGAGGCGGCCTTCACCGGGCTGGCCAGCACCGCGTCGAGCACGTAGCGGCCGTGGCCGGCGGCGATGTCCATCACGCGCACCTCGCGGTGCATTTCGGCCAGGCGTTCCATGGCGATGCGCAGCAGCTCCTCGACGTGGATCTTGCGCTGGCGGATGCCGCGCCAGCCGATGGAGTTCAGGTAGGTGTTGTCGATCGAGCGGCCGATGGCCGAGCTGCCCCTGGGCTGGTTGCGGTACACGTAGTCGAGCGTGCTGCCCGAGTCGAAGCCGGTGTCGTGCCCCAGCTTGATGCCTTCGGACATCGTGCCGCCCAGCTTCAGACTGGCACGCGTGATGGCCCAGTAGGCGCCGCGTGGCGACAGCGTCGACAGCGGCTCGGCCAGCGCGCGCGACTCGTCGGCGGTGTCGCCGCTCAGGTGGGCCTCGCGGCGGTCGACCGGCACGGCCGGTTCGTCGAAACGCTGCAGGATGAACTCGCGGATCTGCGCCACGGCGCTCGCGCGGTCTTTCTCGCCGAGGGTGTCGTGGAAGAAGCCCGGCAGTTCGGTCTTGGTCTTCACCGCGCTGCCCAGCCGCTCGAAGAACCGGTGCTGCGGCTTGTGGTGCACCACCCAGTCTGCACCCGAGATCAGCAGTTGCACCGGCAGGGTGATGGCGTTGGCGTCGGCCACCACGCGGTCGGCCGCTTCGTACAGGCCCAGCAGGATGTTGACGGCGATGGGCCGCGAGATGAGCGGATCGCTCTCGTAGCTCGCGATGCGCGCGCGGTCGTGCGTGAGGAACTTGGCCTTCACGTAGCTGTTGACGAAGAACAGGCCGCGCAGCTTGTGCATCAGCCCGAGCCCTGCGCGCGCGAACGGCACGTACAGCTTCACCTTGAAGGCCGGCGAGGCCAGCGTGAGGCCGCGCACCTTGGGGGCGTAGTCGTGCGCCCAGGTGGCGATCAGCACCGCGCCCACGCTCTGCGCGACCACGTGCATGTCCTGCTCGGGCACGCCGTGCGCGGCGGCGATGTGCTGCACGAAGGTCTGCACGTCGCGCACCGAGGTGCCGAAGCTCGGGCTGTAGCCGCGCTGGCCGGGCGAGCGGCCGTGGCCGCGGGCGTCCCAGGCGTAGAAGTCGAAGTCGGGCAGGTCCAGCTCGTCGACCAGGTGCGCCATGCGCGCGCCGTGCTCATGGCCGCGGTGGAACAGCAGGATGGCGCCGCGGCGCGTGGCGCTGGTGGCGGGCCATCGGCGGTAGAACAGCGATTCGCCGTCGTGTGTCTGGAACTGGCGTTCCTCGGGAACGCGTGAAGTGATGTCTGTCATTGAATCCCTGTGAATTTTTTATTGGTTTGTGTCGGATGGCGTCGGGTCAGCGTGGCGTGACCGGCTTGAGTTCGGCTTCCGCCAGCGCCCGGCGGACGCGGTTGACGACCGTCCAGGCCACCAGCACCGCCAGCAGCGGCATCAGCCAGGCGGTCCAGCCCGGCAGCGGCCAGCCCAGCGCTACATAGAGACCGAGCGCGCCGAACACGAAGGCCCTGTCGCTCTTGCCCAGCGGGCCGTCGTAGCGGCGCGAGGCGCCCACCGTGGGGCCCAGCGCGCCGGCGAATTCGCTCAGGCCCGCGAGCACGATCACCGTGCCGACCCAGAAGCCGCTGAACGGCGCCACCAGCGCAAAGGGCAGGTACAGCGCCGCGTCGGAAACCACGTCGGTCAGTTCGTTGAGGAAGGCGCCCAGCCTGCTTTGCTGGTGGTGCTCGCGCGCCAGCATGCCGTCGATGGCGTTGAAGGCCATGCGCAGGAACATCCACAAGGGAATGAGCGCGAAGGCGGCCGGCGATGAAAAGGAGGGGGCCGCGAAGAAGAGCCAGAGCCCGAGCGCGACCGACACGACGCATGCCGCCATCGTCACCTGGTTGGCGGTGACGCCCATCGCATGCAGGCGGACCACCATCGGCCGCAGCAGGGCCTGGAAACGCGGCTTCAGTTCGTAGATCGACACGTGCTGGCTTCCCCTCGTTTGTTATATGGCCACACAGGTGGCCGGAGCATTCTGCCAGTGTGGCAGGCACTAAACTCGTAGTCGAAGAACCCCTCTCATGACCATCCAGACCGACGATTTCGCACCCGCCCCCCAACGCGTGGTGTCCGCCGCGCCCGCCTCGCCCAACGAAGAGGCGATCGAGCGGGCCTTGCGTCCCAAGCTGCTCGACGAATACGTCGGCCAAGCCAAGGTGCGCGAGCAGCTCGAGATCTTCATCGGCGCGGCACGCAAGCGCAAGGAAGCCCTCGACCACGTGCTGCTGTTCGGCCCGCCCGGCCTGGGCAAGACCACGCTGTCGCACATCATCGCGGCCGAGCTGGGCGTGAACCTGCGCCAGACCTCGGGCCCGGTGCTCGAGAAGCCCAAGGACCTGGCGGCGCTGCTGACCAACCTGGAGCCGAACGACGTGCTCTTCATCGACGAGATCCACCGGCTGAGCCCGGTCGTCGAAGAAATCCTGTACCCCGCGCTGGAGGACTACCAGATCGACATCATGATCGGCGAAGGCCCCGCGGCGCGCAGCATCAAGCTCGACCTGCAACCCTTCACGCTGGTGGGGGCCACCACCCGTGCCGGCATGCTGACCAACCCGCTGCGCGACCGCTTCGGCATCGTGGCGCGGCTGGAGTTCTACACGCCCGAAGAGCTCGCGCTCATCGTCACCCGCAGCGCCCGCCTGCTCAAGGTGGAGACCGACGCCACCGGCGGCTTCGAGATTGCCCGGCGTTCGCGCGGCACGCCCCGCATCGCCAACCGGCTGCTGCGCCGCGTGCGCGACTACGCCGAGGTGAAGGGCAACGGCCGCATCACCGAAGACATTGCGCACAAGGCGCTGGCCATGCTGGACGTCGACCCGCAGGGCTTCGACCTGATGGACCGCAAGCTGCTCGAGGCCGTGATCCACCGTTTCGACGGCGGTCCGGTTGGCCTGGACAACGTGGCCGCCAGCATCGGCGAAGAGCGCGACACCATCGAGGACGTGATCGAGCCCTACCTCATCCAGCAGGGCTACCTGCAGCGCACGCCGCGCGGGCGCATCGCCACGCTGGCGGCGTACCGCCACCTGGGCGTGACCCCGCCGTCGAGCCGCGCCGACGGACAGGATCTTTTCGGAGCCTGAACACACCATGCACACCCATGACCTGAGCGCCTGGAAGCACGACCACCACTTCGGCGCCGACACCGCCTCGGCCGAACGCAGCACGCGCCTGGTGATGTGGATCACCGCCGTGATGATGGTGGTCGAGATCGGCGCGGGCTGGTGGTTCAACTCGATGGCGCTGCTGGCCGACGGCTGGCACATGAGTTCGCACGCGCTGGCCATCGGCCTGAGCGCCTTCGCCTATGCCGCCGCGCGGCGCTACGCACGCGACCCGCGCTTCGCCTTCGGCACCTGGAAGATCGAGGTGCTGGGCGGCTTTGCCAGCGCGCTGGTGCTGCTGGGCATCGCGGCGCTGATGGTGGTGGGCTCGCTGGAGCGGCTGTGGTCGCCCTCGGCCATTCACTACCCGGAAGCCATTTCGGTGGCGGTGCTGGGGCTGGTGGTGAACCTGGTCTGCGCGCGGCTGCTGGGCGGGGCGCATCACCACGACCACGGGCATGGCCACGATCACGCCCACGGGCACGGGCACGGGCACGGGCACGGGCACGACGACCACGGGCACGACCTGAACCTGCGTTCCGCCTACATCCACGTCGTGGCCGATGCCGCCACGTCGGTGCTGGCCATCGCGGCGCTGCTGGGCGGCTGGTTCTACGGCTGGGCCTGGCTCGACCCGGCGATGGGCATCGTCGGCGCGGTGCTGGTGGCGGTGTGGGCCAAGGGTCTGCTGAAGGACACGGGCAAGGTGCTGCTGGACCGCGAGATGGACCACCCCGTCACCGAGGAAATTCGCGAAGGCGTCGAGACGATGCTGGCCGCTTCGGAAACCCGCGTGGCCGACCTGCACGTGTGGCGCGTGGGGCGCGACGCCTACGCCTGCGCGCTGACGGTGGTGACGCATTCGCTCACGCTGACGGCGGACGAGGTGCGGGCGTGCTTCTCGATGCACGAGGAAATCCGCCACTCGACGGTCGAGATCCAGCGCTGCGTCGATTAGGTATTCGCTCCTTCCCCCGTTGGGGGAAGGCTGGGATGGGGGCGGGCAGGGCGCCTAGTGGATGCGCCGCTTGCCCCCACCCCAACCCTCCCCCAGCGGGGGAGGGAGCAAGACAAAGTCAGGCGGCCGTACGCGCGTGCCGCACGATCAGTATCTGCGCCGCGTAATACGTTCCCAGCACCCACAGCGACGCCAGCGGCAGCGGTGACACGAACCGGTTCGTCGCGAGCAGCGCATCGCTCAGCATGAAGAAACACGCGCCCACGGCCACCCAGCGGGAGGGCGCATCGCGCAGCACCGCCGCGCGCCCGGCGGCCTGTGCCGCCATGCAGGCGATCACCACCACATACACCCCGACCGGAATCCGCAAGGCCACGGGCAGCCCGCCCTGCCAGAGAAACGCATACATCGCGGCGCCGATCAGCAGCGTCACCGCCAGCGCCCCGCCCCGTGGAAAAGTGCCCACCCCGATGCGGAACAGCGCGATGTAGGCCAGGTGCGCCAGCAGAAAGCACACCAGCCCCGGCACGAACAGCTTCGCCGGGCCCATCAGCAGCACGTCGCCCGCCAGGGAAGCCACCAGCCCGGCCAGCAGCAGTCCGTCGAACGTCTTCACCCCACCGCTCACCTTCGCCCGCCGCGCAGCGAAGAAGATGGCGATGGCCAAGGCCAACGGCTTGCAGACGTGGTGCAGCCACGCGATGTCCAGCACCGCACTTGCCGTGGCCAGCGCGGACGCCTCGACCAGCAGCACCTCGGTGACCGAGATGCGCCCCTGCAACACCGCGCCGATGGCCCACAGGCTGGCCGTCAGCGCCGCAAGCCACACGGCCGCACGCGGCAGCGGCACGGCATCGGAGAACCAAAGGAACACCGCCACGCCCGCCAGCAACAGCACGAACTGCACGCCGGCAAACCATTGCACGCCCCGGCTCACCTCGGGTTCGTAGCGCGTCACCTGCGCGATGTCGAAGGCCGGCTTCGGGAACCGCGCCGCCACGTCCGCCGGCCGCCAGCCCGGCGGCTTGAACCACACGCGCAGCTTGTCGCCCCAGCGGCGCGTGTGCCATGAATCCTTCGCCAGCGCCCAGTACACCTCGGCGTTGGCCCACAGCGGGTCCCAGCTGCGCAGCGCGCCGCGCGTGCCGTACACGCAGCGCTCGTCTTCCTCGCGGAAGGTGCCGAACAACCGGTCCCACACGATCAGCACGCCGCCGTAGTTGCGGTCGAGGTAGCGGTCGTTCACCGCGTGATGCACCCGATGGTTCGACGGCGAGCAGAACCAGCGGTCGAACCAGCCCAGCTTGCCCACCTGCTCGGTGTGCACCCAGAACTGGTAGAGCAGGTCGACGAGCGCCACCACGCCGAACACCAGCGGCGGTACGCCCGCCACCGCCATCGGCAGGTAGAAGAGCCAGCCGAACAGCGCGCCGCTCGAGGTCTGCCGCAGCGCGGTCGACAGGTTGTAGTGCTGGCTCTGGTGGTGCACCACGTGCGCGGCCCACAGCACCGCTGATTCATGCCCCATGCGGTGCAGCCAGTAGTAGCAGAAGTCGTAGAACACCAGGGCCAGCAGCCAGCCGTACCAGGTGGTCCAGAAGTCGCGCGCCGCCTCCTGCGGAAACAGCGCGACCGCCGAATACACCGCCGTGTAGATGCCGATGCGCAGCAGCCCCGTGAGCACCGCGCTGATCTGGCTGAGCATGCCCAGGCCGATGCTGTTCACCGCGTCGGCCAGCCGGTAGGTGTCGTGCCCGGTGCCGCGCCGGGCCCGCGCGCGCCCCACCGCGAACTCGACCGCGATGAGAAGAAAGAACACGGGGGTTGCAAGAACGATGATCTGGCCAGGGCGCATCGCGGCATTGTGGCGTTGCCTGCCGGCCACGCGTCATCGGGATGTCACGGGTATGCCATTGCGCCGTCATGCGCCAGTGGGAGCCTACTGGTCCATGCAACGCGACGACGCTTTCCTTCGCGCATGGCGCGACACCGCAAACCCGTCCACGGACCCGGAGGACGAGGAACGCCTGCGTCCACCGCTGCAGTTCCGCACGCTGTGGATCTCGGACCTGCACCTGGGAACCCCGGGCTGCCAGGCCCGCGCGCTGCTCGACTTCCTGAAGCACACCGAGTGCGAAACGCTCTTTCTTGTCGGCGACATCATCGACGGCTGGCAGCTCAAGCGCCACTGGTACTGGCCGCAGGCGCACAACGACGTGATCCAGAAGCTGCTGCGCAAGGCGCGCAAGGGCACGCGGGTGATCTTCATTCCGGGCAACCACGACGAGTTCGCCCGCAAGTACCTCAACCACAACTTCGGCGGCATCGACGTGGCCGATGAATGGATCCACGAAACGGCCGACGGGCGCAAGCTGTGGATCATCCACGGCGACCTGTTCGACGGCGTCATTCAATGCGCCAAGTGGCTGGCCTACGTGGGCGACTCGCTCTACGAATTCACGCTCAAGCTCAACCGCCACCTCAACTCGCTGCGCGCGCGCATGGGGCTGCCGTACTGGTCGTTGTCGAAGTACCTCAAGGGCAAGGTCAAGCGTGCCGTGAGCTACGTGGGCGACTTCGAGGCCGCAGTAGCGCGCGAGGCCCGCAACCGCGGCGCGCAGGGGGTGGTGTGCGGCCACATCCATCACGCCGAGATGCGCGACATCGACGGCATTCTTTACTGCAACGACGGCGACTGGGTGGAAAGCCTGACGGCGCTGGCCGAGCATGCCGACGGCACGCTGGAAATCATCGACTGGGCGCAGCACATGCCCGTGGCGACGAAGACGACGCCGCAGCGGGAAGCTGTCGCGGCCTGAGCGCGGCCGGCCGGGCCGCACTGTCCCGCTCGCGACCCCATTCGTCCGATCCGACGATGCCGCGTCGGCGCGCCGGCATCACACTCGCCCGGTGTATTCCTCAGCGAGACAACACCATGGCCTGGGCACTCACGGCGGCGGAGACCGCATTCCGGAACGATGTTCGCGACTTCCTGGCGCGTGAGCTGACGCCCGAACTGCGCGTCGCGTGCCGGCGCTGCTCGGGCATCTTCACCGACTACGAATTCGGCAACCGCTGGCACCGCATCCTTGCCACGCGCGGCTGGAGCGTGCCCAACTGGCCGGTCGAGCACGGCGGCACCGGCTGGACGCCGATGCAGCACTACCTCTTCGCCAGCGAACTGGCCGCCGCCGACGCACCGCCGCGCGCCCCCATGGGTCCCGGCATGGTCGCGCCGGTGATCATCGCCTTCGGCACCGAGGCGCAGAAGCGTGCCTGGCTGCCGGGCATCCGCTCGGGCGAGGACTACTGGTGCCAGGGCTACTCGGAGCCGCAGTCGGGCTCCGACCTGGCCTCGCTGCAGTGCAAGGCGGTGCGCGACGGTGATCACTACGTGCTCAACGGCACCAAGATCTGGACCACCCACGCGCAGTACGCCAACAAGATGTTCTGCCTGGTGCGCACCACCTCGGGCGGCAAGCCGCAGCAGGGCATCAGCTTCCTGTGCTTCGACCTGCCGGCGACGGGCGTCACCATCCGCCCGATCATCAGCATCTCGGGCGACCACGAGCTCAACCAGGTGTTCTTCGACGACGTGCGCGTGCCGGCCGAAGGGCTCATCGGCGACGAAAACCAGGGCTGGACCATCGCCAAGTACCTGCTGCAGCACGAGCGCGGCGGGGCCTGGGCGCCCATGTTGCGCGCGCGCCTGCGCCGTCTGCAGGCGGCGGCCGATGCGGCCTTCGGCGCGGTGGCACACGACGCGCACCACAGGCAAGACACGCACGAGGCCCAAGACATGGCGCTGCGCCTGGCCGATGCGGCCTGCGCCATCGACGCCATCGAGGCGACCGAGCTGCAGTCGCTGCGCGCGCAGGCCCGCGGCGAGCAGCCGGGCATTCGCCCCTCCATGGGCAAGGTGCTGGGCTCCGAACTGCGCCAGCGCCTGACCGAACTCGGCGTGGAAATCGCCGCCCACTACGCCGCCGCCGACCTGCCGCTGGACGACAGCCTGCAGGGCGATCTGCCCATTCCCGAAGAGGCCGTGTTCGCCATGTCGGCCTACCTCAACGACCGCGCTGCGTCCATCTATGCGGGCTCCAACGAGGTGCAACGCAACATCATCGCCAGCAGCCTGCTGGCGAACTGAGGTTCCAGCCATGCGCATCCTCACCGAACAGGACGACACCCTCGCGATGCTGCGCGACAGCCTCGCGCGCTACCTCGACGACCGCCACGGCTTCGAGCAGCGGCTGCATGCGCTGCGCCACGCCGACGACGCACCGCCGCCGTTCTGGCAGGGTCTGGCGCGCGAACTCGACCTGCTGGGCGCGGCATTGCCCGAAGCGCACGGCGGTCTCGGCGGCGGCATGCCTGCGCACCTGGCCCTGATGGAAACGCTGGGCGGTGCGCTCGCGGCCGAGCCCTACCTGTCGACCATGGTGATCGGCGCGGGCCTGCTGCAGCGCCACCCCGGCGCGCAGGCCGATGCGCTGCTCGCGCGCATCGTCGCCGGCCAGGCCGTGCTGGCCTTCGCCCACGCCGAGCCGCAAAGCCGGCACGACCGCGCCGACGTGCAGGCCGAACTCGTGCGCGACGGCGAAGGCTTCGTGCTGACCGGCCGCAAGTCCGTGGTGCAGACCGCGCCGTGGGCCAGCCACCTGATCGTGAGCGCGCGCAGCGGTGCCGGCCTGTCGCTGCTCGTGGTGCCCAGCGGCACGCCCGGCGTGCGCCTGCGCGCCTACCCGACCCGCGACGGCGGCCGCGCTGCCGACATCGCCTTCGACCGGGTGCGCCTGCCGGTGGATGCGCTGCTGGGCGGCGAGGTAGGTGAGGGCGGCGCGCTGCCGCAGATCGAGCAGGCCCACGACGAGGCCACGCTCGCCATCTGCGCCGAGGCCATCGGCGTCATGCGCTGCCTGATGCGCGACACGCTGGCCTACGTGCGCCAGCGCAAGCAGTTCGGCGTGCCCATTTCCAGCTTCCAGGTGCTGCAGCACCGCCTGGCCGACATGCACATGGCGCTGGAGCTGGCCGCCGCGCTCACCGCCAGCGTGGGCGAGGGGGTCGATGCCGCATCGCCGCTCGAGCGCGCGCGCGCCGTCTCGTCGGCCAAGGTGGCCGTCGCCAAGGCCTGCCGGGCGGTGGGGCAGGGCGCGGTGCAGCTGCACGGCGGCATGGGCATGACCGAGGAACTGGCGGTGGGCCACTATGTGCGCCGCGCCACGCTCATCGAAGGCCAGTTCGGCTCCGCCGCCTGGCACCTGCGCCGCGTGGCCCGACTTCGCTCGGCCTGAGCGGCCCCGGGCCCCGCATTCGTCGCTTTCGACGATGCACCCCCGGCGCCCGCGCGCCAAGATGCCTCCACACGGTGGCCGCCGATGGCGGCACCCAAGGAGACACACATGCCAGGTCCGTTGCAGGGGTTGCGGGTGATCGAGATGGCGGGCATCGGCCCCGGGCCGTTCTGCGCGATGCTGTTCGCCGACATGGGCGCGGAGGTGGTCCGCATCGAGCGCCCGGGCACGCGCACCGCGCCGCACGACATCCTGGCGCGCGGGCGCAGCACGCTGCAGGTCGACCTGCGCGCGCCAGGCGCCTCGGCGTCGGTGCTCGGCGCCATCGAGAAGGCCGACGTGCTGATCGAGGGCTTCCGCCCCGGCGTCATGGAGCGCCTGGGCCTAGGCCCCGCCGAATGCCATGCGCGCAACCCGCGCCTGGTGTACGGCCGCATGACCGGCTGGGGCCAGCACGGGCCGCTGTCGCACGCGGCGGGCCACGACATCAACTACATCGCGCTGAGCGGCGCGCTGCACGCCATCGGCCGCGCGGGCGAGCCGCCGGTGCCGCCGCTCAACTACGTGGGCGACTTCGGCGGCGGCGCGATGCTGCTGGCCTTCGGCATCCTGGCCGCGCTGCACGAGGCCAAGGGCTCGGGCCAGGGCCAGGTGGTCGACGCCGCCATGACCGACGGCGCGGCGCTGCTGTCGGCCATGATGTACGGCTTCAAGTCGGCCGGCCAATGGAGCAACCAGCGCGGCGAGAACATGCTCGACGGCGGCGCGCACTTCTACGACACCTACGCCTGTGCCGACGGCAAGTACGTGGCCGTGGGTGCCATCGAGCCGCAGTTCTACGCGCTCATGCGCGAGCGCTGCGGCATCGCCGACGACCCCGCCTTCGACGCCCAGATGGACGCCGACCGCTGGCCGGTGCTCAAGCTGCGCATGGCCGACGTGTTCCGCACCCGCACGCGCGACGAATGGTGCGTGCTGCTCGAAGGCAGCGACGCCTGCTTCGCGCCCGTGCTCGACTGGGACGAGGCCCCGGCGCACCCGCACAACGTGGCGCGCGGCACCTTCGCCACCGTGGGCGGCGTGGTGCAGCCCGCGCCCGCGCCGCGTTTCAGCCGCACCGCGCCCGTGGTGCCGCCGGCCACGGCGAGCGACGACGGCCCCACCGTGCTGCGCCGCTGGGGCGTGGCGGCGCTTGCCACGGCGCCGCTGGGCGCTGCCTGAACCACGACAAGGACGGAGACGACACCCATGTTCCTCACCCAAGCCCTGCACAAGGGACGCCGGGAAAAGGCCAGGGCCACGGCCGTGGTCTGCGGCGGCACGCGGCTCGACTACACGGCCTTTACCGACCGCGTGGCGCGCCTGGGCGCTGTGCTGAAGCAGCTCGGCATGGCCCCCGGCGAGCGGGTCGGCATGATGAGCCTCAACTCGCACCGCTTCGCCGAGTACTTCTTCGGCACCTGGTGGGGCGGCGGCGTCATTAACCCCGTGAACATCCGCTGGAACCCGAAGGAGGTCGCGTATTCGCTGGACGACTGCGACACCCGCATCCTGCTGGTGGACGACCTGTTCGCGCCCATGGTGCCCGCGCTGCGCGGGCTGTCGAAGTCGCTGCGCACGGCCGTGTACTGCGGCGACGGCCCGGTGCCCGATGGCATGCTGGGCTACGAGGCGCTGCTGGCCGCCACCGCACCCGTCGACGACGCGCCGCACGGCGGCGACGAGCTCGCCGCCATCATGTACACCGGCGGCACCACCGGCCAGCCCAAGGGCGTGATGCTCACGCACGGCAGCCTGTGCATCAACGCGCTGGGCACCGTGGCCGCGCTGCCGCGCGACACGCAGGACGCCGTGGCCATCGTCGCCGCGCCCATGTTCCATGTGGCCGGCTGCGGCATCGCGCTGCAGAGCGTGCTGCGGCTGGTGCCCATGCACGTGGTGCCGATGTTCGACGAGCTCGCGGTGCTGCAGACCCTGCAGTCGGCCCGCGTGACCGAGATGTTCCTGGTGCCCACCATGATCAAGCGCGTGATCGAGCATCCGCGCTTCACCGAGTTCGACCTGTCGGCCCTGCGCCTGCTGTCCTACGGCGCGGCGCCCATCGATGCCGCGCTGCTCGACCAGGCCATGCGCGCCTTTCCAGGGACCGCGTTCGCGCAGGTGTACGGCATGACCGAGCTGTCGCCCGTGGTCACTGCACTGCCGCCGCACTGCCACCTGCCCGGTCCCGACCGAGAGCGCCTGCTGCGCTCCGCCGGCGTGCCCATTTCGATCGCCGAGGTGCGCATCGTGGACGGCGAAGACAACGAGCTGCCCCACGGCCAGGTCGGCGAGATCGTTGCGCGCGGCCCCATGGTCATGAAGGGCTACTGGAACAAGCCGAAGGAAACCGAGGCGGCGCTGCGCGGCGGCTGGATGCACACCGGAGACGGCGGGCGCATGGACGAAGACGGCTTCGTCTACGTGGTCGACCGCATGAAGGACATGATCGTCAGCGGCGGCGAGAACGTGTATTCGGCCGAGGTCGAGAACGCCATCGCGCAATTGCCGCAGGTGCTGATGTCCGCCGTCATCGGCGTGCCCGACGACCGGTGGGGCGAGCGCGTGCACGCGGTGATCGTGCGGCGCGAAGGCATGGCGCTGGAGGCCGCGCAGGTCATGGCGCACTGCCGCGAATTCATCGCCAGCTACAAGTGCCCGCGCAGCGTGGAATTTCGCGATGCGCTGCCGCTGTCGGCGGCCGGCAAGCTGCAGAAGTTCCAGCTGCGCGAGCCCTTCTGGGCGGGCAGGGAGCGCCGCGTCGGCTGAGCTTTTTTCTCTGATTTCTCTTTCCACGAATACAAGCAAGGACGACAACATGGCCCTCGATTTCCGCCGCTCCTGGAGCGACGAAGACCTCGACCTGTACCGCGACAACGTGGTGCGCTTCATCGAGACCGAGATGGTCCCCACCGACGAGGCGGCGCGCAAGCGCGGCCACGTCGGCCACGAGATCTGGCGCAAGGCCGGCTCGCTCGGGCTGCTGTGCGCGGACATTCCCGAAGACTTCGGCGGCGGCGGCGGCGACTTCCGCCACGAGGCCGTGTTCTACGAAGAGGCCGCGCGCCGCGGGCTCAACGGCATGAGCACCTCGGTGCATTCGATCGTGGCGCACTACTTCCTGAACCACGGCACCGACGAACAGAAGCGCCGCTACCTGCCGCGGCTGGCACGCGGCGAGCTGGTCGGCGCCATTGCCATGACCGAGCCCGGCGCCGGCTCCGACCTGCAGGGCGTGCGCACCCGCGCGGAGAAAGACGGCGAGGGCTACCGCATCAACGGCTCCAAGACCTTCATCACCAACGGCTTCCTGGCCGGCGTGGTGCTGGTGGTGTGCAAGACCGACCCGGCGCAGGGTGCCAAGGGCACGTCGATCCTCATCGTGGAGACCGAAGGATGCAAGGGCTTTCGCGTGGGCCGGGTGCTCGACAAGATCGGCATGAAGGCGCAGGACACCTCCGAGCTTTTCTTCGACGACGTGCGCGTGAGCGAAGACGCGCTGCTCGGCGGCCAGGAAGGGCAAGGCTTCTTCCAGCTCATGAGCGACCTGCCGTACGAGCGCACCATCATCGGACTGAGCGCGCTGGCCACCATGGAGGGCGCCTACCAGGCCACGCTCGACTACGTGCGCGACCGCAAGGCCTTCGGCAAGCCGATCGGAGAATTCCAGAACACCAAGTTCAAGCTGGCGGAAATCGCCACGCAGATCAAGGTGGGCCGCGCCTTCATCGACCGCTGCGTGGAAGACCTGGTGGCCGGCACGCTCGACACCGCCACTGCCTCCATGGCCAAGCTGTGGGGCTCGGAAACGCAGGGCCGCGTGCTCGACGAGTGCCTGCAGCTCTTCGGCGGCTACGGCTTCATGAGCGAGTACATGGTCGCGCGCATGTACGCCGATGCGCGGGTGCAGCGCATCTACGGCGGCACGAACGAGATCATGAAAGAAGTGATATCGCGCTCGCTGTGACCCCGCGTACCGGCCTCTTCATCTTCAGGACAGCCGGCGGATCTCTGCGCGGGCAATCTCGCGGTGCGGGTACGACGGCGACAGGCCGATGAACTGCGTGTACTTCTCGCGCGCGGCGTCGGTGTCGCCCGCGTCTTCCAGCGCCAGCGCCTCGACGGTGAACTGTGTGAAGAGCTGGTTGGCATCGTCCTCGCGCGCCGAGGCGGCCAGCGTCTTGGGCTGCAGTTCGGGCGCCTCCGCATAGAGTTGCCGCTGCACTTCGAGCACCTCGATCAGGGCGCGGCCGATGCGCTGGATGTTCTGCGGCACGGGGTCGAGGTCCGACGCGCGGACTTCCGTCGCCGCCTGGTCGAGCAGGTGCGACGCCACGCGCAGCAATTGGTGAAGGGACTTGTGAGTCATGGAAGAACCGCCACCGGGGCGGACTTGAAATGGGAGTCGGGCAGGCTATGGCTGTCCGGCTTCGCCGGGTCGGCGAAGCCGGGGCTGCACATCGCCATGGTCAGTTGGGGCGCTTGGCGCCGGGGTTGGAACTGGCGTCGGAGCGCCCGCGTGCGGTGCGACCGTTGGCGGTGGCGCGCTGCGCGGCCGGCGGCGATGCGTCGGCCTTCAATTTTTCCGCCAGCTGCCTGTGTCGCTCGGCAATGGCCAGCCGCTTTGCGACGTCGTGGCCGTGGTCCTTCACGGAGAACGCCTTGCTCACGCTGCCCCGGCGGCTGCTGAAGGTGATGGCGAGCCAGTAGCCCGGATGGTTGGGGTTGGGCGTCTTGAAGTGCACGCCGCTCACGCCGCTGGTGTTGTTGCGCCGCGTGATTTCAGACTTCGAGCGCTTGCCCTGCCGCAGCCCCGGTGCATGGGCCGACAGACCCATGCGGATCGCCTCTTCGGCCGGGTGCAGCCGCGACAGGCCCGTCATGCGCTCGAGCTGCTGCGCGCGCTCGCGAACCGCCAGCGTCCGCGCGGCGTCGCCCAGCCCGTCGACCGGAAAGTCCGCGCGCAGGATCTCGTCGGGGGCGATGTAGGTCTTGGCGAACCAGCCGCGCACCCGGCCCGCCGGCGACAGCCGGTGAATGACCCCGGGCACGCCCGTGCTGTTCGCGCGGGGCTTTTCGGCGCGCGTGCGGCGCGGCACCGGGTGCACGCTGCGCACGATGTGGTCGCGCCAGTCCTGGGCCTGGAGCAGGGCCTGGTCTTCGCCGCCGTAGCTGGCCTTGCCGAACTGCTTGTAGTGGCGCTCGCCATTGCGCACCAGCGACACCTCGAAACCCCACGGCCTGGCGCAAATGCCATACATGGCGGCGGAATTGGGAACACCTTTGGGCATGTTCGACGTACTGCGTTGCTTGTCGGCGGCGGTGCGGCGGCCGATGTCAGTGGGCTCCCTGACGCGTTCGAGGCTCGTTGGCGCCCGTTTCTGGCCGCCATTCTGGCCCAAGACGCATGCCCGGCCCGCCACGGCGTTCCCGTGGCCCCTCCGCCTCACTGCCCCGGCCTCGCCTCGGCGGCTGCCGCACCGTACGGGCGGCGCTCCTTGCTGGAGGGCATGGAGAGCGCGTCCACAGCATTGCGGGTGTACATCAGCTTCTGCTCTAGCTGGCGTTCGCGCTCCTCGATCGCCATCTGCTTGGCCAGCTCGGGGCCGTGCTCCTTGATGGAGAAGGCCTTGCTCACGCTGCCCTTGCCGCTGGTGTAGGTGATGGCCAGCCAGTAGCCCGGGTGGCCGACGTTGGGCGACTTGAAATGCACGCCGCTCACGCCGCTGGAGTTGGTGCTGCGCTTGATTTCGGACTTCGAGCGCTTGGGCGAGCGCTGCTCGCCGCTGCCCAGCACCGGCGCCGTGCGGATCATCTCTTCCGCCGGGTGCAGCCTGGCCAACCCCGCCATGCGATCGAGCTGGCGTTGCCGCTCCTCGATGGCCAGCGCCTGCGCGGCGTCGCCCACCATGTTCACGGCGAAATCGGTGCGCAGGATCTCTTCCTGCCCGAGGTAGGTCTTGGCCACCCACGCGCGCACCTTGCCGCTGGACGCGACCTGCGCGAACACGCCGGACACGCCCGTGGTGTTGTTGACGCGAAGCTTCTCCGCCCGCGTGCGCCGCGGCACCGGCGGCACGCTGCGCACGATGCCGTCGCGCCAGTCCTGCGCCTGCAGCAGCGCCTGCGCCTCGCTGCCGTAGCTGGCGCGGCCGAACTGCTTGAAGTATCGGTTGCCGTTGCGCACGATCGACACCTCGAAGCCCCACGAACGAGGGTAGATGCCATACATCGCGGCCGGGTTGGGGATTCCTTTGGGCATGGTGGCTTCCGCTCGACGGCGCTCTCTGTTGAGGTGGCTCCCTTCCCGGCGGCTCTGGAACCTCACCGGGCGCAAAAGGCCTCCAGCGCCGTGTGCCAAGGGCTTTCGCGGCTGTTGGAAGTCTCTGATCTCTTGAGGGAATGCTAGGGATTGCGCGGCGTCGCGGGTATCACCGGAATCGGTAGTCGTGGGGCTTGCCGGCCAGACCGGACCAAGGGCATTCCCGAGGTGCGCTAGCGAATCACACCCAGCTTGCGCGCAATTGCCACCGCCTGTGTCCGGCTCTTCGCGTCGAGCTTCATGTTGATGTTGCGCAGGTGCGTGCGCACCGTGCTGTCCGACACGAACAGCTTTTCGGCCATCGCGTTGTTCGAGTACCCCTCGGCCAGCAGCTGCAGCACACGGATTTCCTTGCGCGTGAGCGGCTCCGCCATCGTGTCGCCGGTGGGCGCCTCGGCTTCGCCGGCGGCCGGCGGCCCCACGGCCTGCAGCAGCCGCTGCAGGCAGTCGGCCAGGATCGGATCGTTGCTGCTGCTGCCGCGCGAGCTTTCATGCTGCGCCGCCGCATACCGGTGCACCAGCGGGCCCACGGCCGGCCCTTCGTCCAGTATCAGCCGCATGAAGCCTTCCTGGCTCGCGGTCTGCAGCACCTCGCTGATCTCGTCGATGGCCGCGGCCATGTCGCCGGTGCGTTGCAGCGCCAGCGCGCGCAGCACCTTCAGCGACAGCGCGCGCCGGCTGCGGGCCGAGGCCAGCGCGGCGTGCAGCTCGGCGTCGATCACGCCCAGCGCGGCGCGTGCGTCGCCGAACGCGATGTCCCAGCGCGCGCGGGCCAGCGCAAGGTAGTCGAGGTCGTGCGCGGGCAGGCGCTGGCGCCGTTCGCGCGCCCACAGCGCGGGGTCTTCGGCGCGCAGCAGTTCGTCGTGCGACGCGGGCCCGTTGCCCTGCAGCAGCAGCATGCGCGAACGCTCCAGCTTGGCGCCGGCCACCACGCGCGGCAGCTGGCGGTGGTGGCCCAGGTATTCGAGCTCGGTCAGGGCCTGGAAGGCCGCGTCGATGTCGCCCGCATGGAACGCCAGGCGCGAGCGCATCACGTGGCTCAGGATCATGTGGTCGGGCAGGCCCACGTCGCGTGCCAGCGGCAGGTACACGTTCAGCAGGTGCTCGGCCTGCACGAGCTGGTTGGTCTCGTACACGGCGCCCGCGTACAGCACGCCCGCCCAGGCGTTGCCGTGGCTGTGGTTGTACGACACGGCATGGGTCGAATCCACCGCCATGCGCAGCCGTGCGGTGGCCTGCCGCAGCCGGCCTTCCTGCAGGTCGAACAGGCCGGCCAGCGACTCGGTATACATGCGGTTGAAGGCGCTGTCGCCCTGCTCGCGCCGCGCCACCTCGAGCATGCGGCGCGCCTCGTGCGGGTCGCCGCGCACGGCCAGGATGTGGGCCATGGCGTTGAGCAGCACGCTGTCTGCAAAGGCCAGGCCGGTGGGCAGGCGCGCCATGGCGATGCGCCCGGCCTCGTAGGCCTCGTCGTGCCGGTCCTGCATGGCCAGCAGCAGCGGCACCAGCGTGTGGGCGCTGGCGCGCACTTCGGCGATGGGGCTGTCGAGGCAGCCCGACGCATCGAGCTGGCGCATCGCGTCCCACGGGCCGTGCGTGAAGCAGGTGGCCCACAGCGCGATGGACTGCAGGAACGGGTGCGCGCGCAGCTGGTGTTCCGGAATGGCCGCGAACCAGCGCGCCAGCATGCGCATGCGGCCCTGCTCGAGGAAGCGGGCGGCATGGCTGTCGAGCAGGGTCAGCGCATACGGGTGGTCGCCGCCTTCGATGGCGTGGTCGATGGCCGGCACCGGGCGGCCGTTCGACTCGTACCAGCCCGAGGCCGCCAGGTGCAGGCGCGCCAGTTCGGCGGGCTGCTCGCGCACCAGCTGCGCGCGCAGGAAGTCGGCGAACAGGCTGTGATAGCGCCATGCGTCGCCGCCGTCCTTGCCGTCACCCTTGCCGTCGTCGCTGCCGCCCACGCGCGTGACGAACAGGTTCGACGCAGCCAGCCGCTCGAGGATGGCCGCGCAATCGGCGCGCGGGCACAGCGCCTGGCACACCGATGCGTCGAGCTGACGCAGCACGCTGGTGCGCAGCAGGAAGTCGCGAACGTCCTGCGGCTGGTGCGCGAGCACGTCTTCGGCCAGGTAGTCGGCCACCGCGCGGTCGGAGCCCGAGAAGCGTTCGACAAAGCCGGTCTCGGTGCCGTGCCGCTCCAGCGCCATCGACGCGAGCCACAGCGCGGCCACCCAGCCTTCGGTCTTGCGGTGCAGCTGCGCGAGCATGTCGGCGGGCAGCGCGCTGGCGGCGTGCGCCATGCGCAGGCTGAAGAAGGCGCTGGTTTCCTCGAGGCTGAAGCGCAGGCGGTCGGTGTCGATCTCCATCAGCTGGCCGCGCGCGCGCAGCCGCCCCAGGCCCAGGTCGGGCAGGCTGCGCGAGCCGATCACGATCTGCCCGCGCCGCGGCAGGTGCTCGACGATCTCGCGCACCAGGCCCAGCACCGCCGGCTCCTGCACGCGCTCGAAGTCGTCCAGGAACAGGGTGAAGGGCGAGTCGTGCGCGGCCAGCGCCGCCACCGCGTCGAACGGGCCGTGGGGGCCGGGCGTGCGGGGCGCTTCCACGCCCAGCCGCTGCACGGCCTCGGCCAGGCAGTGGAGAAAGCGCGAGACGTCGTTGTCGGCCAGGTCGAGCGTGAGCCATGCGGTGGCGGTGCCCTGCGCCTCCATGCGCTCGCGCATCTGCGCCATGGCGGTGGTCTTGCCGAAGCCGGCCGGCGCGCGCACCAGCACCAGCTTCACGGCCGCCGCGGCCATGCCGTCACCGAGCGCGGTGCGCGGCACCTGCGTGGCGACGAAGGCGGGCGGGTTGAGCTTGGTTTCCAGAACCCGGGGGATCGGGGGCGTGGCCGGCAGGGAGGGCGCGGTGTGTGTGGGGGACTGCATGCGGGGCGGCTGAAATCCCGTCGTTTCCGACGATGCGTGCGGGCGATTCTGCTTCCTAAACTGGCCCCGGACAAACCCGCACAAACCCCGCATAGCCTTCGCCGGACACCTCAAGGACATTCAAGAGATGCAACTCGATTCCAGCATTGCCGCCGTCGTCACCGGCGGCGCCTCGGGCCTGGGTGCCGCCACCGCGCGCCGCCTCGCCAGCCACGGCGTGAAGGTCGCGCTGTTCGACCTGAATTCGGAACAGGGCGAGGCCCTGGCCAAGGAACTCGGCGGCGTGTTCTGCAAGGTCGACGTCACCTCCGACGAGCAGGTGGACGCGGCCTTCGCCAAAGCCCGCGCGGCCCACGGGCAGGAGCGCGTGCTGGTCAACTGCGCGGGCACCGGCAACGCGGTGAAAACCGCCAGCCGCGACAAGGCCACCGGCGAGATCAAGCACTTTCCACTCGCCAACTTCGACCGCATCATTCAGATCAACCTGGTGGGCACCTTTCGCTGCATCGCCAAGTCGGCCGCCGGCATGCTCACGCTCGACATGGGGCAAGACGGCGAGCGCGGCGCCATCGTCAACACCGCGTCCGTTGCCGCGCAGGACGGGCAGATGGGCCAGGCGGCCTACACCGCGTCGAAGGCGGGCATCGTCGGCATGACGCTGCCGATTGCGCGCGACCTCATGAGCGAAGGCATTCGCGTGAACACCATCCTGCCGGGCATCTTCGACACGCCGCTGCTGCAGGGCGCGCCCGACAACGTGAAGGCCGCGCTGGCCGCATCGGTGCCGTTCCCCAAGCGGCTGGGCAACCCGGCGGAGTACGCGACGCTGGCGGAGCTGATGATCACCAACGGGTACTTCAACGGCGAGAGCGTGCGGCTGGACGGCGCCATTCGCATGGCGCCGCGCTGAGCGTCGGTTCGCGGGCGGTGGCCGGCGTTGCGGAACCCGCAGGGGCAATGCCAACATAATCGGCCTTCATGGGAGCCTTGCCATCCATCCTCGACCCCCGCTCCGTCATCGTGCTGGCCGGCATCATGGGCCTGATGATGGCGCTCGTGGTGTTCTTCATGCGCCGCAGCTATCCTCCGAGCATTCGCGGGCTCAGCGAGTGGGCGCTGGCACCGCTGGTGGCCTTCGCGAGCACCATGCTGTTCGCGGGGCGCGACTTCCTGCCGGACTTCGTCACCATCGTCGTCGCCAACTTCGTGCTGTTCCAGGCCTGCATCCTTTATTACGCAGGCAGCCAGAAGTTCCTGCTGGGGCGCAGCGACACCCGGGGCTGGACGCTGTTGAACGGCTTCCTCGGGCTGGCGATGTTCTGGTACAGCGCCATCCGGCCCGACTTCCAGGCGCGCCTGCTGCTGGTCACGCTGTCGGTGTCCGCGCTGTTCTTCTTTCATGCCTGGCTGTACATCGGCCACAAGGGCCGGGTGTTCGGCAAGCGGCTGATGACCGGGCTGCTGCTCGTGCAGTCGCTGGTGGCCGCCTTGCGCTTCGCCTCGGCGGCGATGGGCATGGCCGGCAGCACGCTCATGGACGCCAGCTGGATCCAGTCGCTGTACATCAGCATGTACTCGTTCACCGTGCTCCTGCTGTCCATCTCCGTCATCCTGATGGCCACGGACCGCGTGCACACCGAGTTCGAGTACCTGGCCTCGCGCGACCCGCTCACGGGCGCGCTCAACCGCCGCGCGCTGCTCGACGCCTGCAGCGCCGCCTTTGCCTCGGGCCGCCGGCGCTCGGCCCTGCTGATGGTGGACCTGGACCACTTCAAGTCCGTGAACGACCGCTTCGGCCACCTGATGGGCGACGCGGTGCTGCGCGAAGCCGCCGGGCGCATGCAGCGGGCCGTCGGCGATGAGGGCGTGCTCGGGCGCTATGGCGGCGAGGAGTTTGTCGTGCTGCTGCCCGACGCGGGCAAGCCCGAGGCGATGGCCATCGCGGCGCGGCTCAAGCAGGCCATCGACGAGCCGTTCGCGGCCGATTCGCCGATGGCTGTGGTCGGCGGCATCGCCGTCAGCATCGGTGTGGCGGCCAGCGAAGACGGCACGCGTGTCGACGAAGTGCTGGCCCGTGCCGACGCCGCGCTGTACCGCGCGAAGGCCATGGGGCGCGACCAGGTGATGGCGGCGGCCTGAATCGTTGCGAGGCTTCAGCCGATGTTGTTCCAGTCGCAGCGCAATCGGCGTTGCGCGCCTGCGTAGGTCAGCGTGCCCCTGGTCTTCGACACGTTCAGCGTGACCTTGCGCGACGGCCTTTCGAGTGCCGTGCCCGTGAGGCGCATGGACTGGCGCTTGTGGTCGACGAAGCGGTGCCGCAACGCGAAGCGTTCGGACGAGGGTTCCGCGCCGTCGGTTCGCGCAATGACCAGCTCTGTCGGCTCGCCGGTGGACAGGCGCAACTGCACTTCGGCTGAATAGGGCGCGCCTTCGCATTGCATGCTGCCGTTGGCGAAGGCCCAGGGTGCGCACAGCAGCCACGCGGCGCAGGCCAGCGAACGCATCGGCGTGACGCGCCTCGCCGATGGCGATGCCTTTGCCTTTGCCACTACCGCTTGTCTCCCCAGCGCCACCGCGGCGGCTCACCCTTGAGCCAGCAGACCGCGACGAGGGCGGCGCTCAGGCCCATGACGGCCAGCACGAAATGAAACGGTTGCCGTTCCGGGCGAATGGCCACGATCGCGCCGACGAGCAGCACGAGGTACACCGCGATCACCGCCCAACCCTGCCAGCAGGTGGGCATGCCCCAGCCCCAGCCGTAGCGCTTGGCAGGGAACCAGTAGGACCGGTCGGGCATGGTGTTCACTCTTGTCGGGTTGGTGGTGTGCTGTCGCCGAAAGGCGTCCAGACGATGCGCAGCATTCTGCCCGCCGCTCGAACCCCTCACATCGATGGCAGCGATCTGTTAGCGCCGACCCGCACCGCACCGCTCGCCAGCATGATCCCCGGCACCACCAGCGCCAATGCCACCAGCACCGCACCCGTGAGCGGCTCGTTCATCCAGTACGCGGCGCCCAGCGTGGTCAGCACCGGTACCGCTGCTGCCGACAGCGACGCGCGCGACGCACCGAGCCGCGCGACCGCCACCATGTAGACCACCAGCCCCAGCAAGCCCGCGATCACGCCTTGCGCGGTGGCCTGCAGAGCGACGTCGGCCCACGGTGCGGCGAGCAGGCGCGGCGCGCCGGCGAAGGCCAGCACCGGCAGCAGCAGCAGCGCCGACCAGCCGTTCACGAACGCTGCGCCTTGCCACGGCGTGAGCCCGCAGTGTGCGAACGCGAGCGAGTGCACCGCCCACAGCATGGCCGCCGCCAGGAAGAGCAGGTCACCGCGCCAACTGGGCGAGCCGCCGCTGAAACTGCCCGCCGCGAACAGCACCATGCCCAGCGCGATGCAGCCCAGCCCCAGCAAGCGGATGCCGCCGACCTTCTGCCCCTTGTGAAGCCAAGCACCGATGGCCGTGAACAGCGGCAGGCTGCCTGCCATGAAGATGCCCATGTGGCTCGCGGGCGCCCATTGCGCCCCGGCCAGCACCAGCAACCCGAAGGGCAGGCCGCCGCCGACGACCAGCAGCATGCGCGCCAGGCGCGACGCCTTGGGCGCGATGCGCTGGCGGCCGAACCACAGCGGCGCCAGCAGCAATGCCGGGATGCCGTAGCGCATCAGCGCCAGTTCCATCGGGCCGAGCGTGGTGGTCACGCCGTGGCGCGAGACGAGTTGCCATGCGCTGCCGACAAGGGCAGCGGCCAGCGCGGCGAGCAGGCCGGTGGAGAGATTGCGATCCATCGCGGCGAGTCTCGCGACCGCGCCGCGCGGCGGCTATCAAATTCGTGCGGCCAGCGTGCGCCGGGCTTCGCCCAGCGTCACACCCACCTCGCGCCGGAACGTCGCGCCCAGGTGGCTCTGGCTGCAATAGCCGAGGTCGTGCGCGATGCCGGCGAGGTCGGCGTCGCCTTCCACCAGCCGCTCCATGGCCGCGGCCAGCCGCAGATGCTGGCGGTACTGATGCAGGCTCAGCCCGGTCTGCTGCCGGAAGCTGCGCGCCAGGTGAAACGGCGAGCGCGACACGGCGTCGGCCACCTCGTGCAGCGACAGCCGCACCTCCCTGTCGGCGGTTTCCGCGAGCAGCCGCTTCGCGCGTGCAACGGCACCCGTCGACGGCCCCTGTTGGCGCGACATGCCGAGTTCATCGACCAGCGCAGCGATGGCGTCAGCGCCCGCGTCGCCCGCGCGAAGCAGCCGTTGCGCCGCATGAACCCGGTACAGCGACCGGGGCGACAGCAGACAGAACAGGGGCGCCGCGTTCGCGCGGGGCGCCGGATGCCTGCTGACCACCATGCTGCGCCGCACCGCGCGCGCCGCGAGCCGCAGCTGGTAGACCGTGGCGTCGCCGAAGTGCATGGCGGTCAGGCTGTCGACGAGCCAGGTGCTGTCGCCGGAACGCACGTCGAGCACCGTGCGCCCCGTCGGGAAGATGATGCGGCGCGACGCCAGGGTGTAGGGCGCGCTCCAGTCGGCCCCTTCGTGCGCATGGGCGCGCACATGCTCCACGGTGAACTCGTGTCCGGTGTAAAGGAGGGTGCGTTCCTGGGGCATGGGGTGTGCGGTGTTCGGCCGCATTCTGCGCGCCTGAAGGCCGGCCGGCCAGCCGCTTCGTCAGGCAAATGGAAACGGCCCCTCCATCGTTCCGATGTGGCTCACATGGCTCACCATGCCGTGCGCCTCACTCCATAGATGCAGCATGCAACCGGGGCGACCCATGTAGGACGCCGGTGCGGCGGCAGGGGCCAGCCGCAGCGCAATTTCCGTCGTGCTGCTCGGGCACGAACACACGACCGTGCCTGCCCAGCGCCGCAGCATCGTGCGGTGCACGTGGCCGCACAGCACCAGTTCGATGTTGTCGAACGCGCGCAGCACGGCCTCCAGCGGCGCGGGGTTCATGTAGCGGTAGGTGTCCATGTACGGAATGCCGCTCACGAAGGGCGGGTGGTGCAGCATCAGCAGCGTGGGCTTCGTGCGGTCGGCCTCCAGCGTGCGCTGCAGCCATGCGAGCCCTTGTGCATCGACATCGCCATGGTGAAGGCCCGGCACGCAGGAATCGAGCGCCACGATGCGCACCGGGTAATCGTCGATGCAGTAGTGCAGCGCGCCTTCGCCCGGCAGGTAGGTGTGGTCGGCGAAGGCCGCGCGAAAGTTCTCGCGGTGGTCGTGGTTGCCGGGAATCACCAGGTACGGAATGGCCAGCTTCGCCAGCAGGCGCCGCACCTGTGCGTATTCGGCGGGCCGGCCTTCGTCGACCAGGTCACCCGTGAGCAGCACCAGGTCGGGCCGGCGGTCGAGCGCGTGCAGGTGGTCGATGGCGTCTTCGAACATGCGGTTCGAATCGGCCACGCCCTGGTAGAGCTGCCCGGCGGGGCGGACGTGGGGGTCGGAGATATGGGCAATGAGCATGGGCGCCTCGGGTTTGCAGTGCAGCAAGCAGGTTTCGTTCCCTTCACGCTTTCGCGCGCGCTCAATCGTCCGTTCCGACGATGCGGCGCGCCGTGGCCGCTGCCTACGATGCAGCGCGCGTCGCGCCCAAAGAAGGAGACAGGCCATGTTCGGATTGATGCAAGACCGCCCGCTGCTGATTTCGTCGCTCATCGATCATGCGGCCACCTTCCATCCGCACGCCGAGGTCGTGGGCCGCTCCGTGGAAGGCCCGCTGCACCGCACCAACTACGGCGAGATACAGCGCCGCGCCAAGCAGGTGGCCCATGCGATGAAGGCGCTCGGCATCGAGCCCGGCGACCGCGTGGGCACGCTCGCGTGGAACACCTGGCGCCACCTGGCGCTGTACTTCGGTGTCTCGGGTGCGGGCGCGGTGCTGCACACCGTGAACCCGCGGCTCTTTCCGGAGCAGATCGACTACATCGTCAACCACGCCGAAGACAAGGTGCTGTTCTTCGACGCCAACTTCGCGCCGCTGGTCGAGAAGCTCGCGCCGCAGCTGAAGTCGGTGCGCGCCTTCATCGCCATGACCGACCGCGCGCACATGCCTGCCATCGACGTGCCCCAGCTGCTGTGCTACGACGAACTGGTGGGCACGCAGAGCGAGGTGTATGCATGGCCCGAATTCGACGAGCGCACCGCGTCTTCGCTTTGCTACACCTCGGGCACCACCGGCCATCCGAAGGGCGTGCTGTATTCGCACCGCTCGACCGTGCTGCACTCGCTGATGGAATGCGCGCCCGACACTTTCGGCGTCAACTCGCAGATGACGCTGCTGCTCGCCGTGCCCATGTTCCATGCCAACGCCTGGGGCATGCCGTATGCGGCGGCCATGGCCGGCGCCAAGCTGGTCATGCCCGGCCCGCACATGGACGGCCAGAGCCTGTACGAGCTGATGCGCGACGAGAAGGTCGGCTTCTCGCAGGCGGTGCCCACCATCTGGCTGATGCTGTTCCAGTACTTCGATGCGCACCCCGAGATCGACACGCGCGCCATTGGCCTCAAGCGCATCGGCGTGGGCGGCGCGGCCACGCCGCGCAGCATGATCGAACGCTTCGAGCGCGACTTCGGCGCCGACTTCGTGCAGGGTTGGGGCATGACGGAGACCAGCCCCATCGGTGTGATCGGCAACCTGCTGCCCAAGCACCTTTCGATGCCCAAGGAAGAGCAGCTGCGCGTGAAGATGCGCCAGGGCCGCGGCGTGTGGGGCGTGGAGCTGAAGATCGTCGGCGAGGACGGCCAGCGCCTGCCGCACGATGGCAAGGCCTTCGGCCATCTGCATGTGCGCGGGCCGTGGATTGCGAGCGGCTACTTCAAGGGCGAGGGCGGCTCGGTGCTCGATGCCGAGGGCTTTTTTCCGACCGGCGACGTCGCCAACATCGACGAGGACGGCTATGTGCAGCTGGTCGATCGCGCAAAGGACGTCATCAAGTCGGGCGGCGAATGGATTTCTTCCATCGACCTGGAGAACGCCGCGAGCGCGCACCCGGCGGTGGCCGAGGCGGCGGTCATCGGCATCGCGCATCCGAAGTGGCAGGAGCGGCCGTTGCTCATCGTGGTGAAGCGCGCAGGCGCCGAAGTCACGCGCGAGGAATTGCTCACTTTTCTGTCAGGGCGCGTGGCGAAGTGGTGGCTGCCGGACGACGTGGCTTTCGTCGACAGCCTGCCGCATACAGCCACCGGCAAGTTGCTGAAGACCAAGTTGCGCGAGCAGTTCAAGGGTTATGTGGCCGCGACGTCTCTTTGACAGTTCCGTGACTTGTTCGATTTTTCTGTGGACAACTCTGTGGGTTGTGCGGGGAGGCGACCCGGCGAAGCCACGGCTGGCGTGGGTTTCCACCACGTTGCCTGTTGAATAGGCAGTACCTCGACGAGGGTCGAAAAGAGGGCTATCGCGGCGTGGGGAATGCCGGAAAGCGTGTTAATGCGCTCGGGCTCGTGCGTTGTCGGCCATGCGTTTTCGCATGGGCCCCGTCGGTTGACTGCGGCGATGCGCGCCGCTACATTCCACTCCGCCTTGCGATGAGTGGGGCCGGGTTTAGCAGCCTGAAGAAACGCGGCGAAGAAGCCGCTGACCGCATTGGTTTGCGGCTTTTCCATTTCTGGCTTCCTTTTAGGCGGCTCGGAGGGGAGGGCGCGAGCCCTGCCGGTTTCGCCTCGCGTTTCCCGGTCTGCTAACCCGTTCGAGCCGCCGCCTTCGTTTAGCAGCGAGTGCGTCGGTTGTTGCAAAACCGAAATGTCAGGAGGCCTCATGGCCGGTTCATCAAGCACTGCTGCGCACGGGCGCGCGAAGTTCAAACCCTTTGTCTGGAATTCCCTCGAGGGACTCGACCACGAGGCACGCGCGCGTGCCTCGTTTCTCAACGACGCGCGCGATGTGGTGGACGGTGCGCACACGCTGATGCAGTTGCTCGCGTGGGATGAAGAGCAACGCGATGAAGCGAACGCTGCTAATGCACGAGCGCCTCTTCTCGATGCCGTGCATCGCGCCTCGCTTCAGCGGTTCGTGGTGGCGGCGCTGGGCAGGTTGCACGCCGACATCGAAGGCCAGTGCGAAACGCTGGACGCCGTGCGGCGCTAGCCGCGCCCGACGCCGTTCCATCCGCACAGGGTGCGCAGCGCGCTCAGGCTACTTGCGCCCTGCCAACCGCGCCCGCCCCAGCGGCGTGATGCGCTTCACGATCGCCAATTCCGGCGGATGGTCGCTGCCCTTCCACATCAGCGCGGCGCTGATCGCCGCATCGACGAAGCCGGCGAGCTTCAACGCCTCGATGCAATTGATCTCCTCGTGGTCTTCCACGCGAAGCGGGAACGACGCGTCCTTGATGCGGCGCAGGTAGTCGAGCGGCTCGATGCCTTTCGTGTCGACGGCCTGCCTCGGTGCTTCGCTGCGGCCTGTGCGCATCTTCTCGATCTCGGTATGCCCGTCGTCGGTGATGCAGATGATCAGCGCCGCTTGCGCGAGCCGGTAATTGCCCCCCGGGTCGAACGCGGGGTCGATGGCGGCCTCGATGAGACCCGTTGCTTTCAGCACGGACACGCGCCTGACGTCTTGTGCGTCGGTCACGTGCAGGGGCAAGCGGGCATGCGCCAAACGGAGAAGGTAAGTAAGCGGCACCTGAGATCCCTGTCTACGCCTCCACGCTGTCGTCGATCCCGCCGCGGGCCGCCCAGCCGAAGCAAGGCTTTCCTTGGTGACACCGCCGCCCCTCTCCTGGTCAACCCATCGCCCGAACCAGACCACCCACGAAGGGGTGGTCGCCGAAGCGTCCCGAATTGTGAGTATTTGTTATCAATTGCTCATTTTGTAGGCAAATGGACTGCGCGCTATCCCCTGAACTGGGTATTCAAGGGACCTTTCGCACACTTTCGGTGCCTTCTTCGTGCGGACTCGTTACCGTTTTGGCCGGCCGATGGGGTGCCGCCGTTGCCGTTTCAGTGCTTGTGCTCGCCGTGCCCGGCCGCCGGTTGCGCGGATGCATTGAGCGCACGCACCGGCGCCTTCACCTCGACGGTTTCGCGCCGGCCGTCCTTGCCCTCGAACACCAGCGTGAGCGGCACGGTGTCGCCTTCCTTCACCTGCTGCTTGAGGTCGAGCAGCATCACGTGATAGCCGCCGGGCTTGAGCTCGACGGCCTTGCCGGCGGGCACGTCGAGTGCGGGAATCTGCCGCATGCGCATCACGTTGTCCTGCATGGCCATCTCGTGCACTTCGACGAGGGGCGTGACGCTCGAGCTGGCCGACACCAGCCGCGTGTCTTTCGCGGCGCTGAGCTGCATGAACGCGCCGGTGGCCTTTTGCTGCGGCACTGTGGCGCGCACCCAGGCGTCCTTGACGGTGACCTGGGCGTGGGCGTTGGCTGCGAGCAGGGCTGCCGAAGCGATGAGGATGCGTGCGATGGGTGTCATGAATGAGGCTCCTTGGTTTTGAAATGAAGGTCAGGCCGCTGTGGCCGCGAGGATCTGGCGAAGGTCTTGCGCGCATTCCTCCGCGCTCTGCTCGTGGCGCAGCACGAGGCGGATCTTTCCCTTGGGGTCGAACACGTAGCTGAAGGCCGAGTGGTCCATGGTGTACGACGAGCCGGTGGGCACTTTCTTGTAGAAGACCTTGAAGGCCTTGGCGGTTTCCGCGGTTCTTTGCAGGTCGCCGTACAGGCCGATGAAGCTCGCGTCGAAGGCCTGGGTGTAGGCCTTGAGCACCACGGGCAGGTCGCGCTCGGGGTCGACGGTGACGAAGATCACCTGCAGCCGGTCGCCCTGCGCACCGAGCAGCCGCTTGATCTCGGCCGCGCGCACGAGCGCGGTGGGGCACACGTCGGGGCACTGGGTGAAGCCGAAGAACATCATCACGGCCTTGCCCTTGAAGTCGGCGAGCGTGCGTTCGCGGCCGTCGGGGTCGGTGAGGCGGAAGTCCTGCGCGTAGCTGGCGCCGGTGATGTCGACGCCGTTGTAGCTGGCGGGCAGCACCTTGTCGCAGGCTGCGAGGGAAAGCGCGGCGAGGCCGCCGCCGGCCAGCAGCAAATGGCGCCGCGTGGGATGGGGTGTGTGGGTCATTGAAGCAAAACTCTCTTGGCGGCACCGCTGCGGGCGCCGCCGCATGACAGGAGCGCGTGCGATGCGCCTCGCCCGGAGGTCGCATCCCATGCGCACGAACTGAAGAAGCGTCAGGAGAGCGAAGGAGGCCCGCGCGCCGGCATGGGCGCAGCGGTGGCCGCGGCGATGCGCGCGGACGGAATCGGCTGCACCGCATGGGCCAGCGGCAGGGGCGTGGGCAGCTCGACGGCCGGCGTTGCGGGCGGGGCGCCTGCGAGCACGCACAACGGGCAGTCCATGTGGCCGGCGCCGAGCTCTTGCGCGCCGTCGTCGGTGTGCACGACGGCCTTGACCGAGCCGGTGGCCGAGCACACCAGTTCCATGGCCTGCGGATGCACCAACGGCGAGGCGATGGCCGCGCCCAGCGACAGCGCGAACCACAGCAAGACCCAGCGGATCAGGCTTGCACCCGGACGCCGCAGGCTCGCGCGGGGCGATGTGGGCGTGTTGGGCTTCGGTGCGGTGTGCGGGGGCATCGGCGCGGATTATCGGCCAGCCACCGTCAGGCAATGAAAAAAGCCTTGCAAGTCGTTGACCTGCAAGGCTTTTGTTGTTGGTGGCTCTTCACGGATTCGAACCGCGGACCTGTGGATTATGATTCCATCGCTCTAACCGACTGAGCTAAAGAGCCGTTGGTGCTGTGCAGCACCAAGCCCAAAATTATAGCCCAGCATTTGGGCTCATTTCAACCACCTGTGGGCAACTTGCCCAATTCCTCAGAAACCAGGCGCACGATCAGCTTGTCCAGCGTCTGCACCGAGTAGTTGCCGACGTCGTGCACGGTCTGCGTTCCAGGGCCGCTCGCAGGGTTCGCCGCCTCCTTGTACGTCAGGAAAACGAAGCGCCCGCCGGTGTACTGCGCGATCTGGCGCTGGATGTATTCGCCCTGCTTGTCGAGCCCCGACGCGCCCACGCCCAGCACCTTGATGCCCTTGCCCAGCGCGGCCACCATGTCGTCGTCGTACTGGGGGCCGCCGTAGTCCTGGTGCGGCGGCGCGTCCGCCAGCAGCACCACGAGGCGGGTGGTGCCGTTGCCGCGCCAGCTGAGCCGGTGCACGGTTTCGTTCAATGCCTCGTTCATGGCCTCGGGGTAGTCGCCGCCGCCCGCGGCCTGCAGCTTGTCGAGCACGCCCTGGAAGGCGTCGAGGTCGTTGGTGAAGTCGTGGCGGCGCACCAGGAAGTCGTCGCTGCGGTCGCGGTATGCCACCAGGCCGAAGCAGGTGTCGGGGCGGCTCGGCAGCCGCGCGACCTGGTCGGCGATGGTGCGCAGGGTGGTCTTGAGCCTGGCGATCTCGTCGTCCATGGAGCCGGTGGCGTCGATGAGAAAGACCAGGTCGAGCTGCGCGCGCTTCGGCAGGGCGCCGGGCTTGTCGAGCACCACGTCGACCGCGTTCTTCTGGCCGCGCTGCAGAAAGGCGGTGCTCTGCCGGCCGTTCTTGCGCACGGTGACTTCGTACACCGGGCTGCGCGCCTTGTCGAAGGCGTTGGGATGCAGCCAGGCGCGCCCGCCCGCATCGGTTCGGGCCCACATGGCGGCGCCGCTCGCAGCCTGCACGGCCACTTCGGCGTCGGGCACGACCGCGCCGCGCGCGTCGCGCACCTGAAGCAGGTAGCGCGCGCTGATGTCGCGCTCGCGGTGCGTGACCTGGGTGCGGTCGCGGAAGGCGAGGTACTCGCCGAAGTCGGCGTTGTCGTCGACCATGCCGGCGGTGACGGGTTCGTTGGCGGGGCGCGGGGCCTGTGCCGGCGGTGGGAGGGCGACGCGTGGCGTGGCAGGGGCGGCAGGGGCGGCAGGCGCGGGCACGGCGATGGCGGCGGGCGCTGCTTCTGCGATCGGCGCGGCGGGCGGCACGGACGCAGCCAGCCCGCCGCTGGCGCCAGCGTAGGCCGCCGAAGGCGACGGTTTGCGCAATGCATGCGGCACGGGCGCCTCGTCGGCGAGCACCCGCCTGTCGCGGGCCTCGCTTCTTTCAAGCCGCGCGGCGCGCGGGAGGCCAGGCGTCTCGTGCGTCTGGATCGGCCGCGCGCAGTTCGTGGCCGACGGCGCCTCGAAGTTCGGCACGGCCTGCGTCACCTGCACGTGGCTGTCGGGCGCCGGCGTTGGCCATCGCACGCCGGAGGGAGCGGCTGAAACCGCAAGGGGCTCGGTGGCGCCGCAGGCCGTGAGCAGCAGTTGGGCGCACAGCAGCGCGGCGAGCGGGCGGCGAAACCGGGGAGCGAAAGGCTGGGTCATCGAAGAACTCCGGGTGGTTGGATGCAGGCTGATACGGCGGCCCACCGGCAACGGGGTTAAACCCGTGTGTCTTTTTTTGCCGGCCCGAACCCCGATGCCTTCGGTCGCCCGTACAAGCTCGGGTGAGAATCCCTCGATGTCCGCGCTTCCCCGCGCCCCTTCCGCCAAGAACGCTCCAGAGCGCCAGGCCATGCCCGACGACCAGTTGATGCTGGCCTACGCGCAAGGCGACGCCGCCGCGTTCGACGTGCTCTACGCGCGCCACGAAGGCGGGCTGTTCCGCTTCGTCAAGCGGCTGCTGGGCGCGCGGCTCGCAGCGCAGGCCGACGAGGTGTTCCAGGACACCTGGGTGCGCATCATCTCGGCGCGCGACAGCTTCTCGCCGCAGGGCGCGACCTGGCGCACCTGGGCTTTCACCATCGCCCACAACCTCGCCATGGACCGCCTGCGCGTGAGCGGGCGCGAAGTGACGCTCGACGCGCATGCGGAAGACGACGGCGACGCCGTGCCCACGCTGGCGCGCGGCGTGCGTGGCGCGCTCGATGCGGCCGCGCATCCGTCGGCCGAAGAGCTTGCGTTCTGGCGCGCCGCCGGCCGCCGCCTGCTGGCCTGCCTCGACGAGCTGCCGGCCGACCAGCGCGCGGCCTTCCTGCTGCACCATGAAGACGGGCTGACCGTCGAGGCGCTGGCCGCGAGCCTGGAGATCGGATACGAGACCGTGCGCAGCCGGCTGCGCTACGGGTTGCAGAAACTGCGCGGCTGCATGGCGCGCTATCTGTCGGTGCTGGAGCAACGGGCATGAGCGGCAATCGCACCGAATTCGACGAAGAAGCCGACGGCCTGCGCGACCCGGCATTGCGCCGCGCGCTCGACCACGCCCCCGACCGCGATGCGGCGCCCGATGCGCGCACGCGCGACGCGATCCTGAAGATGGCGCACAACCTGGCTGTGGCGCCGGTCTCGGCAACGGGCGCCGCCGCCGCCAACAGCGCGCGTGCGATGCCGTGGTGGCGTCGCCTGCTCGGCGGCGGTGGTGAGCCGCGTTCGCGCATGCCGTGGAATGCGGCCTTCGCCACGGTGCTCGTCGCCGCGTTCGTCACGGTGCTGTGGCGCAGCGAGCCGGTGCCCGATGCGCGGCTCGATGGCGAGGCGCGTGTCGGCGGGGCCGCCGCGCCCGCGGCTGAAGCACCTGCGGCACCTGTGGCACCTGTGGCACCTGTGGCACCTGTGGCACCCGCCACGCCCGAACCCGTGCCGCCACCGCCGGTGGCGGCACAGCAGGCACCGGCCGCTCCGGCCCCGGCTGCGCCCGCGGCCGAACAGCGCGCCAACGTGCTGCGTGATTCATCGTCCGCCAAGGAAACTGCGCGTGCCCAGCCGGCGCGCAAACAGGCGGCTCCGGCGCCCGCCGCGGCGGCACCTGTCGCGCCTTCTGTGCCTTCTGTGCCTTCTGCGCCTTCTGCGCCCCCCGCCGTCGTGGCCGAGCCCTCCGTGCCCGCACCTGCACAGGACGAACGTCGTGAGGAGCGCGTGGACAACGAACGCCGCCGCGCCTTCGCGCCGCCGGCGCCTGCTGCGCCCGCTGCATCCGTCGCGCCGCCGCCGGCCATCGCCGCCGCACCGCTCTCGCGCCCATCGCCGGATGCATCGGCGCTCGCCAGCCAGGGCGGTGCCAATGCGGACGCTTCCGGTGCGTTGCGCGATGCCGCGCCGCGCGCAGCCGCCAAGGCCGCACCGTCCCGCGTCGCTGTGCCGCCTTTCGCCGCACTGGAGCGATGGACGTCGTTGAGCTTCACACGCGCGGGCGCCGAGGAGCGCCGCGAGCGCGGCGATATCGAAGGGTTGCCCGCGTTGGTGGGCACGGTGGCGCGTTCTGCCACGGCACCCGATGCATCGCTGGACGCACCGGTCGAGGCGCGCCTGGCTTTCTACCGCGGCGGCGCGCTCATCGCCGTGCTGGAGATCGCCGGCGGCCAGGTGCGCTGGACACCGCAGCCCGGCGGCACCGCGCTGGTCGGCGCGCCGCCAGCCCAGGCGCTCGACGCCTTGCGCTCGGTATTGACGCGTTGACCGGCGCGCCGCTCAGGCGTTCTTGAAGTCCGGTGCGCGCTTGTTCAGGAAGGCGTCCATGCCTTCCTTCTGGTCGAGGGTGGCGAACAGCGCATGGAACAGCCGGCGCTCGAACATCACGCCGTCGCTCAGGCCGCTCTCGAAGGCGCGGTTGACCGACTCCTTGGCCGCCATCACCGAGATCTGCGAGTAGCCGCAGATCACCAGCGCCGCGCCCAGCGCCTCGTCGGCGAGCTTCTCGAAGGGCACCACGCGGCTCACGAGGCCCGCGCGCTCGGCTTCGGCGGCATCCATCATGCGGGCGGTGAGCACCATGTCCATGGCCTTGCTCTTGCCCACCGCGCGCGGCAGGCGCTGCGTGCCGCCGGCGCCGGGGATCACGCCGATCTTGATCTCGGGCTGGCCGAACTTGGCGTTGTCGGCCGCGATGATGAAGTCGCACATCATCGCCAGCTCGCAGCCGCCGCCCAGCGCGAAGCCGGCCACCGCGCCGATCACCGGCTTGCGAATGGAGCGAATGCTTTCCCAGTTGCGCGTGATGTAGTCGCCCTTGTAGGTGTCGATGAAGCTGTACTTGGCCATGGCCGCGATGTCGGCGCCCGCCGCGAACGCGCGTTCGCTGCCCGTGAGGATGATGCAGCCGATGGCGTCGTCCGCGTCGAAGGCCTTCAGGGCCTGGCCCAGTTCGGTCATGAGCGCGTCGTTCAGTGCGTTCAGGGCCTTGGGGCGGTTGAGGGTGATGATGCCGACCTTGCCTGCTTCGGTCCGTACTTCGATGTTTTCGTAGCTCATGGTGTCTCCGGGGGGTATCTGGGGATCGGGGGAACTGGGGGAAAAACGCGCTTCACTATACCCAGCATGCCGGTGGGCCGCACGTGTGCGCACAGCCGCGGGAGGGCGTCAAATTCCGCTGCCATGCCCTGCGCAAGCCGCAGGGACTCCCTGGGCCCAGATGGCGCTGCGCGCCGGCTTTCCCTAGAGTGCCCGGCCATGACATCCAACTACGCCTACCTGTTCGTCGCCATCGTGGCCGAAGTGATCGCCACCAGTTTCCTGAAGGGCTCCGACGGTTTTTCGAAGCTCTGGCCCACGCTGGCCGCAGTGGCCGGCTATGCGGTGGCCTTCTTCTTTCTCTCGCTGACGCTGCGCACCATTCCGACCGGCATTGCCTATGCGATCTGGTCCGGCGTGGGCATCGTGCTGATCTCGCTGGTGAGCTGGCTGTGGTTCGGCCAGAAGCTCGACGGGCCGGCCATCGCGGGACTCGGGCTGATCATCGCGGGCGTGGTGGTGGTGAACGTGTTCTCGAAGTCGGTTTCGCACTGAGCGGCAAACGGTCTTTAGTTGAGAATTGTTCTCATCTAGAATGCCCGCCATGGAGTTGCCGATGCAAGAACATGCCGTGTTGCTGCGGGCCTATGCCCGCGTGCAGGAGCGATGCTCGCGCCTGCTGGTCGAGCAGGCCGCGCTGGTGGAAAGGCTAGAGGCGCAGATCGTCCGTTTACGCGGCGCGCTGGTGGCACGCGACTCGGCCATTGCCATCGTGCGCGAAGAGCTGGCGGTGCGCGCGGCCGTGGGCGGGGCGCTGCCCAAGCGGCTGAACACCTTGCTGTCGCCGGACAGGCGCCGTCATCTGATGGCGCCGCCGCCGCCGCCGCACGTGCCGGCCGACCTGCGTGAAAAGGCCGTGCTGTGCGTGGGCCAGGAAGAAGAAGCGCCGTCGCTCGCACGGCAGCTGGTCGAGATCGCCGGCGGCCGCTACCTGCACCACGACGGCGGCGACAACGCGGACGACCCTGCGCTGGAAGCCAGCCTGCGCGCGGCCGACCTCGTGATCTGCCAGACCGGCTGCGTGAGCCACGGCGCCTACTGGCGTGTACAAGACCACTGCCGGCGCACCGGCAAGCCTTGCGTGCTGGTCGGCGAGCCGCAGCCGATGCGCTTCGTGCGGCACCCTGGCGCCGCGGAAAACGCCTAGCCCTTCAGCCAGCCCGCCAGCTTGGTGGCGTCGTGCGCGAACAGGCGCCAGGTGGTCACGCCGGCCGGCAGCACCAGCGGCAGCCTGATCAGCTTGCGGTCGCGCGCCACGATGGCCGTGAACTTCGTCGTGTCGCCCAGGTACAGCGCCAGGTCGTCGAGCTTGGCGATGCGCCAGGCCTGCGCCGGGCGCTGCTGGCCGCGCTTGGCGACGGCGGGCAGCTCGATGCCGATCCACTCGTCGTTCGCGGAAAAGCCGGCCTTCTCGGCCGCGCCGCCGCGCAGCACCACCTTCACCTGCACGCTGCCGCCGGCCTCGGCCACACGCAGGCCGAGCACCTGGGCCTGCTGCGACGGGTCTTCCAGCGTGGCCACGCCGTGCGCGCGCAGCAGTTGCGCGAGCGGAAGCTCCTCGGTCGAATGCACCCAGCGCGCCAGCTCATCGGCGTATGAGCGGCCGCTTACGGCCTCCAGCGCGGCGGCAATGTCGGCCTCGCTGATCGGGCCGCCGTTGCCGCTGTGCGTCCACAGGTGGCGCATCACGTCGTCAAGCGTGCCCTTGCCTTCGTGGCGCAGCGTGAGGTCGAAGCACAGCGCTACCAGCGCGCCCTTGGTGTAGTAGCTCACCGTGCTGTTGGGCGTTTGCTCGTCCTGGCGGTAGTACTTGACCCAGGCGTCGAAGCTGGCGTCGGCCACCGGCTGCACCAGGCGTCCCGGCGTCTGCATGACCTGGTTGAGGGTCTTGTTCAGCAGGCGCAGATAGGCGCCGTCGTCGATGCGTCCGGCGCGGCGCAGCAGCAGGTCGTCGTAGTAGCTGGTGAAGCCCTCGAAGAACCACAGCAGCTGCGTGTAGTTCTCGCGGCCGTAGTCGTAGCGCGCGAACTCGGCCGGCCGCATGCGCTTGACGTTCCAGGTGTGGAAGTACTCGTGGCTGATGAGGCCCATCAACGTGGTGTACCCCTCGGGCTGCTTCTTGGCGCCGCGCTGCGGCAGGTCGCGGCGGTTGCAGATGAGCGCCGTGGAATGGCGGTGTTCGAGGCCGCCGTAGCCGTCGTCCACCGCGTTGAGCATGAACACGTAGCGGTCGATGGGCAGCTTCGGCCCGCCGCGCTTGCCGGCCTTGTCGCCGTGCCAGAAGCGGATTTCGGCTTCGCAGATGGCCTGGGTGTCGGCAATGAGCTTCTCGCCGTCGAACGAGGCGGCGGCGCCCGCGATCACGAAGCGGTGCGGCACGCCGCAGGCCTCGAACTCGGCGCTCCAGAAGGCGCCCAGCTCGACCGGGCTGTCGGCCAGCTCGTCGTAACCCGAGGCCCGGTAGCTGCCGAAGCCGTGCCCGTCGGTCTTGACCGGCACCAGCGCGGTGGCGCAGGACCAGCGCGCGGCGCCGGCGGCCAGCGCCGGCGCGACGATGTCCAGCGCATGCGGCGCTTCGGTCTGGCCTTCCACCCGCAGGCACACGCTGGTGCCGTTGAAGAAGCCGCGCTCGGCGTCGAGCCAGGCGGTGCGCACCGAGTTGTCGTAGGCGCAGACCTGGTAGTTCAGCACCAGCGGCTGGCCGGGCGTGCATTCGACCAGCCAGCTGCATTTGTCCAGCTGCGTCAGCGCGGGCTTGCGGCGGCCCTGCGTGGCGCGCAGGCCCTGCAGGTTCTTGGAGAACTCGCGCACCAGGTAACTGCCCGGAATCCACACCGGCAGCGTCAGGCGCTGCTGGGCGTCGGGGGCGTCGATGGTCAGCGTGACGCTGAACAGGTGCGCATGCAGGTCGGTGCACGCCACGCGATAACGCACGCCTGCCTCAGGCGCTGCCACGGCCGCGCGCCGAACGGGGGTTTTCGTCGCCATCAGCTGGACGAGGCGGCGAGTTGCTTCTCGACCTGCTCTGCGGGAATGGCGCCGGGGGTGCGCGTGCCGTCGCTGAAGATCAGCGTGGGCGTGCCGGTGATGTTGTACTTGCGGCCGAACTCGACGTTGCGCTGCAGCGCGGTCACGTCGCAGCTGCCCGAAGCCGTGGCCGGCTTGGCGCTGGCTTCCATCCAGTCGCCCCAGGCCTTGCCCTTGTCCTTGCTGCACCAGATGTCGCGCGACTTGACGGTCGAATCGGGGCCGAGCACCGGGTACAGGAACAGGTACACGGTGACGTTGTCGACCGTCTTCATGTCCTTCTCGAAGCGCTTGCAGTAGCCGCAGTTCGGGTCTTCGAACACCGCCAGCTTGCGCTTGCCGTTGCCGCGCACGATCTTGATCGAGTCTTTCAGCGGCAACTGGTCGAAGGCGACGGCGGTGAGCTTCTCGACGCGCTCTTCCGTCAGGTTCTTGCGCGTCTTCACGTCGATCAGGTTGCCCTGGATCAGGTAGTTGCCCTGTTCGTCGGTGTAGAAGATCTGCGAGCCGTTCACGCGCACTTCGTACAGGCCCGGCACGGGTGCCTTCGACACCTCGTCGATGGCCGGGAACTGCGGAATGCGCAAGGGCAGGTTCTTGCGGATCTCGGCTTCGCCGGCGGTGGCGGCCACGACCGCGCCCAGCGTGCAGGCGGCGAGAAGGAGGTTGCGTGCGAGTGTCATCGGGGAGATCCGTTGGTGCTGTGCGTAAAGAGGGCGAAAGAGAACGGTCAGGCCTTCAGGCCCATGGCTTGCGCCGTGATCCAGTGCTTCACCAGGCGCGTGCGGTCGAAACCGCGCATGCCCCAGTTGCGCAATGCAGGAAGTGGACCCAGGTTGTGCGAGAAAAGTTGCTGCAACCCGTCGGTGGCCAGGCTCATCTGCAGCACGTCGGCGCGGCGCTCGCGCTCGTAGCGGCGCAGCAGGCGCGCGTCGCCCACGCTGCGCCAGTAGTCGCGGTTTTTGATCACCCCGGCCAGCGCGGCCGCGTCGGCCAGGCCCAGGTTCAGGCCCTGGCCCGCGAGCGGGTGCACGGTGTGGGCGGCGTCGCCCGCCAGCGCCCACGAGCGCGTCGGCTGCCCGGGCATGGCGCCGGTCCAGCGGTCGGCAATGGCGCGGGCCAGCGGCCAGGCGCCGCGTTCGCTCGTGAGCTGGAGGGCGCCGAGCGCGTTGTGGCTGGCCTCGGTCACGGCGGCGTTGAATTCCTCGTCGCCCTGTGCCAGCAGGGCCGGTGCGCGCAGCTGGTCGACCGACCACACCAGCGCGACCGCCTTGCCGTGCATGCCGCCCAGCGGCAGCAGCGCGAGCACCTCGCCCTTGTCGTTGAACCACTGGCGCGCGATGCCGTCGTGCGACTGGCCGGCCTCCATGCGCGCCGCGATCGCGTGCTGCGGGTAGCGTGTGACCTCGTAGCTCACGCCGAGCGCCTCGCGCGTGCTGCTGGCCTTGCCTTCGCACACCACGGTGAGCGGTGCGGCCACGGGCTCGGCGACGATCTCGATCAGGGGCTGGAAGCGCACCGCGTCAACCAGTTGCTGCTCGAGCGCGGGCACGTCGACGATCCAGGCGAGCGCATCGACCTTCTGGCGCGCGGCGCTGAACTGCACGCGTCCGCCTTCGTCGCCGTGCACCAGCATTTCGCGCACCGCGGTGGCGTGGGCCGCGTCGGGCCAGGCGCGCAGCGATTCGAGCAGGGCCCGGGAGGCGGTATTGAGCGCGTACGCGCGGATGTCTTCCTTGCCCTGCGCGGCCGGAGGCACGACCAGCGCGACGCGCACACGCTCGCGCGCGAGCAGCAGGGCCAGCGTGCGGCCGACGATGCCGGCGCCACGAATGCAAACTTCTGGGGGGAGGGCCATGAATTCATTGTAAGAACATGGACGGCCCCCGGTCTTTGCGCACTTCGTGCCGCTTCGCCAAGCCCCGCGCGGGGGCGATACCCGCGGCCCGGCAAGGCCGGTCGGGCGGTCTCCCTGGCCTGGGCTGCCGTGGTCTTGAAGCTGCGGGACAATTGCGGCCGCCTTCCAAGCAACCAAGGAACCCTCACCGTGTCCCAGCCCGCTTTCGACCTCGAAGCCACCATCGCGCGCCTGTTCATCTACCCGGTCAAGTCCTGTGCCGGCGTCGAGCTCCCCGAAATGCTGCTGACCGAGACCGGCCTGGAGTTCGACCGTGCGTGGATGGTGGTCGACGCGCAAGGCGAATTCGTCACCCAGCGGCAGCTGCCGCGCATGGCGCTGATCCGCCCGCAGATGAAGCACATGGAAGTGGTGCTGCGCGCGCCCGGCATGCTGGCGCTGCACCTGGCCTTCGACCGGGTCGAGCAGCCGGTGCGCGTGCGCGTGTGGAGGGACGAGGTGGCCGCCTACGACATGGGCGACATCGCCGCCCAGTGGTTCAGCGACTTTCTCTCGGAGCCCGGCAAGCCGCAGACGCTGCGCCTGGTGCGCTTCGACCCCGAGCACAAGCGCCTGTCGAGCCTGAAATGGACCGACGGCGTCGAGGCGGAGAACCAGTTCGCCGACGGCTTTCCGGTGCTGGTGGCCAGCGAGGGCTCGCTGGCGGACCTGAACGAGCGGCTCGCCGCGGCCGGCCACGCCGCGGTCGGCATCGAGCGCTTTCGCCCGAACATCGTGCTCGCCGGCATGGAGTCGCACGACGAGGACCGCGTCGACGCGCTGCACATCACCACCGGCGAAGGCGAGGCCGAGCTGCGCCCTGTCAAGCCCTGCACCCGCTGCCCGATTCCGGACATCGACCCGGCCACGGCCCTGAGCAGCCCCGAAGTGGGCGACATGCTGCGCACCTACCGCAAGGACCCGCGCGTGGACGGCGGCATCACCTTCGGCATGAACTGCATCGTGATCCAGGGCGTGGAATACACGCTCAAGGTGGGGCAGGCCGTGGGCGCGAACTACAGGTTCGAGTAAACCGCCCCCGGCGGGCGCCTCAGAAGCTCACGCCGGCGATCAGGATGATGTTGGCGTAGGGCGTGCATTCGCCCGTGCGCACCATGGCGCGGGCCTTGGCGGTGCGGCGCTTGAATTCTTCGTGCGACACGGTCTGCGGCGCGATGCCGAGCGACTGCGGGAACCAGCCCGGCAACTGCCCGGCGTCGCCCAGCGCCTCGCCGGCCACCACGATGCCTTCGACCTGCATCTCGGACAGCACGGCCTTCAGCACGTCGTCGAGCTGCGGCACGCCGCGCGCCACGGCCAGGTCGATGCGGCGCGGGCCGTCGGGAATCGGCAGGCCGGCATCGCCGAGCACCAGCATGTCGCCATGGCCGAGCGAGGCGATCACCTGGGACAGTTCGGCGTGCAGCAGGGCGGTACGTTTCACAGCGCGGTCCAGTCGGGCGGCAGGGGGCTTTGCAGCACGGCGTCGCGCCGCGGAATGGAGGGTTGGGCGCCGGGCTGCTGGATGCACAGCGCCGCGGCGCGAATGCCCAGGCGCACGGCCTCGTCGAAGGACTGGCCTTCGCCCAGCGCCACGGCGAGCGCGCCCAGGAAGGTGTCGCCGGCGGCCGTGGTGTCGACCGCCTGCACTTTCGGCGCGGGATGGTGGCGCGCCCCGTCGGCGTCGACCGCCACCGCGCCGCGCGCGCCCAGCGTCACGACCACGCGCGCAATGCCCTTGGCGCGCAGCGCCTGGCCGGCTTGCGCGGCTTGCTGCGGCGTGTCGGCGGACTCGCCGCACAGCGCCTGCGCCTCGATTTCGTTGACCACCAGCGTGTCGATCTGCGGCCACAGCGGCTGCGCGATCGCCTGCATCGGCGACGGGTTCAGCAGCACCTTGCAGCCCGCGCCGTGCGCCACCGCGATGGCGCGCGCGACCTGGTCCATCGGCGTCTCGAACTGCGTCACCAGGAAGGCGGCACCCTGCACTTGCTGTGTCAGCGCGGCCTCGTCGAGCGCGACCCGGGCGTTGGCGCCGGGAATCATGACGATGCGGTTCTGGCCGCTGTCCTCCACGAGGATCAGGGCGGTGCCGGTCGGCTCGCCGGACACCGTGCGCAGCGCCGTGGTGTCGATGCCGTCGCTGCGCAATGCGTCGCGCAGGGCCGTGCCGTGCGCGTCGTCGCCCACGCAGCCGATCATCTGCACGCGGGCGCCTTCGCGCGCGCAGCTCACCGCCTGGTTGGCGCCCTTGCCGCCGGGAATGGTGGCGATCGAATGGCCGAGCAGGGTTTCGCCCGCGGCCGGCGCGTGCGGCACGCGCAGCACCAGGTCCATGTTGAGGCTGCCGAGCACCACGATGCGCGGCGGCGGGTTGCGGCTGGAAGAAGGCGTCGAAGGCACGGGGGTCACGGGGGTCACGGAGTACGGGACTTTCGGGTCGGCGTGGAAGATGTGGAAGAGGCGGACGGGCTGTGGTCCGCCGGCACGGTCGCTTCGCGGAAGCTCGCATGGCGTGCCGTGGAGGCGCGCACGCGCAGCTCGGGCTGCAGCACCACCTTGCGCGCATCGCGCCGCTTGCCGCTGACGCGTTCGAGCAGCATGTCGACCGCCAGCGCGCCGATGCGCTCCTTGGGCTGCGCCACGGTGGTCAGCGGGGGGCTCATGTAGGCCGACAGTTCGATGTCGTCGAAACCCACGATGGACAGCTCGTCGGGCACGCGCACACCGCTTTCATGCGCCGCGCGCAGCGCGCCAATGGCCATCAGGTCGTTGCAGACGAACACGGCCGAGGGCTTGCGCTCGGTGCGCAGGATGGCGTGCATGGCCTCGTAGCCGCCCTGGCTGGTGAAGCCGCCGCGCCACAGCAGCGCATCGGCGTCGGCGATGTCGGGGGTGGCGCCGCTCTCGGCCAGCGCCATGCGCCAGCCTTCGACGCGCTGCTCGCTCGGCATCACGCCCACCGGCCCGCCGATGCAGGCGATGCGCTTGTGGCCCAGCGACAGCAGGTGCCGCACCGCGAGCAGGCCGCCCTGCATGTGCGCGGTTTCCACGAGGTCGCAGGCCGGGTCGTCGATCTCGCGGTCGACCAGCACGGTCGGCACGCGCAGGCCGTGCAGCTGCTTGGCCAGGGAGGCGCTGTCGTCGGTGCCGGTACCCGCGCCGGTCGACACCACGATCAGCCCGTCGATGCGGCGCTCGGCCAGCACTTTCAGGTACACGCTCTGGCGCTGCGGCTCGTCGTCGGTGTTGCACAGCACCAGCGTGTAGCCGGCGGCGAAGCAGCGGTCTTCCACGATGCGCACGATCTCGGCGAAGTAGGGGTTGGAGCTGTTGGGAATCAGCATGCCCAGCGTCGAGGTGGTGTTGCTCTTCAGGCTGCGCGCCATCGCGTTGGGCACGTAGCCCAGCTCGCGGATGGCAAGCTCCACGCGCTCGCGCACCTTGGGGCTCACGTGGCGCGTGTCGTTGACCACGTGCGACACGGTGGTGACGGAGACTTCCGCCTGCAGTGCGACGTCCTTGATGGTGGCCATGGCTGTGTCGGTTTCCTGGATGTGTGGAAGGGCGTCAGGCCAGGCGGCGGTCGGCCCGGCGCTGGCGCAGGGTGTCGATGATGACGGCCACCACGATCACGGCGCCGGTGATGATGCGTTTGCTCGGCTCGCTCGCGCCCACCTGCGCCAGCCCGGCTTCGAGCACCGCGATGATCAGCACGCCGAAGAAGGTGTTGATCACCGAGCCGCGCCCGCCCATGAGGCTGGTGCCGCCGATGACCACGGCCGCGATCACCTGCAGCTCGATGCCGACGCCGGCGTTCGGGTCGGCCGCCTCGAGGCGCGCCGACTGCATCAGGCCCGCGAGCCCGGCCAGCAGGCCGGTGACGGCGAACACGATGATGCGGATGGGGCGCGGGTCCACGCCCGCCAGGCGCATCGCTTCTTCATTGGTGCCGATGCCGACCACGTGCCGGCCGAACACCGTGCGCGTGAGCACCACCTGCCCTGCGACCACCAGCACCACCGCCAGCACGAAGGCTGCGGAGATGCCGCCGATCCACGGCGCGGCCAGGCCCGAGATGGCGTCGCCCACGTACTGCGTGCGCGAGTCGGTCACCAGGTAGGCACCGCCGCGCACCGCTTCGAGCATGCCCAGCGAGACGATGAAGCTCGGCAGCCGCCAGGCCACCGACACCGCGCCCGTGACCGTGCCGCAAAGCAGGCCGGTGACGAGGCCGAGCACTGCGGCGACAGGCACCGAGAGCTTCCATTCGAGGATGGCGGCGGCGGTGACGGCCGCGCTGAGCGCCAGCACCGAGCCGACGGACAGGTCGATGCCCGCGATGATCAGCACGAAGGTCATGCCCACCGCCATCACGGCCAGCGCGGGAATTTCGTTGGCGATGGAGACGAAGGTGTCGCGCGTGAGGAAGTATTCGCTCATGGAGCCGAACAGCGCGATCATGCCCACGAGCACGACGGTGAGGCCGAGGTAGGTGCCCAGCTGGCCCTTGAGCGCGGACTGCGCGGACGGCTTGGTGGGGGTCGGGGAGGCGGCAGCGGTCATGGTGTGTCGGCGGTGGCCGGGACGTTGTCGGTGGGGGCTGAAGCAAGGGCAGCGGCGGAGGGCGCGCGCCCGGTGGCGTCGCTGAATGCGGCGGCCAGCAGCGACTGCTCGCTCCATTCGCCGCGCTCGAACACCGCGACCAGCCGGCCCGCGCTCATCACGCCGATGCGGTCGCACATGGCCATCAGTTCGCGCAGGTCGCTCGACACCATCAGCAGTGCGCGGCCGGCGTCGGTCATGCGGTCGAGTTCGGCATAGAGGTCGGCGCGCGCGCCCACGTCCACGCCGCGTGTGGGTTCGTCCAGCAGCAGCACCTTGCATTCGCGGTGCAGCCAGCGCGCGAACACCACCTTCTGCTGGTTGCCGCCGCTGAGCGTGGCGACGGGCTGCTCGATGCTGCGCGAGCGAATGCGCAGCAGCTCCACCAGGCGCTGCGCAATGCCGCGCTCCCTGGCGCGCAGCAGCCAGCCGCCGCGCGAGACGGCGCCCAGGTCGCTCAGGGTGGCGTTGACGCGGATCGACTGCGTCAGCAGCAGCCCTTGCGACTTGCGGTCTTCCGTGACCAGCCCGATGCCGGCGCGAATCGCCTGCATCGGCGAGCGCCAGCCCTTGCGCGCATGCTGCGTGGGCTGGCCCTTTTCATACAGCGTGATCTCGCCACGGTCCGCGCGATCGGCGCCGAACAGCAGCCGCACCAGCTCGGTCCGGCCCGAGCCGACCAGGCCGGCCAGGCCCATGACTTCGCCCGCGCGCAGGTCGATGTCGACATCGCGAACCACCTGCGCCCGGCCGATGCCGCGCGCGCTCAGCAGCACGGGGCCGGCAGTGCGGCGATCGCGCCCTTCGTGCTCGTGCACCGCGCGCCCGACCATGCGCTGCACCAGCTCAGATTCGCGCACACCGGCCATCGCGCGCACGTCGACCAGCCGGCCGTCGCGCAGCACCGCCACGCGGTCGGCGATGCGCTGCAGTTCCTCGAGCCGGTGCGACACGTAGACGATGGCCACGCCGCGCGCCTTCAGCAGGTCGATCTGCTCGAACAGGTGCGAGGTTTCGCGCGGGGTGAGCATGGCGGTGGGCTCGTCGAGCACCAGCACGCGCGTGTCGTCCTGCAGGTTGCGGGCAATCTCGACCATCTGCTGCTGGCCGATGCCCAGCCGCGCCACGGGCGTGGCTGGGTCGATGTTCTGCATGCCGATCTTGGCCAGTTGCCGCGCGGCCAGCTCGTGCAGCTTGCCGCGGCGGATCCAGCCGGTCTTGTTGGGCAGGCGGTCGAGCAGCAGGTTCTCGGCCACCGACAGCGTGGTGACGAGGCCGAGCTCCTGCATGACCATGCGCACGCCCAGGCGCTCGGCGTCGCGCCGCGAGGCGGGCGCGAAGGGCTTGCCGTCGAGCAGCATCTGGCCGCGCGTGGGCTGCACCAGGCCGCACACCATCTTCGACAGCGTGCTCTTGCCGGCGCCGTTCTCGCCCGTGAGGGCCAGCACTTCGCCGGCGTGGAGCACGAGCGAGACGTCGTCCAGCACCGGCGCCGCATAGTCCTTGCCGAGCGCGCTCAGCGAAAGCACGGGCGCGCTGCGATCGTTGTCAGCCATCGATGGGCAACCTCATTCATTCCAGAAACACCACGGAACCGGCTTCGCCGGGCCGTGGGTGCTGCCCCCGGCACGGGTGGGCGTTGCGACACGAAGTGCGCGCTGCCTGGGGGCGAGCAACATTCACTTCGACGACTTGGTGACCAGCACCACGTCGGTCTTCACTTCGGCGGGCATTTCCGACTGCTTCTTCTTGTCGGCGATGGCCTTCAGCGCGGTCTCGATGCCGAACACGGCCTGCTTGGCGGCGAACTGGTCGGCCGTGGCGAGCACGCGGCCGTCGGCCAGCATCGGCTTGATGGCGCCGATGTTGTCGTAGCCCACCACCAGCACCTTGCCGGTCTTGCCCGCGGCCTTGACCGCCGCCACCGCGCCCAGCGCCATGCTGTCGTTGCCGGCCAGCAGGGCCTTCAGGTCGGGGTGCTCGCGCATCATGCCGGCGGCCACCGTGTTGCCTTTGTCGATTTCCCACTGGCCCGACTGCACGCCGACCACCGTCACGCCGGCGGCCTTCATGGCGTCCTGGTAGCCCAGCGTGCGCTGCTGGGCATTGAAGGTGGTCGACACGCCTTCGATGATGCCGACCTTGTCGCCCGACTTCAGGTCCTTGGCGAGCGCGTCGCCCACCAGCTTGGCGCCGGCGCGGTTGTCGGGGCCGACGAAGGGCACCTGGATGCCCTTTTCCTTCAGTGCGGCGGCGTCGAGCTGGTTGTCGATGTTGACCACCAGGATGCCCTTGTCGATGGCGGCCTTGATCACCGGCACCAGCGCCTTCGAATCGGCAGGCGCAATGACCAGCGCGTTGATCTTCTGCGCCACCATCTGCTCGACCATCTTGATCTGGGCGGCGGTGTCGGTCTCGTCCTTGATGCCGTTGGCGACCAGCGTGTATTGCGAGGCGTTGGCCTTGTTGTGCGCCTTGGCGCCGTCTTCCATGGTGCGGAAGAATTCGTTGGCCAGCGACTTCATGACCAGCGCGACCTTGGGCTTGTCCTGGGCGAAGGCGGGCGTTGCGGCGAAGGCGCCCAGCAGCGTCAGGGCGGCGGCGCTTTGCAGGGTACGGCGGGTGAACTTCATGGTGAATGTCTCCTGAGGTGATGGGGCAGCGGGTACGCCGGTCTTTGCCGGGGGCTCCGATGTTAACCAACGAAAACGTTTGCGCAAACGTTTGCCAATGAGTGCTAACCCTGATTTCGGGCATGCAGTTTTGGGGGCTCGAAGGCGTGCCCAAGGGGCATGCAAGCCTGCTCGCCTAAAATCCGCGGTTACCCAAGAGGACCCCCCATGAGTTTGCAATGCGGCATCGTCGGCCTGCCCAACGTCGGTAAATCCACCCTTTTCAATGCGCTGACCAAGGCCGGTATCGCAGCGGAAAACTATCCCTTCTGCACCATCGAGCCCAACGTGGGCGTGGTGGAAGTGCCCGATCCGCGGCTGGCCGCGCTGAGCGAGATCGTCACGCCCGAGCGCGTGGTGCCCGCGATCGTCGAGTTCGTCGACATAGCCGGCCTGGTGGCCGGTGCCAGCACCGGCGAAGGCCTGGGCAACAAGTTTCTCGCACACATCCGCGAGACCGATGCCACGGTGAACGTGGTGCGCTGCTTCGACGACGAGAACGTGATCCACGTGGCCGGCAAGGTCGATCCGATCTCCGACATCGAGGTGATCCAGACCGAACTCTGCCTGGCCGACCTGGCCACGGTCGAGAAGGCGCTGCACCGCCACACCAAGGTCGCGCGTTCCGGCGACAAGGAAGCGCAAAAGCTCGTCGCCCTGCTCGAGCGCTGCCAGGCTTCGCTCAACGAGAACATCCCGGTGCGCGCGCTTTCCTTCACCAAGGAAGAGCAGCCGCTGGTGAAGTCGTTCACGCTGATCACCGCCAAGCCCGCGATGTTCGTGGGCAACGTGGCCGAGGACGGCTTCGAGAACAACCCCTACCTCGACCGCCTGCGCGAGTACGCCACCAAGCAGGGCGCGCCCGTGGTCGCCATCTGCGCCAAGATCGAGGCCGACCTGTCCGAGATGGACGACGAGGACAAGAAGATGTTCCTCGCCGAAATCGGCCAGGAAGAGCCGGGTCTGAACCGCCTGATCCGCGCGGCCTACAAGCTGCTGGGCCTGCAGACCTACTTCACCGCCGGGGTGAAGGAAGTGCGCGCCTGGACCATCCACATCGGCGACACCGGCCCGCAGGCGGCCGGCGTGATCCACGGCGACTTCGAGAAGGGCTACATCCGCGCCCAGACCATCGCGTTCGAGGACTACATCGCCTTCAAGGGCGAGCAGGGCGCCAAGGACGCGGGGAAGATGCGCTCGGAAGGCAAGGAATACGTCGTGAAGGATGGCGACGTGATGAACTTCCTGTTCAGCTCATAACAGGCTCGCCCCCAGGCTTCGCGCACTTCGTGTCGCTTCTCCAACCCCCTACCGGGGGCAACACCTGAGGCCCGGCAGAGCCGGTTCCTCGGTGTTTCACGAAAAGAGTCCGGGGGCTTCTTTCGCTGTTTGTTCGGTAGACTCCGCGCGCCCCGAATCCTTCTCAAGGCCCGCCCCCATGCTCACCGTCCACCACCTCAACAACTCACGCTCGCAGCGTGTGCTCTGGCTGCTCGAAGAGCTCGACCTGCCCTACGAGATCGTCCACTACGAGCGCGATTCGCAAACCATGTTGGCGCCCGCTTCGCTGCGGGCCGTTCATCCGCTGGGCAAGTCGCCCGTGGTCACGACGGACGACGGACTCACGCTCGCGGAATCGGGTGCCATCATCGAGACGGTCATCGAGCGCTACGGCAGCGGTCGGCTCGCGCCTGCCGCCGGCACGCCCGAGGCACTGCGCTACCGCTACTGGCTGCACTTCGCCGAAGGCACGGCCATGTCGCCGCTGCTGCTGAAGCTGGTGTTCGACCGCATCGAGACGGCCAAGATGCCGTTCTTCGCCAAGCCGATCGCCAAGGCCATCGCGGCCAAGGCCAAGGGCGCGTTCATCAACCCGAACATCACGGGGCACCTAAACTTCATGGAAGCCGAGCTCGGCAAGAGCGAATGGTTTGCCGGCGACGAATTCAGCGGTGCCGACATCCAGATGAGCTTCCCGGTGGAAGCCTCGCAGGCGCGCGGCGGGCTCGACGCGAAGCGCCCCAAGCTGATGGCGTACCTGGAGCGCATCCATTCGCGCCCCGCGTACAAGCGCGCGCTCGAACGCGGCGGTCCCTACGGCCTGCTGAGCTGATCAGAAGATCTGCATCAGCGCCAGCGTCATCGTGATGTAGCGCAGGAACTTCCCGACGGCCATGTAGGCCAGGCAGGGCCAGAACGGCAGCTTCAGCCATCCCGCCACCGCGCACAGCGGATCGCCCACCAGCGGCAGCCAGCTGAGCAGGCAGGCCTTCGGCCCCAGCCGCTCCAGCCAGCCCAAAACTCGCACATGGTGTTTCGAGTGCGAGTATTTGTCCGCCACCTTGTGCGCGCCGTAGCCCATCCACCAGTCGACCGCGCCCCCCAGCGTGTTGCCCGCGGTCGCCACCGCGATGGCGGGCCAGAACATGTCGGGGTTGAGCTTGAGCAGCCCGAAGAGAAAGGGCTCCGAGCCCACCGGCAGCAGCGTGGCGGAGACGAACGCGGCCACGAACAACGTCGAGAGACCGTACTGCGGCAGCGCCAGCAGCGCCATGAGGGAGTCGAGCCAGGCTTGCATAAGGTGAGGTAGGGCCCGCGCAGTATAGGCAGCGCTCACGTCGCACCCGCGTCGGAGGAAGCGCCGCGAAACACCCGTATTTACACGGGAACCCAGGGCGCAAATCGTTTCAGTCGCTGAAATGCGGCGTGGCTACAATCGTGCCTCATTTTTCAGCAGCCGAACGCGCACCGCTCCCCTTCCAAATGACCTTGCAGATCGGCACCCACACGCTGGAAAACCGCCTGTTCGTCGCGCCCATGGCCGGCGTGACGGACCGGCCTTTCCGCATGCTGTGCCGTGAACTGGGCGCGGGCTATGCGGTCAGCGAGATGGTCACCTCGCGCAAGGAACTCTGGGGCACGCTGAAGACCTCGCGCCGCGCCAACCACGACGGCGAGCCGGGCCCCATCGCGGTGCAGATCGCCGGCACCGACGCGGCGATGATGGCCGAGGCCACGGTCTACAACATCGAGCGCGGTGCGCAGATCATCGACATCAACATGGGCTGCCCGGCCAAGAAGGTCTGCAACAAGTGGGCCGGCTCGGCGCTGATGCGCGACGAGCCGCTGGCGCTCGAAATCGTGCAGGCCGTGGTCGATGCCGCGCAGCCTTTCAACGTGCCGGTCACGCTGAAGATGCGCACCGGCTGGAGCCACGACCGCCGCAATGCGGTGAAGCTGGCGCGCGACTTCGAATCGGCCGGCGTGCAGATGCTCACCGTGCACGGCCGCACGCGCGAGCAGGGCTACAAGGGCCATGCCGAGTACGACACCATCGCGGCGGTGAAGGCCGCGGTGCGCGTGCCGGTGGTGGCCAACGGCGATATCCGTTCGCCCGAGAAAGCGCGCGACGTGCTCGCGGCCACCGGCGCCGACGCGGTGATGATCGGGCGCGCCGCGCAGGGCCGGCCCTGGATCTTCGGCGAGATCGCGCACTTCCTGGAAACCGGCACGCACCGTGCACCGCCGCTCGTGGTGGACGTGCGCCGCCTGCTGCTCGACCATCTGGTGGAGCACTACGCGCTGTACGGCGACTACAGCGGCGTGCGCACGGCGCGCAAGCACATCGGCTGGTACGTGAAGACCTTGCCCGATGGTGAGGCGTTCCGCGCGCGAATGAACACCATCGAAGACTGTGCGGCGCAGCTGCGCGCGGTCGGCGACTATTTCGACGGGCTGGCGGACCGCATGGCGCGCATGCCCGAACAACACGAGGCGGACGAAGAACTGTCCGGTGAAGAGGAGGCGGCTTGCGCCGTCGATTGAGAGAGAAGAGAAGAAAAGCAATGAGCAAGAAACACATCGAGGACTGCGTGCGCACCAGTCTGGACAGCTACTTTCGCGATCTGCGCGGCACCGAACCCGACGGCATGTACGAAATGCTCGTGCGCGTGGTCGAGAAACCCCTGCTCGATGTCGTCATGACGCGCGCCGAAGGCAACCAGTCGAAGGCCGCGCAATGGTTGGGCCTGAATCGCAACACCCTTCGCAAGAAGCTGGTCGAACACAAACTTTTGAAATAACTCCACGGCACATCCATGGCTCAGACTGCACTCATCTCCGTTTCCGACAAGACCGGCGTTCTCGAATTCGCCCAGGCGCTGCATGCGCTGGGCATCAAGCTGCTGTCCACCGGCGGCACCGCCAAGCTGCTGGCCGACGCCGGGCTGCCGGTGACCGAGGTGGCCGACCACACCGGCTTTCCTGAAATGCTCGACGGCCGCGTGAAGACGCTGCACCCCAAGATCCACGGCGGCCTGCTGGCGCGCCGCGACCTGCCCGCGCACGTGGCGGCCATCAAGGAACACGGCATCGACACCATCGACCTGCTGGTGGTCAACCTGTACCCGTTCGAAGCCACCGTGGCCAAGCCCGGCTGCACGCTGGAAGACGCCATCGAGAACATCGACATCGGCGGCCCGGCCATGGTGCGTAGCGCGGCGAAGAACTGGAAGGATGTGGGCGTGCTGACCGACGCGTCGCAGTACGCGGTGGCGCTGGCCGAACTGAAGGCCGGCGGCAAGCTCAGCGACAAGACCAAGTTCGCGTTCTCGGTGGCCGCGTTCAACCGCATCGCCGACTACGACGGCGCCATCAGCGACTACCTCTCGGCCATCGATTTCGACGCCAGCATCGGGCAGGCCGCGCCCACGCGCTCGCTGTTCCCGGCGCAAAGCAACGGCCGCTTCGTGAAGGTGCAGGACCTGCGCTACGGCGAGAACCCGCACCAGCAGGCCGCGTTCTACCGCGACCTGTACCCGGCACCGGGTTCGCTGGTGTCGGCCAAGCAGTTGCAGGGCAAGGAGCTCAGCTACAACAACATCGCCGACGCCGATGCCGCGTGGGAATGCGTGAAGAGCTTCGACGTGCCGGCCTGCGTGATCGTCAAGCACGCCAACCCCTGCGGCGTGGCGGTGGGCAAGGACGCGGCCGAGGCCTACGGCAAGGCCTTCAAGACCGACCCGACCTCGGCCTTCGGCGGCATCATCGCCTTCAACCGCCCGGTCGACGGCGCCACCGCGCAAGAGATCGCCAAGCAGTTCGTCGAAGTGCTGATGGCGCCGGGCTACACGCCCGAGGCGCTCGAGGTGTTCCAGGCCACCAAGGCCAAGCTGAACGTGCGGGTGCTTGAAATTGCGTTGCCCAAGGGTGGCGCCAGCGACTGGGACAACGGCCGCAACGCCATGGACGTGAAGCGCGTCGGCTCGGGCCTGCTGATCCAGACCGCCGACAACCGCGAGCTCGCGGCCAGCGACCTCAAGGTGGTGAGCAAGAAGCAACCCACGCCGCAGCAGCTGCAAGACCTGCTGTTCGTCTGGAAGGTCGCCAAGTACGTGAAGAGCAACGCGATCGTGTTCTGCGCCAACGGCATGACGATGGGCGTGGGCGCCGGCCAGATGAGCCGCCTCGACTCCGCGCGCATCGCCAGCATCAAGGCCGAGCACGCAGGCCTGTCGCTGAAGGACACGGCCGTGGCCAGCGACGCCTTCTTCCCGTTCCGCGACGGCCTCGACGTGGTGGTCGATGCGGGCGCGAGCTGCGTCATCCAGCCGGGCGGCTCGATGCGCGACCAGGAAGTCATCGATGCCGCCGACGAGCGCGGCGTGGTGATGGTCTTGTCGGGCGTGCGCCACTTCCGGCATTGACCGGGCTTCTTCGGCTTCTTTCAAGAACACCGCGGAACCGGCTTTGCCGGGCCGGTGGTGTTGCCCCCGCTAGGGGGAGGCGAAGCGACGCGAAGTGCGCGCAGCCTGGGGGCGGGCCTATTCCCCGAACCGGTACTTCAGCTGGAAAGTGATGGCGCCGTAGAGGCGGTTCTTGATGGTCGGCACATAGGCGATGTTCAGGCCCCAGTTCCTGCCCTCGATGGCCGCCGTCGGAAGGATGGCCGGAAACCAGTTGCCGTTGCGGTAGTTGGGGTAGCCGTCGAAGCCGCCCACCACCGCGCCGAACTTCACACCGTAGAACTCGAAGGGCAGCACGTACAGCCCGACGTAGTTCGACTGCCGGCGGTCGCTGTTGCGAAAGGTGCCCGCCGTGACGCGGTAGGTGTCGCTCAGCGGGTACTCGATGCCGAAGCCCTGGTTGACGTTCTCCAGCCCCTTGCCGCCGTCGAAGTGCGCCGAATAGAAGCCGGGGTTGACCCAGATGTTCTTCGGGTCGAAGGCGGACTGCGCAAGCGCCAGGCCGGGTAGAAGAAGAGCGGAAAGAGCAACACTCGCTACCGGCAGCAGGCGCAGGGCGTTCATGGACTAAGGCGTTCTGAAAATCTCTCGTGCCGCTTCTATGGTGGCTGCGATATCTTCCTCCCCGTGCGCTGCGCTCACGAAGCCTGCCTCGTAGAGCGCGGGGGCAATATACACGCCGCGATCGAGCAAACCGTGAAACAACGCATTGAACCTGGCGTTGTCGGTTGTCATCACGGTGGCATAGTTTTGCGGCAGGTCCTTCATGAGGAAAAAGCCGAACATGCCGCCTTCGCTGTCGGCGTTGAAGGGCTGGCCTTCGGCGGCCGCCGCGGCCTTCAGGCCGTCGACCAGCGAGCGCGTTTTCTTGCCGAGCGCTTCGTAGAAGCCGGGCTTGGCAACCTCCTTCAGCGTGGCCAGGCCGCAGGCCGTGGCCACCGGGTTGCCCGACAGCGTGCCGGCCTGGTAGACCGGGCCCTGCGGCGCGAGCTGTTCCATGATCGCGCGCGGGCCGCCGAATGCTGCCAGCGGCATGCCGCCGCCGATGACCTTGCCCAGCACCGTGAGGTCGGGCTTGATGCCCAGCACGCCTTGCGCGCCGTGCAGGCCCACGCGAAAGCCGGTCATCACCTCGTCGAACACCAGCAGCGCGCCGTGCTTCGTGCAGAGCTCGCGGCAGCGTTGGGCGAATTCGGGCGTGGCGCGCACGAAGTTCATGTTGCCGGCAATGGCTTCGATCATCAGGCAGGCGATGTCGTTGCCGTGCAGCGAGAAGGCGTCTTCAAGCTGCTGCAGGTTGTTGTACTCGAGCACGATCGTGTGCTGCACCACTTCGGGCGGCACGCCGGCCGAGGTCGGGTTGCCGAAGGTGGCCAGGCCGGAGCCGGCCTTCACCAGCAGCGCGTCGGCATGGCCGTGGTAGCAGCCTTCGAACTTGATGATGCTCTTGCGTCCGGTGGCGCCGCGCGCCAGGCGCAGGGCGCTCATGGCGGCCTCGGTGCCCGAGCTCACGAGCCGCACCATTTCCATGGACGGCACCAGCGCGAGGATGGCTTCGGCCAGTTCGATCTCGCGTTCGGTCGGCGCGCCGTACGAGAAGCCTTCGAGCACGGCCTTCTGTACCGCCTCGACCACGGCGGGGTGGCCGTGGCCCAGGATCATCGGACCCCAGGAGCCGATGTAGTCGATGTAGCGCTTGTCGTTGGCATCCCAGAAGTAGGCGCCTTGCGCCCGCTTGATGAAGCGTGGCGTACCGCCCACGGCCTTGAAGGCGCGCACGGGCGAGTTCACGCCCCCGGGAATCACGGCGCGGGCGCGCTCGAAAAGAATGTCGTTCTGGTCAGTCATCGGTATCAGTGTCGAGTGTCGTGGGGGGGCAGGGCGAAGTCCTGCGGGACATCGGGTTCGTCGCCATCGTCTTCGTCGTCTTCGGGCTCGGCCCAGAACAGGCGGTCGGGCAGCACATGGCCCATGCCGGGGCGAAAGCCCGCGTCGAGGCAGCGGTCCATATAGGCCAGCGCCTCGGAGGTGGCCGCCACCAGGTCGGTGCCGCTGGCCAGCAGGGCGGCCAGCGCGGCCGACAGGGTGTCGCCGGCGCCGGCGAAGACGGCCTCGAGCCGTTCGTACTTCTCGCTGACCAGCACCGACTGCGGCGAGGCCAGCACGTTGTCGAAGAACTGTTCGGGCAGCACCATGCCGGTCACCAGCGTGTAGGGCACGCCGAACTCCCCGGCGGCCTTGGCGATGTCGCGCGCGCCGGGCGGGCGCTCGCCGCTCCAGTCAGGCAGCAGCCAGCGCCACAGGGTGCTGTGGTTTCCAACCAACACCGTTGTCTGGGGCAAAACCAGCTCGCGAAATGCGTCCAGGTAGGGCTCGATCAGGTTCTCGTCCCACCACGACAGGTTGGGCATGTAGGCCACCACGGGCACCTCGGGATAGTCCGCCGCGGTCTCGGCGATGGTGCTCAGTGCCTCGGGGGAGCCGGCGAAGCCGACCTTGATCAGCTGCACCTCCACGTCTTCCAGGATGGCGCGCGCCTGCTCCGCGATGGCCTCTTCGTCGAAGGGAAAGTGGTCGAAGATCTCGGCCGTGTCCCGGGCGTAGGCGCCCGTCACCACGGGCAGGATGTGTGCGCCCACCGACGCCATGGCCAGCGCGTCGGCGCCCAGGCCGCCCGCCCCGCTCGGATCGCTCGCATTGAACACCAGCACGCAGGGGGGATTCAGGTCGCGCTCGGACACCTCGCCGTCGTCCTGCGAGGGGTCGTTAAGATCGCCCGGTTTGCGGGCGTTATCTGCTGGAAGTAGGTAGATGGTCATACGCCGGGCTGAATCCCCTGGATGGTGGCATAGGCGCGACGTTTACGGTCGGCCAGTGAGATACGCATAGATACACTCGTTGCATTTAATGAACAAGGACTTTAAGCTCCGATGAATACGAAAACTTGGATGTGCCTGATTTGTGGGTGGATCTATGACGAAGCGGTTGGTGTGCCGGAAGACGGCATCGCGGCAGGCACGGCCTGGGCTGATGTTCCGATGAACTGGACCTGTCCTGAGTGCGGTGCGCGCAAGGAAGACTTCGAAATGGTTGAAATCTGAAAGCATGGCATAGATAGAGCTACGCGGTCTGCGTCGATGTTCGGCGCGGCGGGCTTCCAAGTCTCATGAGCAGGAGCATTTGCAATGGGCCCGAATGGATCAGGTTACAAGGTGCTTGTCATCGATGACAGCAACACCATCCGGCGCAGTGCCGAGATTTTTCTGAAGCAGGGCGGGCACGAGGTTCTTCTCGCGGAAGACGGCTTCGACGCGCTCTCCAAGGTGAACGACCACAAGCCGCATCTGATTTTCTGCGACATCCTGATGCCGCGGCTCGACGGCTACCAGACTTGCGCCATCATCAAGCGCAACGCGCATTTCTCCAACGTGCCGGTCGTCATGCTGTCCTCGAAGGACGGCGTATTCGACAAGGCGCGCGGCCGCATGGTCGGCTCCCAGGACTACCTGACCAAGCCCTTCACCAAAGACCAGCTGCTGCAGGCCGTGCAGCAGTTTGGCATCGTTCAACAGGAAGCGCAGTGATGCCCATTCGAAAAATCCTCGTCGTCGACGACTCCAAGACGGAACTGATGTTCCTGTCCGACCTCCTCCAGAAGAACGGCTTTGCCGTCAAGACCGCCGAAAACGCCGACGACGCCATGCGTCGCCTCGAGGAAGAGCAGCCCGACCTGATCCTCATGGACGTGGTCATGCCCGGCCAGAACGGCTTCCAGCTCACGCGTGCCATTGCCCGCGACCCGAAGTACGCGGCGATCCCGATCATCCTGTGCACGAGCAAGAACCAGGAAACCGACCGTGTCTGGGGCATGCGCCAGGGCGCACGCGACTACATCGTGAAGCCGGTCAACGCGGCCGATCTGATGTCCAAGATCAGCGCGCTGGTCTGAGCGAGAGACCTTCGAGTCCATGGCGAATCGCGACGCTCTGAGAGCCTTCCAGTCCCGGCTGGCGAGCCGCCTGCAGGCGGCTCGCACCACGGGCGTGGCGGCCACGTGGCTGGCGGTCGAGGCGGGCGAGGGCAAGTTCCTCTTCCCGCTGGGACACGCCGGCGAAATCTTTCCCTGGACGCCGCCCCAGCCCGTGCCCTACACGGAACCCTGGTTTCTCGGTGTGGCCAACCTGCGCGGCGGCCTCTACGGCGTGGTGCAGCTGTCGGCCTTCGCCGGCGGCCCGCTCACGCAGGCCCCCACCGAGGCGGCGCGCATCCAGTCGCGGCTCGTTGCGTTCAACGAGCTGCTCGAAGTCAACTGCGCATTGCTGGTCGACCGACTGGCGGGGTTGCGGGGCGCGGAGGCCTTCACGGCGTCCGAAGCCCCGGGCGCAGACGCACCTGCCTGGCACGGGCATCTGTACACCGACGCGGCAGGGGAGCGCTGGCAGGAAATCAACCTGCAGGCGCTTTCGCAGCAACCCCAGTTTTTGAGTATTGGTGCGTAGTGCCCTGGCACGCCGTACCGGAAACCACCTGAAGGACCGACCGTGAGCTCGATCGCCGACAAGTTCAAGAAATTACTGCCCCCCAACAACGGCCACGACAAGGCCCGCGTCGACGGCTCCGGTTCCACGCTATCGATCGACAACGTCGATACGGTCCAGGTCCCGGACGAGAAAACCGTGCGCCTCGCCAGCAAGGGCAGTGCCTCCGCGCCCACGGACACCAGCTTCGGCGACCTCGACCTGCCGGGCGGCGGCGACGCCGCCAACGAGCCGGCCGCCGCGGTGATCGACCCCGCGCCCGCCGCCTCGGGCGGCAGCGTGGGTGCCAACCCGGCGAAACAGCAGCGGATCCTGGCCATCCTGCTGGCCGTGGTCGTGCTGCTGCTGCTGCTCGTGGCAGGCTCCGCCATTCTTCGCGCGGAACGCCTCGCCCAGCAGGTGGCGGCCACCGGCCAGTCGCTGATGCAATCGCAGCGTCTCGCCAAGTCCATCTCGCAGGCCCTCGTCGGCAGCGCCTCGGCGTTCGTCGAAGTGAAGGAAAGCTCCGACGACCTGTCCCGCCGCGTGGCGGGCCTGACCAACGGCGACGACTCGCTGCGCCTCGAACGTGTGGGCAACCAGTACGACGAGGAGATGAACAAGATCAACCCTCTGGTCACCCGTGCCGACGCCAGCGCCAAGGCCGTGCTGGCCCAGCGCCAGATCCTGACCCAGGTGGGTGCCGCCTTGCGCGACATCAACCAGCAGTCGTCCACGCTGCTCGAAATGACGGAGACCGTCGCGTCGCTGAAGATGCAGCAGAACGCCACGCTGCCCGAAATCTCGGCTGCCGGCCAGCTCGTGATGCTCACGCAGCGCATCGGCAAGTCGACCAACGAGTTCTTCACGGTCGAGGGTGTGAACCCCGACGCCGTGTTCCTGCTGGGCAAGGACCTGAACACCTTCCAGGAAACCACCCGCGGCCTGCTCGACGGCAATGCGCAGCAGCGTTTCCCCGGCTCGCGCGACCCGCAGACGCGCGAACAGCTCGAATCCATCCTGAAGACCTACGAGCAGATGCGCACGCAGGCCTCGGCCATTTTGGGCAACCTGCAGGGCCTGGTGGCCGCGCGTGAAGCGCAGGCGTCGATCCTGACCGACAGCGAACCCCTGCGCAAATCGCTCGGCGACCTGCAGGACAAGCTCTCCGCCCGCACCGGCCTGGGCGCCGGCACCATCGTGCTGCTGTTCGTGCTGTCACTGGCCGCCCTGGCACTGGCCGGCGCCATCGGTTTCGTGCAGGTGCGCGAAGGCCGCGAACGTGCCGCCGTCGCCGAACGCGAACGTCTGGCTGCCGAACAGGCCTCCGACGAGGCCGGCCGCGTGAACAACGCCAACCAGGCCGCCATTCTCCGGCTGATGAACGAACTGCAGACAGTGGCCGAAGGCGACCTGACGCAGGAAGCCACCGTGACCGAGGACATCACCGGCGCCATTGCCGACTCGGTGAACTACACGGTGGAAGAACTGCGCCTGCTGGTGGGCAACGTGCAGAACACTGCCACCCGCGTGGCGCAGACGACTTCGCAGGTGGAAAGCACCTCGACCGAACTGCTGGCCGCCTCGACCGAACAGCTGCGCGAGATTCGCGAAACCGGCCAGTCGGTGCTGACCATGGCCGAGCGAATCAACGGGGTGTCCTCGCAAGCGCAAGAGTCCGCCACGGTGGCGCGCCAGTCGCTGCAGGCCGCGTCCTCGGGCCTGCAGGCTGTGCAGAACGCCATCGGCGGCATGAACTCCATCCGCGACCAGATCCAGGAAACCTCCAAGCGGATCAAGCGCCTGGGCGAGTCGTCGCAAGAGATTGGCGAAATCACCGAGCTGATCTCGGACATTACCGAACAGACCAACGTGCTGGCGCTGAACGCCGCCATCCAGGCCGCATCCGCCGGTGAAGCCGGCCGAGGCTTCTCGGTGGTGGCCGAGGAAGTGCAGCGACTGGCCGAACGCTCCGCGGACGCCACGCGCCAGATTTCGGCGCTGGTGAAGGCCATTCAGACCGACACCCAGGATGCGGTGGGCGCCATGGAGCGCTCCACGCAGGGTGTGGTCGAAGGGGCCAAGCTGTCCGACAACGCAGGTACCGCGCTGACCGAGATCGACCGCGTGTCGCGCCGCCTGGCAGACCTGATCGAGCAGATTTCGCAGTCCGCCTCCCGCGAAGCCGATTCGGCCAACGTGGTGGCAGCGAACATCCAGCACATTTTTGCCGTGACGGAACAGACCGGCGAAGGCACGCGGACCACCGCCCAGCAGGTGCGCGAACTCTCGCAGATGGCTGAAGAACTGCGCCGCTCGGTGGCTCGCTTCAAGATTGCCTGACCCCAGACAGATAAGAACGGCGAGCACCCAACGTGTCGATCCAAACCCCTGCCACGGCCCCTCTTGCCGGCACCGTGCCGGCCACCGAAGACCTCGGGCCGCTGGCCTGGGTGCTGGGAGAAATCCAGAAATCCCTTGACGGTGTGGGCAAGTCGTTGCGGCGCTTCGTGCGCGACGTGGGCACCGCCGCCGAGCCCGAGAGCGGCCCGCTGCAAATGGCCCGCCTGCAACTGCACCAGGCCGTCGGCGCGCTGCAGATGGTGGGACACCCGTCGCCCGCGCTGGTGCTCGGCGCCATCGAGTTCGCGGTGCAGGGCTTCATTGCCGAACCGCAGCGCTGCACCGACGCCGCCGTGCTCAAGATCGAACGCGCCGGTTTCGCCGTCACCGATTTCCTCAACGCCCTGCTGGCCGGCAAGTCCGTGTCGTCGGTGGCGCTGTTTCCCCAGTACCGCGACGTGCTGGAGCTGGTCGGCAACGAACGTGTGCACCCGGCCGACCTGTGGAGCACCGCGTGGCGCTGGGTCGAGGTCAAGCCTGCACTGACGCAGGCTGCCATCGCGTATGAGCCGTCCGTGCGCTCGCGGCTGGACCGCGAGGTGCTGCAGCTCGTCAAGACCGGCGACGTGCAGGCCGCGCGGCGGCTGCATGCGCTGTGCCTGGGGCTCGGGCGCGGTGCGCTGCTGCCGCGCGTCGCGAGCTTCTGGACCCTGGCCGCCGGCTTCTTCGAAGCGCTGGCCGCCGGGCTGATCGCCCCCGATTCCTACGTGAAGCGTGCCGCTTCGCGCGTGCTGCTGCAGTACGCCACGCTCGCGCGCGGCGACAGCGTGGTGTCCGACCGCCTGGGCCAGGACCTGCTGTTCTTCTGCGCGCAGGCCGTGCCCGCCGACGGCGACGACACCGCCACGCTGCGCGCCGTGCGCAGCGCCTGGGGCATCGCCGGCGAGCCGCACATCGACTACAACGCCGAGCAGTTCGGCCGCTTCGATCCGCTGGTGCTGCAACAGGCGCGCAAGCGCATCGAGACCGCCAAGGAAATGTGGTCGGCGCTTTCGGGCGGCGACATCACCCGCACGCGCCAGGTGGCCGACACCTTCGCGCAGCTGGGCGAGTCCCTGCACAAGCTGCATCCGCCGAGCCAGCCGATGGTGCAGGCGCTGACCCACGCGGTCGAAGCGTCCCTGCGCTCGGGCCAGGCGCCGGGCACCGAACTCGCGATGGAGGTCGCCACCTCGGTGCTGTACCTGGAGGCCGCGCTCGAGGACCTCGACCCGAGCGACCCCCAGCTCACCTCCCGCACCCTGCTGCTCGCCGGGCGCATCGAACGTGTGCGCGACGGCGGCCATTCCGAGCCGCTCGAGCCGTGGATGGAAGACCTGTACCGCCGCGTGAGCGACCGCCAGACCATGGGCACCGTGGTCGACGAGTTGCGCAGCCACCTGAGCGAACTCGAGAAGTCGCTCGACCAGTATTTCCGCCGGCCGGCCGAAAAGGGCCTGCTGGGCACTGTGCCCACGCAACTCATGCAGATGCGCGGCGTGTTCTCCGTGCTCGGCCTCGACCAGGCCGCGCTCACCGTGCAGCGCATGCGCGACGACGTCGAGGCGATGCTCGTCAGCACCTCGCCGGCCGAGGAAATGGCCGGCTTCGACGCGCTGGGCAACAACCTGGGCGCGCTGGGTTTCCTGATCGACATGCTGGGCTACCAGCCCGCACTGGCCAAGCGCCTGTTCGTGTTCGACGCCGAAGCCGGCGAACTCAAGCCGCTCATGGGCCGCCAGTCCACCGACAGCACGGCCACCGACAGCGCCGCACAGAGCCAACCACCGGCCGCCGCCGCCGTGCTCAGCATCGAGGAAGTCGACGCCCAGATCGCGTCGAAGCTCGCCGCGCTGGCCACGCCCAACCGCAAGGCCAAGGTCTCGCCGATCGAAGAGTTCAGCAACAAGGCCGACAGCTGGACGAACAAGATCTCCGGCCCGTCGGCGCTGCCCGACACCGAAGTCACCGAGCTCGAAGAAGACGACCTGCAGAACATCTTCCTGGACGAAGCCCGCGAAGTGGTGGAAGCCGGGCTGGCCGCCATTGCAGAACTTGCCAGCTACCCGGACGACACCGAAGAACTCACGATCCTGCGGCGTGCATTCCACACGCTCAAGGGCAGCTCGCGCATGGTCGGCCTCACCGACTTCGGCGACGCCGCCTGGTCGCTCGAACAGGTGGTCAACACCTGGCTGGCCGACCAGCGCGCCGCCACGCCGGAACTGCTGTCGGGCACCGAAAGAACGCTGAAGGACTTCAGCCAGTGGGTCGAAGCCATCGCTTCGGGGCAAGCCCACGGCTGGCAGGCCGCGCAGTTCAGCCGCGTGGCCAACGCGCTGCTGGCCGGCGAGCCCGTGCCACCGCCGGTGCGCCTGGCCGATGCGGATGCCCTGGCGGTCGCCGCGCGCCATATCGCAGCGGAAACGCCGGCGCCTGCGCCTGCGGCCTCGTTGCCGCCGCTGCCCACCTTGCCGGACCTGCCCGATCTGTCGCTGACCGAGGACGTGCCTGCGCCCGCCCCGGTTGCTGCACCGGCCACGCCCGAGTCGTTCGAGACCTTCGCCTGGCAGGAGCCCGAGAAGTCCGCCGCGCTCGAAGCCGACGACGACTTCGCCTCGACCGACTTCCAGGATTTCGATTCGAAGCAGACCACCGAGCCGGCACCGCTGCTCAGCCTGCCGAGCGGCGACGAGTTCGATTTCCTGGCCCCCGCCAGGAAGCCCGCGCGCCCTGAGCCCGTGGCCTTCCAGCCCGAGCCGGAACCCGAGCCCATCGACGCGGCTCCCGAAGTCATCGAAGCGACCCTCCCGACCGAGACGGCCTTGCCCGACTTCGACTGGGAGCCCGAGCCGCTGCCCGTTCAGGCCGCCGAGCCCGAAGTCATCGAAGCCGCGCAGCCACCGGCCGACGAGCCCGTGCAGGCGCCTGTCGAAACGATCGATGAAGCGCCTGCAGAAGCGCCCGAGCCGTTGCTGGCCATCGCGCCGGAATCCGAACCGGAGCCGGTGCCTGAAGCCGTGTTCGAACTGGAACCCGAGCCGGAGCCCGCACCCGCGGTCGCCGAGGTGGTCGTGCCCATCTTCGAGGCCCCCCCGGCACCCGTCGAGGCGCAGATCCTCGTCGCCGAAGAAGCGCCCGAACCGGTGGTTGCGGCCGCCCCGGCCGAGCCTGCCGAGCCGGTCACGCAAGACATCGCCGTGTCAGCCAGCGCCGAAGACCAGGTCAAGGTCATCGGCCCGCTGCGCATCGGCATCGCGCTTTACAACGTCTACCTCAACGAGGCCGACGAGTGGTCGCGCCAGCTGGCGAACGACGTGGGCGAGTGGGCGCTGGAATCGCACGAACGCCTGCCCGACTCGACCGTGGCACTGGCCCATTCGCTGGCCGGCAGTTCGGCCACCGTGGGCTTCCACAGCCTGTCGGGCATGGCCCGCCTGCTCGAAGCCGCGCTGCAGCACCTGCAGATGCAAGGCAGCGGCACGCGTGAACAGGGCCTGGTGCTGGTCGCCGCCGCCGACGAACTGCGTCGCCTGCTGCACCAGTTCGCGGTCGGCTTCCTGCGCGATCCGGCCGAAGGCACGTTGCAGGCGCTGCGCGACATCGCCGCCTCGCCGATGCCCACCGAAATCGCCATGCGCGCCGAAGTCCGGCCGCCGCAACAGGTGGTGGTGCACGACAGCGTGGCCGACGTGGCGCTGGACGATTCCGAAGACGCCATCGACCTGGCCGACGCGGTCGACATCGACCTGTTCCCGATCTTCGAGGAAGAGGCCGCCGATCTGCTGCCGCAACTGGGCGAGGCCCTGCGCCAGTGGGCGCACCACCCCGACGACAGCGCGCCGCGCGCGTCGGTGCTGCGCACGTTGCACACGCTCAAGGGCAGTGCGCGCCTGGCCGGCGCCATGCGCCTTGGCGAGCGTGCGCACCGCATGGAGTCCGAGATCGAAGTCCTGGGCTCCCAGGGCGCCGAACGCGCCGACATCGAAAAATTGCTCGCGCGCCTCGACGCCCTGCAGGCCACGTTCGACGCGTTGCGCGCGGCGGACGACGCAACGCAGGTCGAGCTGGCGCAGATCGTCGCCTCGGCAACCGCTTCCGTGCCGGCCGCCCAGCTGGTGCAGGTGGCGCACGACGCATCCGTGCCGGCCAACGACGAAACTGCGGAGCCGCTGAGCGGCGACGCGGACGAAGCCGCCGACATCGATGCCGCCGCCCCGGCCATGCTGCAGCCGCGTCCCGCGCCGGCCATGCTGCAGCCGCTGCGCACCGCGACCGGCCAGGCCGTGCGCATCCGCACCCAGCTGCTCGACCGCCTGGTCGCGCAGACCGGCGAGGTCATCATCACGCGTTCGCGCCTGGAGGCCGAACTGGGCCAGCTGCGCGGCTCGCTCGCCGACCTCACGGGCAACCTGGACCGCCTGCGCCAGCAGCTGCGCGACATCGAAGTGCAGGCCGAAAGCCAGATGCAGTCCCGCCTGGCGCAAGCCAAGGACTCGCAGCAGAGCTTCGACCCGCTGGAGTTCGACCGCTTCACCCGCGTGCAGGAACTCACGCGCATGATGGCCGAGTCGGTGAACGACGTGGCCACCGTGCAGCGCACGCTGCAAAAGACGGTGCAGGCCACGGAAGACGACCTCAGCGTGCAGGCGCGCCAGACGCGCGAACTGCAGCGCGGCCTGCTGCGTACCCGCATGGTGGAGTTCGAGGGCATTTCCGACCGCCTGTACCGCGTGGTGCGCCAGGCTTCGAAAGACACCGGCAAGCAGGTGCGCCTGGACATCGTCGGCGGCTCCATCGAGATGGACCGCGGCGTGCTGGAACGCATGACGCCCGCCTTCGAGCACCTGCTGCGCAACTGCGTGGCGCACGGCATCGAGAGTGCGCAGGCACGCGAGCAGGCCGGCAAGGACGCCAGCGGCCTGATCGTCATCGAGCTGCACCATGAAGGCAACGACGTCTCGGTGAGCTTCCGCGACGACGGCGCCGGCCTCGACCACCAACGCATCGCCGAGCGTGCCCGCACGCTGGGCCTGCTGGGCCACGACCAGGACCTGTCGCCCGAAGAAGCCACCGAGCTGATCTTCAAGCCCGGCTTCTCGACCGCCGGCCAGGTGTCCGAACTTGCCGGCCGCGGCATCGGCATGGACGTGGTGCGCTCGCAGATCGCGGCGATCGGCGGACGCATCGAAACGCACAGCGCCGCCGGCCAGGGCACCACCTTCAAGCTGGTGCTGCCGCTCACCACCGCCGTGACGCACGTGGTGATGCTGCGCGCGGGCGAGGTGTCGATCGGCGTGCCGTCGAACCTGGTGGAGCTGGTGCAACGCGTGAGCGCCACCGACCTCCAGTCGGCCTACGAGCAGAACAGCCATCCCTTCGGCAGCGAACAGGTGCCGTTCTACTGGGCCGGCGCGCTGCTGCAGCACTCCACCCGCAGCGAACAGGTGGCCAGCAGGAGCAACACGCTGGTCGTGGTGCGAAGCGCGGCGCAGCGCGTCGCGCTGCACGTGGACGAAGTGCTGGGCAACCAGGAAGTCGTGGTGAAGAACCTCGGCCCGCAGCTCGCTCGTTTACCCGGCCTGGCCGGCATCTCGGTGCTGGCGTCGGGTGCGGTGGCGCTGATCTACAACCCGGTGGCGCTGGCCGCGGTGCACGGCGAGTTGGCGCGCGAGCGCCAGGCCGCCGCGCTCGCGGTGCCGGCCCATGCCACGGCCGAGGGCGATGCGCCGCAAGCGCCGGTGGCCCTGGCCCCGGTGGTGCCGCAGGTTCCGCTGGTGCTGGTGGTGGACGACTCCATCACCGTGCGCCGCGTCACGCAGCGCCTGCTGCAGCGCGAAGGCTATCGCGTGTCGCTCGCGGCCGACGGCCTGCAGGCGCTCGAGCGCCTGCAGCAGGAGCGCCCGGCGGTGGTGCTGTCGGACATCGAGATGCCGCGCATGGACGGCTTCGACCTGGCCCGCAACATCCGCGCCGACGCGGCCCTGGCCGAGCTGCCGATCATCATGATCACCTCGCGCATCGCCGAGAAGCACCGCGACTACGCGCGCACGCTGGGCGTGAACCACTACCTGGGCAAGCCCTACTCGGAAGAGGAACTGCTGCGCCTGGTGCGTGCGTACACGAGCGAACCGGCCCTGGCCGCCGCAGCCTGACGCTGGCCGTTCGGCACCGACCAGACAAAAGGGGCCGCGAGGCCCCTTTGTCATTGCTGCAGTGATGGCGTGCGCGCCCTGCTTCCGCGCACTATTTCCGCGTGCTACTTCTGCACGGCCTTTGCCCGTGCCACCCCGTAGCGCTGCAGCGTCTTCTCGCGCGCCTCGGCGTGATCCACCACCGGGGCCGGGTACGTGTCGCCCAGCTTGATGCCGGCCGCCGCCAGCTCCACCGGCGAGGCCGTCCACGGCGAATGGATGGCCGCGTTCGACAGCCCCGCCAGCTGTGGCAGGTAGCGGCGGATGAACTTGCCCTCGGGGTCGAAGCGTTCGCTTTGCGTCACCGGGTTGAAGATGCGGAAGTAGGGCTGCGCGTCGCAGCCGCTGGAGCTGGCCCATTGCCATCCGCCGTTGTTGGAGGCCAGCTCGAAGTCGTTCAGGTGCGTGGCGAAGTAGGCCTCGCCGCGCCGCCAGTCCAGCCCCAGGTCCTTGCACAGGAAGCTCGCCACCACCATGCGAAGGCGGTTGTGCATGTAGCCGCTCTGGTTGATCTGCAGCATGGCCGCGTCCACCAGCGGGTAGCCGGTGCGGCCCTGGCACCAGGCCTCGAACAGCTGGTCGGCGTGCTTGCCGTGATGCCACTGGATCTTGTCGTACTCGGGCCGGAAGCTCTTCGACTCGCCGTTCGCGTGCACGTGCGGGAAGTGCGCCAGGATCTGGAAGTAGAAGTCGCGCCAGATCAGCTCGCTCAGCCACGTTGCCGCCCCCGCGTTGCCCTGCAGCGAGAGCTGGTGCGCCACGCTGGCCAGCTGGCGGATCGACACCGTGCCGAAGCGCAAATGCACGCCCATGTAGCTGGGCCCGCGCACCGCCGGAAAGTTGCGCGCGTCGTCGTAGCGGTCGATGCGCTCGAAAAAGTCTTCGAACAGCGCGCCCGCACCCTGGGTGCCGGTGGGAATCTCCAGCGCCGAGAGGTTGGTCTTCTCGAAGCCGATCTCGCGCAGCGTCGGCACCGGCTCGCCGTAGGCCTGGGGCGAGGGCGCCAGCGCGTCGGCGTGGCTGCACACCGGGTACGGCTTGAGGAAGAAGGAATCCACCTTGGCCAGCCAGGCCCGCTTGTACGGCGTGAACACCGTGTACGGCTGGCCGGTCTTGGTCATGACCTCGTCGCGGTCGAAGACGGTGGCGTCCTTGTAGGTGTGGAAGGTCACGCCGGCATTGGCCAGCGCGCCGAACACCTTGGCGTCGCGCTCCAGCGCCTCGGGCTCGTCGTCGCGGTTGGCGAACACGGCCTGCACGTCGAGTTCGCGCGCCAGCGCCGGAATTTCGTGCGCCGCCGTGGCGTGCCGCACGATCAGCCCGCCGCCGAGCGCGCGCAGCTCGGCTTCGAGCGCCACCAGCGATTCGCGGATGAACTCGACGCGCCGGTCGGCGCTGGGCAGCAGGTCCAGGATCGCCTTGTCGAAGACGAAAACGCACACCACCTGGCGGCAGGCGCGAAGGGCGCGGTAGAGGGCAGCGTTGTCGTCCACGCGCAGGTCGCGGCGGAACCACATGAGCCCTTTGGGATAGGTCTTGTCGACGGCCAGTAAAATCGGAGGCATATGGCTGCCGATTCTGCCCCGATGAACCTCACGCATCACTTTTTGATAGCGATGCCCGGGATGGAAGACAAAACTTTCAACCGCAGCGTCGTGTACCTCTGCGAACACAGCGAGCGCGGCGCGCTCGGCCTGGTGATCAACAAACCCAGCGACATCAACCTCAAGGTGCTGTTCGAAAAAATCGAGCTGCACCTGTCCCGCCCCGAGCTGGGCGAGGCCCTCGTCTTCCAGGGCGGCCCGGTGCAGACCGAGCGCGGCTTCGTGCTGCACGAACCGGTCTTCACGCAGGCCGAGAAGCCCGAGGAATCGGTCTACGCCTCGACCATGTCCATCCCCGGCGGGCTCGAAATGACCACCTCCAAGGACGTGCTGGAGGCCCTGGCCACCGGCGCCGGCCCGCGCAAGGTGCTGGTGTCGCTGGGCTACGCCGCCTGGGGCGAGGGCCAACTGGAGTCCGAACTGGCCGAAAACAGCTGGCTCACCGTGGGCGCCGACCCGGCCGTGATCTTCGACACGCCGGTCGAGCAGCGCTACGACAGGGCGCTGCTGCTGCTGGGCCTGGAGGCCTGGAAGCTCTCGCCCGACGCGGGGCACGCGTGAGCGCCGTGGTCATGCCTGACGTGCCCGATCCCGTTCCCGTCGCCCCCGCCGTTCCCGCCCCCGCCGTCGTTCCCGCCCATTTCCAGTCCTTCCTGGCCTTCGACTTCGGCCTGAAGCGCACCGGCGTGGCCAGCGGCAACCGGTTGCTTCAAACCGCCACCCCGCAGGCCACCATCAAGGCCGAGGGCGATGCGCGCTTCGCGCACGTCGAGGCGCGCATCAAGGAATGGCAGCCCGACGCCCTGGTGATCGGCGTGCCCTACCACCCCGACGGCGCCCCGCACGAGAACACCCGCCGCGCGCAGAAGTTCGCGCGCCAGTTGCGCGGGCGTTTCAATCTCCAGGTGTTCGAGGTCGACGAGCGCTACAGCACCACCGAGGCCCTGTCATCGGGCGCGCGCGATGCCGATGCCGCTTCGGCCTGCATCATCCTGGAGCAATTTTTGAGGAGTCTCCAAGGATGAAGCTCTCCCCCAGGCTTCGCGCACTTCGTATCGCTTCTCCTTCCCCCTCACCGGGGGCAACACCGGTGGCCCGGCAAAGCCGGTTCCACGGTGTTCCCGGAATTTTCCTTTTTCCCTGCCTTGTCCTGGAGCAATCATGGTGAGTCCTGTCGTGCCCGACGCGGAGTTGTTGTATCTCGATCTTCTGGCCGGCGTGAAGACGCTGATGCGCCCCGAGACCAAGCTGGTCGGCATCACCTCCGGTGGCGCCTGGCTGGTCGAGCGCATGCAGAAGGACCTGGGCCTGCCCGGTGCGCCCGGCGTCATTTCTTCGGCCATGCACCGCGACGACTTCGCGCGCCGCGGCCTCTCGGCCAGCGCGCAGACCGCGCTGCCCTTCGACGTGAACGGAACCGACGTGCTGCTGCTCGACGACGTGCTCTACACCGGGCGCACCATCCGCGCGGTGCTCAACGAGCTGTTCGACTTCGGCCGTCCGGCCTGCGTGCGCCTGGCGGTGCTGGTGGACCGCGGCGGTCGCGAACTGCCGGTGGCCGCGGACTTTGCCGCCACGACGCTCACGCTGCCCGAGACGCAACTGCTCGCCCTTGCCCGCGCCGAAGACGGCGCCTTCAGCCTCAAGGTGGAGGAAAACAACTGATGCTCTACAAGCGAAATCCGCAGCTCAACAAGCATGGCGAGCTGATCCACCTGCTGTCGATCGAGGGCCTGCCCAAGGACATCGTCACGCACATCCTGGACACCGCCGCCAACTTCACCAGCGTGAGCGACCGCGAGGTGAAGAAGGTGCCGCTCTTGCGCGGCAAGAGCGTGTTCAACCTGTTCTTCGAGAACAGCACGCGCACCCGCACCACCTTCGAGATCGCGGCCAAGCGCCTGAGCGCCGACGTCATCAACCTCGACATCGCGCGCTCCTCGGCCACCAAGGGCGAGTCGCTGCTGGACACCATCGCCAACCTGAGCGCCATGGCCGCCGACCTGTTCGTGGTGCGCCACAGCGAGTCGGGCGCGCCCTACCTGATCGCGCAGCACGTGGCACCCCACGTGCACGTGGTGAACGCCGGCGACGGCCGCCACGCGCACCCCACGCAGGGGCTGCTCGACATGTACACGATCCGCCACTACAAGAAGGACTTCTCGAACCTCACGGTGGCCATCGTCGGCGACGTGCTGCATTCGCGCGTGGCGCGTTCCGACATCCATGCCCTCACCACGCTGGGCTGCGCCGAAGTGCGCGTGGTCGGCCCCAAGACGCTGGTGCCCACCGACATGGCCGGCATGGGCGTGCGCGTGTGCCACACGCTCGAAGAGGGCATCAAGGACTGCGACGTCGTCATCATGCTGCGCCTGCAGAACGAGCGCATGAGCGGCGCGCTGCTGCCGTCGTCGCAGGAGTTCTTCAAGACCTTCGGCCTCACGCCGGAGAAGCTGCAACTGGCCAAGCCCGACGCCATCGTGATGCACCCGGGTCCCATCAACCGCGGCGTGGAGATCGACTCCGCCGTGGTCGACGGCAAGCAGAGCGTGATCCTTCCGCAGGTCACTTTCGGCATCGCGGTCCGCATGGCCGTGATGAGCATCGTGGCGGGCAACGAAGCATAGACATGTTGCTCGCCCCCAGTCTTCGCGCACTTCGTGTCGCTTCGCCCACCCCCTACCGGGGGCAACACCAGTGGCCCGGCGAAGCCGGTTCCACGGTGTTTCCCTAAAAGGCCCTGACTGCCACCGGAAGAACAGACGCATGAACATCCAAATCATCAACGGCCGCGTCGTCGACCCCGCATCGGGCATCGACAAGACGGCCGACATCGCCCTGGCCGACGGAAAGATCGTCGGCATCGGCAACACGCCGGCCGGCTTCAAGGCCGATCGCACCATCGATGCCACGGGCTGCATCGTCGCCCCCGGCCTCGTCGACCTGGCCGCGCGCCTGCGCGAACCCGGCTACGAGCACGAAGGCATGCTCGAAAGCGAAATGGCCGCGGCCATTGCCGGCGGCGTCACCAGCCTGGTGTGCCCACCCGACACCGACCCCGTGCTCGACGAGCCCGGCCTGGTCGAGATGCTCAAGTTCCGCGCCGAGAAGCTGCAGGGCGCACGCCTGTTCCCGCTGGGCGCGCTCACGCGCAGCCTGGCCGGCGGCGTGCTCACCGAGATGGCCGAGCTCACCGAGGCCGGCTGCATCGGCTTCAGCCAGGCCGACGTGCCGCTGGCCGACACGCAGGTGCTGCAGCGCGCGCTGTCGTACGCCAGCACCTTCGGCTACACCGTGTGGCTGCGCCCGCAGGACCGCGACCTCGGCAAGGGCGTCGCGGCCAGCGGCCCGCTGGCCACGCGGCTTGGGCTGGGCGGCGTGCCGGTGTCGGCCGAGACCATTGCCATCTTCACCATCGTCGAGCTCATGAAGAGCACCGGCGCGCGCGTGCACCTGTGCCGCATTTCCAGCGCCCGCGGCGTGGCGCTGGTGCGCGAGGCCAAGGCGCAGGGCCTGCCGCTCACCTGCGACGTCAGCATCAACTCGCTGCACCTCGTGGACACCGACATCGGCTACTTCGACAGCCGCGCGCGGCTGAACCCGCCGCTGCGCCAGCAGGGCGACCGCGACGCGCTCTCGGCCGGCCTGGCCGACGGCACCATCGACGCGCTGGTGTCCGACCACACGCCCGTCGAAGCCGACGCCAAGACCCTGCCGTTCGCCGAAGCGGAGCCGGGCGCGACCGGGCTCGAACTGCTGCTGCCGCTGGCGCTGCAGTGGGGCGAGCGCAGCGGCGCCGGCGTGGCGCGCGCCATCGAGGTCATCACCTCGGCGCCGGCCCGTTTGCTCGCCGCGGCCGACGCGGGCACCGGCATCGGCCGGCTGGCCGAAGGCGGCGTGGCCGACCTGTGCATCTTCGACCCCGCGCTCGAATGGCAGGTGCAACCCGACGCGCTCAAGAGCCAGGGCAAGCACACGCCGTTCGCCGGCTACCCGCTGCAGGGCCGCGCGCGCCACACGCTGGTGGCCGGGCGCGTGGTGCACGGCTAGACACCCACTCACCATCCCAACCGCACGCACACGACGCCCCATGGTCCATTCACTGAAAGCCTGCTGGCGCCTGTTGCATGCGGTGGCGCATGCACTGGCCGGGTGGTGGACCATCCGCTTCACCTTTCCCGGCCTGCCGCAGCAGGAGCGCAATGCGCGCGTGCAGGCATGGTCGAAGCGCATGCTCGAGATCATGGGCATCACGCTCAAGGTGCAGGGCACGCCGCCGCCCGAGGGGCCGGTGCTGCTCATCTGCAACCACCTGTCGTGGCTCGACATCACCTGCATCCATGCGGCGCGCCATGTGCGCTTCGTGTCGAAGTCCGACGTCAAGAGCTGGCCGCTGATCGGCACGCTCTCCACCGGCTCGGGCACGCTCTACATCGAGCGCGAACGCCGCCGCGACGCGCTGCGCGTGGTGCACCACATGACCGAGGCGCTGCGCAACGGCGACCTGATCGGCGTGTTCCCCGAAGGCACCACCAGCGACGGACGCGGCCTGCTGCCGTTCCACGCCAACCTGCTGCAGGCGGCCATTTCTTCCGGCGCGCCCGTGCTCCCTGCCGCGCTGCGCTTTGCCGACGCCTCCACGGGCGAGACCAGCCAGGCCCCGCGCTACATCGACGACGACAGCCTGGCCGGCTCGCTGTGGAACACGCTGCGCGCGCCGCCGCTGCTGGCCATCGTGCGCTTCGGCGAACCGCAGGACTCGCACGGCCGCGAGCGCCGCGTGTGGGCGCAGTCGCTGCATGAAGACGTGCAGCAGCTGCGCCGCGAAACGCACTGACCCTCGCCAGGACAAAAAAAAGCGCCTCCGAAGAGGCGCTGAACGACGCCGAAGCGCCGTGAGGAGGAACCGCAATTGCAGTTCGAGCAAAACCGGGAGGGTCAGAGGATGCCGAAGATCTTCAGGCCGATGATCACGATCAACGGTACGCCGCACAGCCAAAGAATGATGCTTTTCATGATCGAGGTCTCCTGAAGTAGTGAGCCTTCAGGTTCGCCCCGACCGGGGCGGCCGCGTGCGGGATAAAGCAAAACACGCGCGTGAGCGTGTGCCTACATTGCTGTGCGCTCAGGCCTGCTCGCCTGTGGGCACGAAGCCCAGGCGGCGCGAGATTTCCAGGGCGCAGGCCTTCAGCGGCGCCGCCACGCGGCCTTCCCATTCGCGGTCGAACGTGGCCTCGGGCCCCATGGCCGTGATGCCCAGCACCAGGTTGTTGGTCGAGTCGAACACCGGCGCGCAGAAGGCGTCGATGCCCGGAATCGGCTGGCCCAGCGTGCGCGACATGCCGTGCAGGCGCGTTTCGACCAGCAGCGCCTCGATCTCCGCGCGCGACAGCTCGGTGGTGGCGCCGCGCCCGTCCGCCGGGCGGGCGCGCGCCAGGTCGTCGAGCATCATTTTCTCCACCACCTTCGGCGGCAGGTACGCCGCGAACAAACGCCCCGTGGCCGTGTAGGCCAGGGACATCACGGTGCCCGTGCGCAGGTTCACGTGCAGCGGGTGGATGGGTTCTTCCAGCCGCACCACGGTCGGGCCGAAGTTGCCCCACACGGCCACCGCAATGCTTTGTTCGGTTTCGGAGGCGAGCGCCTCGATGAGCGGCGAGGCCTCCTTGATCGGGTCGAGCCGCTGCAGCTTGGCAAGCCCCAGTTGCAGGGCCAGCGGGCCCAGCTCGTAGCGCCCGGCGCTGTCCTGAACGACGAAGCCGACCTTCAGGAAGCTGACCAGGTACGGGTGCGCCTTGCCGACCGGAACGCCCGCCGACTTGCCCAGGTCGCGCAACGCCATGGGCGCCACGTGCCGCCCCAGGGCGACCAGGAGCTGGGTTCCGATTTCGATCGACTGAATGCCACGTCTTGGCTTTTCCATGGGGCGCCCGGCATGGGGAATGAGGGTGGGGGCGAGTATAGCCATCAGGGTTTCTACTGATATTGTCACAGTACATCGATGATGACTGATCTTCTGATAGTAACTAAACGACTTGACCATATCAACGTCGCTGCCTAAACTCCGCCGCAACTTAAGACGTACACAACAGAGGCAAGACAGGCAGATGGAACAGAACACTTTTGAATGCGATGTGCTGGTGGTCGGCAGCGGCGCGTCGGGCATGTCCACCGCCATCACGGCGGCGTCGCAGGGGTTGAAGGTGCTGGTGGTCGACAAGGAGCCGCGCTTCGGCGGCACCACCGCGCGCTCGGGCGGCTGGCTGTGGATTCCGGGCACGCGCCTGGCCACGGAGCAGGGCATTCACGAACCCGAGGGCGCCGCGCTCGCCTACATGCAGCACGAGACCACCACGCACTTCGACGCGGCACGCGTCGGCGCCTTCCTCGACATGGGCCCCAAGGCCATCGACTTCTTCACGCGCAACACCTGCGTGCAGTTCGACATGCCGCCCGTGTTCCCCGACTACCACGCCGAAGCGCCCGGCGGCCAGCAGGGCGGACGCTCGATGGTCACGCGCCCGTTCGACGGCCGCGAACTCGGCGCGCGCGTCAAGCAGCTCGCGCCGCCGCTGCCCGAACTCACCGTGTTCGGAATGATGTTGGGCTCGGGCCCCGAGATCAAACACTTCATGCGGGCCTTCAAGTCGCCCACCTCGTTCTGGTACGTCACCAAGCGCCTCACCCGCCACTTCCTCGACGTGCTGGGCCACGGCCGCGGCATGACGCTGACCAACGGCAACGCGCTGGCCGGCCGGCTGGCCAAGGCCGCCATGGACCTGGACATTCCCGTGTGGCTTTCCTCGCCTGTGAAAAAGCTCGTGGTCGAGTACGACGGCGTCTCGGGCGCGGTGGTGGAGCACGAAGGCAAGACGATGCGCATAGTGGCCAGGCGCGGCGTGGTGCTGGCCTGCGGCGGCTTCCCGTTCGACGTGGAGCGCCGCAAGCAGCTGTTCCCGCATGCGCCCACGGGCAAGGAGCACTACTCGCCATCGCCTTCCACCAACACCGGCGACGGCCTGCGCCTGGCCGAGGCCGTGGGCGGCCGCGTCGACGGCACCATTCCGCACGCCGCCGCGTGGGTGCCGGCCTCGGTCACCACGCGGCCCGACGGCACCCAGGGCGTGATGCCCCACTTCATCGACCGCGCCAAGCCCGGCGTGATCGCGGTCACGCCCAAGGGCAAGCGCTTTGCCAACGAAGGCAACTCGTACCACGACTTCGTGCAATCGATGGTCAAGGCCTGTGAACGCGACGGCGAGCCCGAAGTCACGGCCTGGCTGCTGTGCGACCACAAGGCGCTGCGCAACTACGGGCTGGGCTGCGTCGCGCCGGCACCGCTGCCCATCGGGCGCCACCTGAAGAGCGGCTATCTCAAGCGCGGCGCGAGCATCGGCGAGCTGGCGAAAGAAATCGGCATTGCCCCCGCCACGCTCGAAGCCACCGTGCAGGAGTTCAACAAGGCGGCCGCCACCGGCGACGACCCGCTCTTCGGCAAGGGCAGCAAGGCCTACAACCGCTACCAGGGCGATGCCAACGTCACGCCCAACCCCTGCGTGGCGCCGCTGGACAACGGCCCGTACTACGCCATCAGGCTGGTGGTCGGCGACATCGGCACCTTCGCCGGCCTGGTGACCGACGAGAAGACCCGCGTGCTCGACGCCGACCGCCAGCCCATCAAGGGCCTGTACGCGGTGGGCAACGACGCGGCCAGCGTCATGGGCGGCAACTACCCCGGTGCGGGCATCACGCTCGGCCCGGCGCTGACCTTCGGCTACGTGGCGGGCCTGCAGCTCGCGCAGGCCGAGGCCCTGGCCACCGTGCAGCTCCAGGTCGAACAGCGCGAAGCCGTGCCGCTCGCCCGCAAGGCCTGACGCCTTTCCCGTTCCCACCCCTCAGATACAGGAGCCACCGATGGCCTTTCCCGCAAATGTCGCCCCCCGCCTGCTCGAAGGTCGCCTCGCCTTCATCACCGGTGCCGGCCAGGGCAACGGCCGCGCGCTCGCGCTGGGCCTGGCGCAGGCCGGCGCCCGCGTGGTCGTCACCGACATGAACGACGCCACCGTGCGCGAGACCGCGCAGCTGGTGCGCAACGAAGGCGGCGAGGCCTGGCCGTTCGTGCTCGACGTCACCGCACCCGAGGCCTGCCATGCGCTCGCCGAGCGCGTGGGCAGGGAGATCGGCAACGTCGACCTGCTGGTGAACAACGCCGGCATCATCATTCGCGAGAACACCAGCAGCCCGAACGCCGCGGCCAACTGGAAGAAGACCATCGACGTGAACGTGCACGGCACCTTCAACACCACGCTGGCCTTCATTCCGGTGCTCAAGCAGACCAAGGGTTCGATCGTCAACATCGCCTCCATCGCCGCCTACGCGGGGCAGGCCGCCAGCCTGGGCTACGCGCCGTCGAAGGGCGCCATCAAGATGCTGACGCAGTCGCTCGCGCAAGAGCTGGCCCCGGCCGGCGTGCGCGTGAATGCGCTGGCCCCCGGCGTCATCGAAACGCCCATGACCGCCGCCACGCGCGAGAACCCGGCCCGCCTCGAATCGTTCATGACGCGCATTCCCATGGGCCGCGTCGGCCAGACCGAAGACCTCGTGGGCCCGGTGATCTTCCTGGCCAGCGACATGTCGCGCTACGTCACCGGCATCGTGCTGCCGGTGGACGGCGGCTTCCTCGCCGTCTGAGCGCCGCCCTTTCTTTCGCTTCCGCTTCCTCGTCCGTCAACCTCAGGAGACAAAAAATGAAAACCATCCGTCTGTACAAGACCCTGCTCGCAGCCGCTGCATTCGCCGCCTTCACCGCCGGTGCCGCGGCGCAGGACATCAAGGTCGGCTACAACGGCGACCTGTCCGCCTCGCCCTCGGCGCAGAGCGGCCAGGCCGCGGTGCTGGGCATGGAAGCGGCCATCGCCGACATCAACGCCGCCGGCGGCGTGCTCGGCAAGAAGCTGGCGCTGGTCACGCGCGACGACGTGTCGGCCCCGCCCAAGTCGATCCAGAACATGAGCGACCTGATCGACAACGAGAAGGTGGTGGCGGTGTTCGGCCCCACCAACTCGGGCAACGCCATGGCGTGGAAGCACATCGCCAACCAGAAGAAGATTCCCGTGCTGGGCAACGTGGGCTCGGGCACCGACATCACCAAGCCCATGAGCCCGGGCGCGGACAACTACATGTTCCGCGTGTCCATGGTCGACCGCGAGCAGGTCGCCGCGCTCATGGCCTACGTGAAGAAGAACAGCGCCGGCTCCAAGGTGGTCGGCCTCATGGCCGAGACCACCGGCTACGGCCAGGGCGGCCTGAAGGACATGGAGGAAATCGCCAAGCTGCAGGACATCAGGATCGCGGCCACCGAGCGCTTCGGCGTCGGCGACACCGACATGACCTCGCAGCTCAGCAAGATGAAGGCCGCCAACGTCGACACCGTGGTGGTGTGGGCCCAGGGCACGCCCATCGCGCAGCTGGTGCGCAGCATGGAGAAGATCAACTACTTCCCGCTCACGCTCACCTCCTGGGCGGCAGACAACATCACCTTCTACGACGCGGCCGGCAAGGCGCTGGCCGAGAAGCCGATCTTCATGCGCACCGTGAGCGAAACCCGCACGCCCGCGCAGCAGAAGCTGTTCGACCGCATCGGCAGCAAGCTGAAGGCCCCGGGCTCGTTCTCGTTCGCGCTGCACGGCTATGACTCGATGCAGCTGCTCGCGCAGGCGATGAAGCAGGCCAACAGCACCGAAGGCTCGGCCGTGCGCGTGGCGCTCGAAGACCTGAAGACCCCCGTGCAAGGCGTGCTCAAGACCTACGACAAGCCCTTCAGCAAGACCAACCACGAAGCCCTGACCGCCAAGGACCTGGTGTGGATCCGCTGGAAGGACGGCAAGCTGCTGCCCTACACCGACGCGCTGATCGGCGGCCTCAACGCCGCCGACTTCAAGCAGTAAGCCCCGGCCAAGAAGACGCTAGAAGAGACAAAGACCATGGTTGTAGCGCTCCTGCAGGCGCTCATCAGCGGGCTCGCCGTCGGCGGTGCCTATGCGCTGGTGGCGCTCGGTTTCAGCATCACGTTCACGACGACCAAGACGCTGAACTTTTCGCACGGCGAGTTCGTCTCGGCCGGCGCGTTCATCGGCATGAGCGCACTGTTCCTGGTGCTGGGCAAGCCCTTCGACTCCACCACCTTCGGCGACGCCGTGCCCGGCGCGGGCGCACAGCTGTTCGCGCTGGTGGCCGCGCTGGGCGTGATGGGCCTTCTGGGCTGGCTGCTCTATGTGCTGGGCGTGCGCCCCTTCGCGGGCCGCCCCGGCATGGCCTGGGTCATGAGCACCCTGGGCTTCGGGGTGATCCTGCAAAGCGTGGGCCTGGCCATCTGGGGGCCCAAGCCCGTGGTGGTGCCCGCGCCCGTCGGCGACGCCGTGATCCGCATGTTCGGCGTGGGCGTGCGCCCGCAGGAGCTGCTCACGCTGGGCGTGGCCGTGGTCGTGATGTTCGGATTCGACCGCGTCATGAACCGCACCATGGTCGGCAAGGCCATGCGCGCGGTCGCGCAGAACGGCAACGTCGCCAGCCTCATGGGCATCAACACCAACGCCATGATGATCGGCGCCTTCGTCGTCAGCTCGGCGCTGGCGGGGCTGTCGGGCTTTCTGCTGGCGCCCATCGCGCAGGCCTCGCTCTTCATGGGGCTGACCGTGGGGCTCAAGGGCTTCTCGGGCGCAATGATCGGGGGGCTGAGCAATCCGCGCGGCTGCGTCATCGGCGGCTTCCTGCTCGGCGTGCTGGAGTCGATGGTCAACCTCTGGCAGGCGCAGTGGCGCGAGGTGGCGGTGTTCGCGCTGGTCATCCTGGTGCTGGCCTTCCGTCCCACGGGCCTGTTCGGCCGCTCGACGGTGGAGAAGGTATGAGCGGCACCACTGCAATGTCCCGCTTCGCCCACCCCGCCGGCGTGGTGCTGGTGGCCGCCGCCCTGTGCGGCGCCGCCTCGCTGCTCGGCAACGACTACTACCTGCGCATCGCCTTCATGATGTGCGTCTACTACCTGTGCGCCGCCGGCATGAACGTGCTGGTCGGCTACGCGGGGCAGAAATCGCTCGGCCAGGCGGGCCTTTTCGCCGCGGGCGCCTACGGCGTGGCGCTGCTGACTTCGCGCACCGACATGAACCCGTGGCTCGCGCTCGCGCTGGCCGCCGTCATCTCCGGCGTGTGCGGCGTGCTCATCGCGCTGCCTTCGCTGCGCGTGAAGGGTCCGTACCTCGCCATGGTCACGCTGGCCTTCGGCATCGTGGTGGAAAAGCTCGTGGGCGAATGGACCGACGTGTTCGGCGGCGCGCAGGGCATCTACGGCATTCGCCCGCTCACCTGGAAGGGCGCGCCGCTGGACACCACGCAGTGGGTCATCCTGGGCATCGTGCTGTGCGCGGCCCTGCACCTGCTGCTGCGCAACCTGCTGGGCGGGCGCTTCGGGCGCGCGCTGCTGTCGCTGCAGGCGGACGAGATCGCGTCGTCGTCGGTGGGCGTGCGCGTGTACCGCGCCAAGGTCATGGCCTTCGTGGTCGCGGCCGTCACCTGCGGCATTGCGGGTGCGCTGGTGGCACAGCAGAACCAGTACATCAACTCCGACTTCATCACCTTCCACCTGTCGATCTTCATCCTGCTGCTGGTGCTGTTCGGCGGCGCGGGCTCCATGTACGGCCCGCTGGTGGGCGCGGTGCTGCTCACGCTGACCGACGCGCTGCTCGCGCGCTGGCCGTCGGCGCAGCATTTTCTGTACGGCTTTTTGCTGCTGTTCGCGCTGTACGTCATGCCGGGCGGCGTGGTGGGCCTGTTCAACAAGTGGTTCATGAAGTCGCGCCACCGCGGCGAGGGCGCGGGCACCAACGGCGTGCCCGGGCAGATCGGCCCCGGCGGCGAAGGCGAGCTGCTGGTGGTGCAGGGCGTGACCAAGTCGTACGGCGGCGTGAAACCCGCGCAGGACGTGTCGTTCCGCCTGCAGCGCGGCCACATCCACGCACTCATCGGGCCCAACGGCGCGGGCAAGAGCACCATGATCAACATGCTCACCGGCGTGATCGCGCCCGACGCGGGCTCCATCCGCTTCCTGGGCCAGGACATCGCGGGCCGCCCCGCGCACACCATCTGCTGCATGGGCATGGGCCGCACCTTCCAGAACCTGCGCCTGTTCGCCGACCTGTCGGTGCTCGACAACGTGATGCTGGGCCGGCACAGCCGCATGAGCAACGGCTTTCTCTCGTCGCTGGTCGCATGGCCGACGGCGGGCAGGCAGGAGCGCGCCACGCGCGAGCGCGCGCTGCAGCTGCTCGACCTGGTCGACCTGGGCCACCTGGCGCACTGGCCCGCGGGCAGCCTGCCCTACGGCCTGCAGCGCCGCGTGGAGCTGGCGCGTGCGCTGGCCACCGAGCCGCAGCTGCTGCTGCTCGACGAACCGGCCGCCGGCCTGAACCCGCAGGAGACCGCCGAGCTGGGCGCGCTGCTGCTGCGCGTGGGCCAATGCGGCGTGTCGATCCTGATGGTGGAGCACCACATGGACCTGGTGATGTCCATATCGGACCACGTGATCGTGCTCGACTACGGCATCAAGATCGCCGAGGGCAAGCCCGCCGAGGTGCAGTCCAACCCGCGCGTGGTTGAGGCCTACCTGGGCGTCGACGACGAAGAAGCGCAGGGGCATTCCCCGCATTCCCCGCAGGCGCTGCAAGCCGTGCCCGCCTGAGCGAAGGACCGAAACCATCATGTTGAAAATCGAATCGGTGAAGGTCTCCTACGGCGCCATCGAGGCCGTCAAGGGCGTGAGCCTGGAAGTGCGCGCGGGTGAGGTCGTCACCATCATCGGCGCCAACGGCGCCGGCAAGAGCACGCTGCTCAAGAGCATCGTCGGCCTGGAGAGCGTGGCCGAAGGCCGCGTGCTGATCGACGGCAACGACTGCACCCGCGTGCCCGCGCACCAGCGCGTGGGCCTGGGCGTGGCGCTGTCGCCCGAAGGCCGCGGCGTGTTCCCCGACCAGACGGTGCGCGAGAACCTCATGCTCGGCGCCTACTCGCGGCGCAGCGACAAGGCCTTCGTGGACCGTGCCATCGAGCGCGAGTTCGCGCGCTTTCCGCGCCTGAAGGAGCGCCAGCACCAGCCCTCGGGCACCTTGTCGGGCGGCGAGCAGCAGATGCTGGCCATTGCCCGCGCGCTCATGAGCGAGCCGCGCCTGCTGCTGCTGGACGAACCCTCGCTGGGCCTGGCCCCGCTCATCATCAAGGACATCTTCGACGCCATCCGCCAGCTGCGCAGCTCGGGCCTCACCATCCTGCTGGTGGAGCAGATGGCCAAGCAGGCGCTGGGCGTGGCCGACCGCGCCTATGTGCTCGAAACAGGCCGCATCACGCTCGAAGGCTCGGGCCGCGAGCTGCTCGACAACCCCAAGGTGAAGTCCGCGTACCTCGGCACGCACTGATTCCATCGCCTACCGCTCAACGTCAAAAGGAACACACACATGACCGCACCCGTCACCAAGAAATTCGCCAGCCAGGCCGACCTGGAAGAAAAGAAGGTCTCCTTCACCCGCCTTTCCGAAAACGCCTACGCCTACACGGCAGAGGGCGACCCCAACACCGGCATCTTCATCGGCGACGAGGCCGTGATGGTGGTCGACACGCAGGCCACGCCCGCCATGGCGCAGGACGTGATCTGCCGCATCCGCGAAGTCACGCCGCTGCCCATCAAGTACGTGCTGCTGAGCCACTACCACGCAGTGCGCGTGCTGGGCGCGTCGGCGTACTTCAAGGAAGGCGCCGAGCAGATCATTGCCAGCCGCGACACCTACGACCTGATCGTGGAGCGCGGCGAGCAGGACAAGGCCAGCGAAATCGGCCGCTTCCCGCGCCTGTTCCGCAACGTCGAGTCGGTGCCCGCCGGCCTCACCTGGCCCACCATGACCTTCGACGGCACCATGAGCGTGTGGCTGGGCAAGAAGCTGGAAGTGAAGATCGCGCAGGTGGGCCGCGGCCACACCAAGGGCGACACCATCGCCTACCTCGAAGACCAGAAGATCTGCTTCGCGGGCGACCTCGTCGAATACCAGAGCACGGCCTACGCGGGCGACTGCTACTTCCGCGACTGGCCCACCACGCTGGACCGCCTCGCGGGCTTCGGCTTCGAGAAGCTGGTGCCCGGCCGTGGCGCCGCGCTGGAAAACGCGAGCGACGTGCGCAAGGCCATCGCTTCCACGCGCGCCTTCATCTCCGACGTGTACACGCTGGTCAACAACGGCGTGGCCGCGGGCAAGACGCTGAACGTCATCTACAAGGAAACCGTGGCCGCGCTGCGCCCCACCTACGGCCATTGGGTCATCTTCGACCACTGCATGCCCTTCGACGTGACCCGTGCCTACGACGAGGCCACCGGCCATGCGGACCCGCGCATCTGGACGGCGGAGCGCGACATCGAGATGTGGAACGCCCTCGAAAGCTGAGGTGAACCGGCGCTCGCCTTCATCGGGCGCCACGCCCGCCGCGGTGCAGGGCTGGATGCTGCTGGCGATGGTGCTGTGGGGCGTGAACGTGTCGGCCGTGAAGGCGCTCACCGCGTCCTTCGAACCGCTGACGCTCGCCGCGCTGCGCATGGCCGTGGCCTGCCTGGCGCTCAGCGCCATCGTGCTGTGGCGGCGCGGCGGCCTGCCCGCGCTCGGCGCGCGGCAGTTCGCGGCGCTCGCGGCTTGCGCGTTCCTGATGGTGTATGCCAACCAGATCCTGTTCGCGCAGGGGCTGCAGCGCTCCACCGCCACCAACGGCGCGCTCATCATGGCGCTGAGCCCGCTGGTGTCGGCGCTGATGGCCGCGCTGGTGTTCGGTGAACGCTTCACGCCGCGCCGCATGCTGGGCGTGGCGCTGGGCTTTGCGGGCGTGGTCGCGGTGGTGCTGAGCCACCCCGGCGCGGGCCTGTCGAGCGCCGGCATCGGCGACCTGATGCTGGCGTTGTCCGTCGCGAGCTTCGCGGTCGGCGGCGTCGGCGTGCAGCGCCTGGCGCGGCAAGTCGATCCGCTGTCGATCAGCTGGTTCATCTACGTGATCGGCACGCTCATGCTCGTGGTGCACGCCGTGCTCGGGCCTTCGCGGCTGGGCACCGCGCAGTTGTTTCCCGGTGCGTGGCCGTGGGCGCTGGTGCTGTTCTCGGGCATTGCCGCCACCGCGGCGGGCAACCTGATCTGGAACCGCGCCATCTCCGTCATCGGCGTGGCGCGCACCGCCGTGTTTCTTTATTGGGTGCCGGTGTTCGGCGTGGGCTTTGCGGCGTTGCTGCTCGGCGAAACGCTGACGTGGTGGCACCTGTTCGGCTTTGCCGCGGTGATGACGGGCACCTGGCTCGGCACCCGGCCCACACCCTCGTCCTGATGCCTTCGAAGATGTCCGACTCCCTTCCCCTGCTGTTCCAGCCCCTGGAACTGCGCGCGCTCACGCTCGCCAACCGCGTCGTCATTTCGCCGATGTGCCAGCACGCCGCCGAGCGCGGCCACGCCACGCCGTGGCACATGGTGCACCTGGGCAAGTTCGCGCTGGGCGGCGCGGGGCTCATCCTCACCGAGAGCACCGCCGTCGATCCGCGCGGGCGCATCGGCACGGCCGACCTCGGGCTGTGGAAAGACAGCCAGATCGCGCCGCTGAAAGCCGTGGTCGATTTCGTGCACGCGCAGGGCAGCGCCATCGGCGTGCAGCTCGCGCACGCGGGGCGCAAGGCCGGCAGCGAGCCGCTGTGGGAGGGCGGCGCGGCCTTGGGCGATGCGCGCATGGCCGCCGACGAAGAGCCCTGGGAGCGCCTGGGCCCGAGCGCGCTGGCGGCCGGCCCCGGCTGGTCGGCGCCGCGCGCCCTCGACGCCGAGGGCATCGCGTCGGTCGTGCAGCACTTCGTCGATGCGACGGTGCGCGCGGACAAGGCGGGCTTCGACGTGGTCGAGCTGCACTTCGGCCACGGCTACCTGGTCGCCAGCTTCCTGTCGCCCAACGCCAACCACCGCGGCGACGCGCACGGCGGCAGCCGCGAGAACCGCATGCGGCTCGCGCTGGACATCGCGCAGCGCGTGCGTGCCGCGTGGCCCGCGGGCAAGCCGCTGTTCTGCCGGCTGTCGGCGGTCGACGGCACGCTCGACGGCTGGAACCTCGACGACTCGGTGGTGCTCGCGCGCGAGCTCAAGCGCTGCGGCGTCGACGTCATCGACTGTTCGTCGGGCGGCCTCACCGAAGAGACACGCGCCTTGCCCGTGCCGCGCGGGCTGGGCTTCCAGGTGCCGTTCTCGGAGTGCATCCGGCGCGAGGCACAAGTGCCCACGCAGGCGGTCGGGATGATCGTCGATGCGCAGCAGGCCGAGGCCGTGCTGGCGGCAGGGCAGGCCGACCTGATCGCGCTGGGCCGCGAGGCGCTGTTCGACCCCTACTGGCCGCACCACGCGGCCGCCGCGCTCAGCGCGGACCCCGGCTACGAGCGCTGGCCCGTGCGCCACGGCGTGTGGCTGGCCAAGCGCGCGCCGGGCCTGGCGCGCGCGCGTGCCGAGGCCGAAGCACTGCACTTCAAGGAGACAGACGCATGACCGAACCGACGACCCTGCGCATGGGCCTGATCCGCAAGAAGCCCGGGTGGACCGACGAAGCCTTCCGCAACCACTGGCGCGACAGCCACGGCCCGCTGGTCGCGCAACTGCCCACGCTGCGCGCCTACCGGCAGAACCTGGTGGTCGACCGCCTGCAGCGCGGCATCGACTTTGCGCGCGGGCCGTGGGACTTCGACGGCTTCTCGCAGCTGCGCTTCGATGCGGCAGCCCGGGCCGGCGACGCTTTCAGCAACGGCGAGCTGGCCGCGGCCATCCGCGCCGATGAAGCGCATTTTCTGGGCGGCCTGCACATCGTGAGCGTCGCGCAGACCGAAGTCATTGCGCTGCCGCCGAAGCCCGAAGGCCTGCTCAAGCGCATCTCGCTGCTGCGCCGCCCGGTCGCGCAAACCGAAGAAGACTTCCGCCGCGAATGGAAGGTGCACGCCGACCATGTGCGCCGCATGCCCGGCGTGAGCGGCTACCGCCAGAACGTGGTGACCGCGCGCGAGTTCGACAAGGGCACGCCCTGCGGCTACCCCGAACTGCCGATCGACGGCATCGTCGAGCTGTGGTTCGAGAACACCGACACGCTGGACGCCGCGTTCGCCTCCCCGCCGGGACGGGTGACCATGGCGCATGCGCTCAGCTTCCTGGCGGAGATCACGGCCTTCGTGGTGGAAGAGCACACGGTGGTGTAGCGACGCCCCCCTGCCATCGGGCCTCGACAACACCAAGGCGCACATGGGTCGAGTCTTCTTTCTGGGCATCGTCATGACCACCGCCGCGTGGTCGGCATCGGGCCAGACGCGCAAGCCGTTTCCGCCCGGCGTGATCGGCGCCATGCAGGCCGACGCGGGCACCGAGTACGTGTTTCTCGACCGGCCGAGCACGGTGGGCGGTGCCTGCAGGGGATGGAAGGCCGTGTCCATCCAGCAGCCGGGCCGGCTGGGCTCGGGCACGCTGGGCGTGATGTGCTGGAAAGAATCGAACGGCCAGCTGCTGACCGCCACTGCCGCCAAGGTGTCGCCGCAGCGTGCGTCCATGGACCTGATTCGCTGAGGCGAACCCCGGGCGGGTCCCGCGATCGGCCCCGTCAGGCCGGCAGCAAGCGGTCTTTCCGCACGGGCACCGCGCGGGCCGGGGCGTCCGGCCGTGCCGGCACCCATTCGGCCTGCACGGGCGCATCGTCGGGCAGCACGAACTGGCTGATGAGCGTGTCCAGGTTGCGCGCCTGGTCGCGCAGGCCCTCCGATGCGGCGGCCGACTCCTCGACCATGGCCGAGTTCTGCTGCGTCATCTGGTCCAGGCGGGTGACGGCGGTGTTGATCTGCCCGATGTCCTGCATCTGCGACTGCGTGGCCGCCGTGATGGCGCTGACCGTGCCCGCGACCTGGCCGATCGAGGCCACGATGCGGCCCATGGTCCGGCCCGCGCTGTCGGCCAGCACCGTGCCGGCCTCGATGCGCTGCACCGAGGAGTCGATCAGGCCCTTGATCTCGCGCGCCGCCGCTGCCGAGCGCGTGGCCAGCATCCGCACTTCCGACGCCACCACCGCGAAGCCGCGCCCCGCGTCGCCCGCGCGCGCGGCTTCGACCGCGGCATTGAGCGCCAGGATGTTCGTCTGGAACGCGATGCCGTCGATCACGCTGGTGATGTCCGCCACCTTGTGCGACGCGCGATGGATGTCCTGCATGGTGCTCACCACTTGCGACACCACCTCGCCGCCCTGGGCCGCCACCGCGGCCGCGGCGCCGGCCAGCTGTTCGGCCTGGTTCGCGGCCTCGCTCGAATGCCGCACGTTGCGCATCACCTGCTCGAGCGCCGCCGCCGTCTGCTGCAGGCTGGATGCGGCATCTTCGGTGCGCGCCGACAGGTCCGCGTTGCCCTGCGCCATTTCGCCGGCGGCAGTGCGCACGTTCTGCACCGACTCCCGCACCCGCAGCACCAGTTCGCGCAACGCGCCCTGCATGGCGCCCAGCGCCAGCAGCATCTGGCCGGCTTCGTCGCGCGTGTGGCCTTCGATGTTTTGGCGCAGGTCGAGGCCGGCCACGCGCTCGGCGGTTTCGTTGGCGGCGCGAATGGGCCGGCTGATGCTGCGCACCAGCCATTGCGCCAGCACCGCGCCCAGCAGCAGGGCGGCGGCACTGAACAGCACCAGCGCCAGCCGGGCGGAGGCGCTCAGCTCGGCGATGCGCACGCCGGCCGCGTCGATGGCCTCGCGCTGCGATTGCGCGAGCCTGGACACAGCGGCCAGCAGCGCGGCCGAGCTGGGCTGGAAGCGTTGCGCGTACACAGTGCGGATGCGCTCGGTCAGGCCCGAGTCGCGCGCGGCCACCAGCTCCTTGACGGCGGCCGCGAAGTCCTTGGCGGCGGCGTCGGCCTGCGCGAGCAATGCGCGGTCGGCGTCGTCGTGCAGGCGCTGGCCCACCTGCCCGAGCAGGTCGTCGTACCGGGCCGCGGTGGCCTGGATGTCCGCCGAGAGAATCTCGCCCACCTCGGGCTCGGAGCTCAGCGCCATGGCCTTGTAGCGCTCGGCGTTGATGGCCTGCAGGCGGTAGGCGTCGACCACCAGCCGCTCGGACACGCCGTGCTCCTGGATGGCGACGCGCGTGGCCTCGTCCACCTTGGCGAGCGACCAGATGCCGATGCCCGAACCCGCCAGGGTCAGCAGCAGCACGACGCCGAAGGTGGCCAGCAGGCGGCGGCCGAGCGTGTTGCGGGGGCGGGGGGGCGCGAGGGGAGGGCGGGCGTCGATGGTCACGTGCAGGGCCCCGCAGCGTTGACCGGGGGCGGTGATGAGGCAGGGGAGGCAGGGAGGTTTCCCGTCACGCATTACAGCGGCGCTGTGTGACCGCACATTGACTGCCGGACTCGGCGCCTCAGCGCATCAGCGCCTCAGCGCCCCAGCAAGAAGCAGCCGACGGCCACGGCCCACGCCGCGGCGAGCGCAAGCATCAGCCACACGCTGCCTTGCAGCAGCGCATCTTTCCATCGCGGCATCTCGCTCGGCGACGGATCGACCAGCGCCAGCAGCGCCTGTCCGCCGCCCATCGACGTCAGCGGCAGCAGGTTGAGCGCTGCGCACTTCGCGGCCAGCATGCCGAGCAGCGGCGCGAAGCCGAGCGCGCCGAAACGGGCCGCCCCGTCGATCAGCCGCTGCGCGGTCGACAGCGGCGCGAGGCCGCCCGTCACGACCTGCGCAAAGCCGTGCGCCAGGCTGCCGGCGGCCGAGCCGGGGTGCAGCGCGAGGGCCACCGCGGCGAGCGCGGCGATGCCGGCGAGCGGCAGCAGCACGCGCGTCGCGCGCGGCTGGCTGTCTAAGTCGTCGAACACGACCGAGCCCCCCAGCGGCAGCACGCGCAGGCGGCACACCCCCGCCGACAGCAGCGTGGGGCCGAAGCCGAACGAGACCTCGCGCAAGGCCATGCCGAGGCAGCGGCCAAGAAGGGCGGTGACGGCGGTGTGGAGCGCGGCCAGCAGGGCGATGGCGGCAAGAAACTGGAGTGCAAGAGGCATGGGCCGACCGATGTTAGCGGTGGCCAGAATTTGTTAGTTTCCGTGAACTTTTGAATCTATTTCTGCTTTCTGTGCGTAGTTTTACAGACGGTGTGCAGCACGCCAGGGGCAGCGCATTGCCGCTTCGCGCGACCGCGCGACGCCACCCCCAGGGTGGGCGCCAGCCAATGAAACAGCAGATTTCCACGATCCGAAAAGCATGAGAACCGCAATCACGTCTTCAGGGCGGATTTTTTTCGTCTTGGTGGAGGGCGAGCCCGCCACCGTGCGCGACTACATGGTCGCCGCGCAGGTCTATCTGTCGCTGCTCGAAGAGCAGTTCGACAACGCACTCGACCTCATCTCGTCGTTCAGGGCCGCCATGGCCGAGGCCACCGACGGCCCGGGCCATCTGAGCGAAGAACAGCTGGAGTCGGCCAGGCGCTGGCTCTATGCGCATCAGCACGCGGACCGGGTCGCCAGGCCGCAGTTGAGCAAGCCGCGGGAGCAGCGTTTCGTGTTCCGTCTCGGGGCGCGCGAGACCGCAACAGCTCTCGAGTAAGGCGAGGCGCCGCGGGAGCGGCCGTGTCCGCGAATAGCCCGTTCATGGGATTGACGCTGCAAGTGCCGCAGCGACACTGGGCCGAGAAAAAAATCAACCCATGGACACGCCGACGCCCCTTGTGGCGGGCGGTCCCCGAGTCCTTTCCATTCTTGACATCACTCCCCATTTCCGTCGATCTGCAGGGCGGCTGGTCTTGCTCGTTTCACTTCAAGCAGGGCGCCAGCGGCGGCTATGCCGGGGTGGCCGAGATCGCGCGGCATGGCCTTCGGCACGGGGAGCTGGTGATCATGGCGCAGCCTTCGCTCGATGCCGCCGTGGCGCGCGTGAAGCTGCGGGCCAGCCAGTTCGTGAGCGTGCGGTCCGAGGGCGGGGCGCACAAGCCGTGGCGGCAGCGGTTGTGAATGGGGCTTTCTGCGGGCGATGAACTTCGGGGCTTGAAACTCCCCGACCCACCGGTTTCTGGATGGGACGGGGAGAGCCTTCAGGGCCATGCGCGAAGCCGCATGAAGGCTGCCGGGGTGGCTGGCTAGCGCTCCCGCGGCGCGCAGACCTGAATCAGGTCCATCACTTCCTTCGCGAGTTCGGACGCCAGCCAGAACACGTTGTCGCGGTGCACGGGGCCCGCGTCTTCCTGGCCCGGGGCGCCGTTGCCGTGGCAGTAGCACAGCAGCGAGTGGAGCTGGGTGCTCTTTTCCTCGAGCGCGGTCCAGGGGTCGGGGGGGTCGCCAGCGGGAGGTACGGGCGTGGACGGGCGGGCTATATTTGGGGTAGCCATTTGGGGTGCTTCCTTTTCTAGGGTGTGGCACTTCACTGGTTAGACGGCTGGGGTGTTCTTAGCACCCTGGCCGTCGCCTTTTGATACCTCGCATTTGCGTCTTTGCCGGTGGGCATCGACGACGCGCCGCGAGGCAGGCGGTTCGTTCGTTGATGTGCTCGAGGGTGATGCGCTCCTTGCCTGCTAGTGAGGCTTCAGGTGATGAGGGCATTCACTGTAGAGACGAACGGCGGGGTGCGGAAAGTGGAAATGCCCAGTAGTTCTCGAAATGCGCGGGTAAGTGCTGCGTGACCGGGCGGGGCAACAAAGGCTGACTTTTGTAGACGCAACGAGGCCGTTGTTCGACCTGAGCGCGGTCGCCGTGTCTGGTCAGTGTGAGGGCTCCTGCGGGAGCCGTTGTTCCTGGTGCGTCCAGAGGGAATCGAACCCCCATCTGGCCCTTAGGAGGGGCCCGTTCTATCCGTTGAACTATGGACGCCGTGTGTGGCCTGCGGTGGGTAGCAGGCGCTGCCCCATCTGCGACGAAGTCACGGGGCGTACAGCGGCACGCACTTTACCAGCTTGAGGCCGGCTTCCCCGCCCCTCAGTCGTACTTGACGGTGTAGATCAGGTCCAACCCACTCGTCTGCCCCGCCTGTCCCCGCAGCGTGAGCCGCGTCGTCAGGTCGTAGAAGATGAAGATCGTGCCGAAGGCCCCGCCCAGGCTGCGTTCGTAGGTCAGGTAGAAATCCTTCGACAGCCGCTTGCCCAGCGTCACTGCGGACTCTTTCAGGTCGCCGCCGCTGCCCGGGCCCTTGAAGCCGAGTTCGTCCAGCCCGAAGCGGCTGGCCAGGCTGCCGCCGCTGCCACTGCCGCCGATCTTGCCGATGAGCGACAGCGCGGCCTGCTGCAGCAACGCCGACTCGCCACCGCTGGTGGCCGACGCACGGCCCAGGATCACCCACGACAGCGTTTCGGCGTCGGACAGCGCGGGCTCCGAATACAGCTTCACGCGGGGCGACTGCGCGCTCCCCGTGATTTGCACACCCGCGCGCTGCGACAGGTTCGGGCGAATCGCCAGGATGTCGAGCGCCGGGTTGTCGAACGGCCCGTTGAAGCGCGCCACGCCGGTCTCCACGTCGAGCTGCTGGCCGTAGGCACGGTACTGGCCCTTGACGGTCTTCACCTCGCCGGTGATGCGCGGCGGGGCATTGAGCTTGGTGCTGCGGATTTCCAGGTCGCCTTCCAGCCGGGTGGTGATGCCGCGGCCCTGCACGGCGAAGTCGTCGCCCAGGTCGAAGTTGACGACGATGTCCGGCGGCTTCAGGGTCTGCGCGGTCGGTGCCTTGGCGTCCTGGGCCGCCTGGGCGTTCGCGCGGGCCGCGTCGCGCTGCGCCGCCTCGGCGGCCTCGCGGTCCTTGGCGGCGGAGCGCACGACCACGTCGCTGCCCAGGCTGGGCGCGGTCTCGTCGGGCAGGATGATGACGGCGCGGTCGGTGCGCAGCTTGCCGCGCACGCTGAACTGGCCGTTGTCCAGCTTGGCCTGCAGGTCGCCCGAGAGCGTGACCTGCCTGTCGGAGCGCACCAGCACGCGCAGCGCGCGCACCTGGCCCTGCAGTGCCATGCGAATGCCCGATGCGGTGCTGCTGGCGGGGCCCCAGTTCAGGCTGCCGCTGGCCGAAAGGGTGCCGCCGTCGGCGCGGGCCTCGCTGGCCGCGGTGCTGCGGTTGCCGCTCTGCCCGGCGATGCGCGCGGAACTGCCTGCGCCGCCCTTCAGGGTGAATTCGGTGATCTGCACGCTGTCGCCGTTCAGCGTGGCGCGCAGCCGGCCGTCGCGCAGGTCCAGCCCTTCGACCGGCGCGCGCAGCGCGAGCTTGTCGGCGCCCAGCGTGCCGTTCCAGCGCGGCACGGTGCGGTTGCCCGACAGGGTGGCACTGGCGTCCAGCGTGCCGGCAATGCGCCAGCCCGGCGGCGCCAGCATCGACCACACGCCCAGGTTGGGCAGCGAGGCGTTGATGGTGCCGCCCAAGGGTGCGTCGGGCGCCCACTGCCAGCCGCCCGCGCGCTGCTGCACGCGGGTGTTGATGTCGGCGTTGATCTTGCCTGCGCGCTCGCTGTCCCAGGCCAGGGTGGCGCGCACCGCGTCGCCCTCGGCGTCGAGCCGCAGCTCGGCCTGGCGCAGGCCGGCCGGGGTGCTGGGTGCCTCGCCGTTGGCGGTGGCCGCGTTCATGGTGCGTTCGCTGACGGTGCCCGTGCCGGTGCTGACGATGTGCGTCACCAGCGCGGCCTCGCCGGCCTGCACGCGGATGTCGCCGCTCTGGCGCGCGATGCGCACCTTGGCGCGCAGGGCGTCGGCGGCGTCGATGTCCCAGTCGCCGTCGAACATCAGGTCGCCGCTGATGCCGTATTCGCCCAGCGTGGTGTTGGCGCCCAGCGCGCCGGCCCAGGCCATGGGCAGGCCCTTGAGTTCGCCCTTCGACTGCAGGCGGAACACGCGGTTGGGCGCCGCGCCGCTCTGGCTGAAGCGCAGCGGCTGCCAGTCGATGCGCACGGTGCCGGGCACGGGGCCGCGCAGCGTGGCCGCGGCGGCGGAGGCTTCCACGTCCAGGCGGGGCGCGTTGCCGCTGGTGCTGCGGATGGTGGCCGTCACTTCGCGGCTCAGTTCCACCACCCACGGGTCGCCGGGGCGGGTGCTGTCCTGCGCCTGCAGCTTCAGGCCGGCCAGCGCGGCGCGCCATTGGCCCGGCCCGGCAATGCCGCCGCTGGCGCGGGTGTCGATGTTGATCTTCTGCGTGCCGGTGGCGGCTTCGCCTTTCAGCGTGAGCGTGGCCTGCGCGAGGCTGCCGGCGAGGTCGGCGCGCAGGTCGCGCAGTTGCACATTGGTGGCCGTGCCGCCGGGTTGTGCGGCGGGCAAGGTCAGCTCCAGGCGCGGCACGCCGAGCATCGCCTTCAGGCTCGGCTCGGTGATGCCGCGCTGCGCGGGCGCGTTGGCGTTTTCCAGCCGGCGCTGGATGGTCTGCCAGCCGCCTTGCCAGCTGGCGTCCAGCCTGGCGGAGCCCTTGGCGCTGGCGCCGGCGAACACGCCGGACATGCCCGGCAGGCCCTGCACCCAGCGCTGCACGGTGTCGGCGTCGTCGATGCTGGCCTTGATGTCGCCGCCGCCCGAGGTCTGCGCGATGCGGCCTTCCACCTGCGCGCTGCCGCCCGGCAGCACCAGCGCGAGCTTGCCGCTGGCGGCCTGCTCGGCCACGCGCACCTGCAGCTTGCCGTCGATGCTGGCGCGCTGGGCTTCGATGCGCAGCGTGCGCAGGTCGAGCACCTGGTCTTTCCACTGGCCCTGGGCCAGCGCGCGGTCGAGCGCGAAGCCGGGCAGGGCCTTGCTGCCGGCGCCGCCTTCGGCGCGCAGCGCGGCGTCGAAGGTGATGGTGCTTTCCTTCTGTTCGGCCTTGAGCGTGCCGCTCACGGGCGCGCCCGAAAGCTCGGTGTACAGCGCGCCGGGCCGCACGCCGCGCACGGTGGCCTGGGCCTGCCAGGGCAAGGGCGCGGGGCTCCACTGGCCGGCCGCGTCGATGCGCCCGCCGCCCGCGCGCACGGTGGCTTCGGGAAGGGTCCAGTGGGTGCCGTCGAAGCCGACCCTGGCCTGCACCTGTTCAACGGGCAGCTTCTCCTGGTCCCACGGGCCGGGCAGGGCGTTGCGGATGTCGGCGGAGGCCTTCCATGCGGCGGGGCCGGTGTCGGCGTCGGGCTGCAGCTCGACGGTGCCGGTCAGCTGCGTCTGCGGCGCGCCGGGCCACAGGCTCGATGCATCGACGTTGCGCAAGTCGGCCTTGGCGTCGATCACCGGTTGGGGCAGCCACGGCGCAATTTGCGCCTGCAGCTTGGCTTCCATGGGGGCGTCGGCGTTTTCTTCGGCGGGCTTCAGGTCGGCCGCCACCTGCAGGCGCGCACCGGTGCCGGCGAGCGTGCCTTTCACGGTGGCGGTGGCCAGCACGTCGATGTGGCGGTCCTCGGCCAGCGGCGCCTTCACGCGGCCGTCGAGCGCGGCGTCGATGGCCATGGGCGCGGGGCCCTGCAGCTTCACGCGGGCGCCGTAGTGGCCGTCGGCAATGTCCACGCCCTTGATCTCCAGCGCGTGCTCGGAGGCCTTGTTGTAGCTGTAGGTGCCCGACAGGTTGAGCGCCTGCAGCACGGGCGGCCCGGCCCAGCGCACTTCGTCGATGCGAAAGGGCAGCTCGACCTCCACCGGCAGCACGATCTGTTGGAGCGGCTGGGTGGGCTCGGTGCTGGGCGCGCCGCGCTTCTCGATCAGCACCTGCTTCGCATGCACCTCGCCCAGCTGCACCTTGCGCTGGAACAGCGGGGCCAGTTGCCAGCCGATGGTGGCGTCGTTCACCTCGACGGCGATGCTCTCGCTCTGGTACTTGAGCCAACCGATGTGGCCGCCGGTGCGCAGCGAGCCGCTCACGTCGCGGCTCTCCAGGGTCTGGCCGGCCGGCAGCCGCTGCGCGGCCTGCGCGAGCGCGAAGGCCAATGACTGGTTGGAGCCCAGGTACCACCACGCGCCCGCGGCCAGCAGCATCACCGCGAGCAGCAGGCCGGCCACGCTCCAGGCCAGGGCGCGCATCGCACGGCGCGCGCGCGAGCGGCGCACGGCAGGCGGCACGGGCGTGGGGTCGGCGTCTGTCTGCATCGGGAATGTCAGAAGGTGAAGCCGAGGCGAAAGTGCAGGCGGAACTTCTTCGTGTCCACGCCGTAGGCCAGGTCGGCCTGCACCGGCCCCACGGGGCTGCGCCAGCGCGCGCCCACGCCCACGCCCACCTTGGGCTTGAGCTCGCCGGGCTTGTCGGCCACGGCGCCGGCGTCGACGAACATCACGCTCTCCCAGGCGGTGAGCTTGTTGTTGTAGACGAAGGGGCGCTGCCACTCCACGCTGGCCACGCCCAGGTAGCGGCCCGCCACGGTTTGCCCGTCAGCGCGCACGGTGCCGATTTCCTTGTAGCTGTAGCCGCGCACGGTGGTGTCGCCACCGGTCAGGAACATCAGCGTGGAGGGAATCTGTGCGCTGTCTTTTGCGGACACCGCGCCGGCCTCCACGCGCAACTGCAGGCGGCTGCGGCGTGCTCGGCTTTCCTTGTCTTCGGCCCCGCCCAGCGGCACCACGCCGAGCCAGCGCGCGTAGGTGCGCGTGAACGGCACCTGCTCGCCGGTGAGGGTGTAGCCCGCGGCCACTTCCAGCGCCAGGCCGTAGCCGCGCGAGGGGGCGGCGTTGTCGTCGAAGTAGCGCCCGGTCCAGCCCCAGTTGGCGGTGACGGCTGAGGCCGAGGGCGGTGCGTCGATGCCGCGGTTCTGCGCGTAGTCGTACTGCAGGAAGTAGCTGCGGTCGATGTGGTCGCTCGACTTGCTGCGCCCGCCGCGCAGGCGGCCGCTGTCGACCACGTAGCTGCCCGACTGCTCGCTCTTAAGCTCGGCGCCGGTGAACCATTGCCAGCCGCGGTCGTCGGGAATGGCCTTGAGCTCGGTGCTCAGCGACTTGATGTCGCGGTCGACCGACAGCCGCGAGACGGCGCGCCAGCCCAGCAGCGGCACCTGGTTGTGAATATGGTCCAGCGACAGGCGCGGGCCGTTGTCGGTGGTGAAGCCCACGCCGGCCACCACCTTCTGCAGCGGCGCTTCGCGCAGCTGCGCGATGACGGGCGCGGCCAGCGGGTTGCCGCTTTCGGTGTCCAGCGTGAGAAACACCGAGTCGTAGTAGCCGCTGCTGGCCAGGCGCTGCTGCGCGTCGAGCAGCTTCTGCTGGTCGTAGTCCTGGCCGCTGGGCAGGCGCGCGATGCGGCGTGCGCCGTCGGGGTCGTAGCGCTGGATGCCGCGCAGCACCAACGGGCCGAACTTGTAGGCCGGGCCGGACTGGTAGGTGGCGCTCAGGCGCGCCTCGTGGCGGTCGGCATCGACCTCGGCGCGGCTGACCTCGATGTTGCCGGTGGGGAAGCGCTTGGCCGTGAGGCTGCGCAGCGCGGTGGTCTTGGCCTCGTCCCAGGCGCCCTGGGTGAAGGGCAGGCCGGCGCGCAGGGCCCAGTTGGTGCGAATGGCGTCGCGCTGCGCCTCGGCGCTTGCATCGTCGGCAATCGGCCCGGCATAGCTGATCTGCACGTTGCTCACCTTGGCGATGTCGCCCGGCGACACGGTGATGACGATCTCGCGCGGGGCCTTGGTGCTCTGGGGCGTCTCGGTGAGATCGAGCGTCAGCGTGGGCGTGAAGTAGCCCAGGGTGCCGAGCAGTTCGCGGGCGTTGGCCTCCGCGGCCACCATGAGGCGCGAGATTTCGGTGGCGCCCAGGTCGTCGAGCTCGCGGTAGCGCTGGATTTCGAGGTGCAGCTTGAGGTAGTCGCGCACGTCCTCGGGGCCGCGCACGTCGACGGTGAAGGCGTCGCGCTTGTCTGCCTTGGCCTTCTCGCCAGTGCCGTCCGTGCCGTCATCGGCGGCGGCAGAACCGCCGCGAACAAGGCCCGCCACGGGCTGGCCCTCGGCGGTGTCCTTGTCTTTTTTCGGCAGCAGGCTGCAGCCTTGCAAAAGCAGGACGCCTGAAAAAAGCAAAGCCGGCAACCACGCCGGCGAAGAAACGGATACCGCCCTGACCATGGGCGGATTCTGACAGCAAGCAATGGCCCTTCCGGAAGGCCCCGCCAGATCGGCGGCTTCGTCCTACTTACTTGGACAGCATGCGCATCGCCTCTTCGAGGCCGCGCAAGGTCAGCGGGTACATGCGGTTGGACATGAGCTGCTGCATCACCGCGATGCTCTGGCGGTACTGCCACACGCCCTGCGGTTCGGGGTTGATCCACGCGAACTTGGGGAAGGTGTGCGTGAGCCGCTGGATCCACTCGGCGCCGGCCTCTTCGTTGTTGTATTCGACGCTGCCGCCAGGTTGCAATATTTCGTAAGGGCTCATCGTGGCGTCGCCCACGAAGATGAGCTTGTAGTCCTTGTTGTACTTGCGCAGGATGTCCCAGGTGGCGAACTTCTCGGAGAAGCGGCGCTTGTTGTTCTTCCACATGAAGTCGTACACGCAGTTGTGGAAGTAGAAGAACTCCAGGTGCTTGAACTCGGTCTTCACGGCCGAGAACAGTTCTTCCACGCGCGCGATGTGCTCGTCCATGGTGCCGCCCACGTCCATCAGCAGCAGCACCTTCACGTTGTTGTGGCGCTCGGGCCGCATCTTGATGTCGAGGTAGCCGGCGTTGGCCGCGGTCGAGTGGATGGTGTCGTCCAGGTCCAGCTCTTCCACGTTGCCTTCGCGCGCGAACTTGCGCAGCCTGCGCAGCGCCACCTTGATGTTGCGCGTGCCCAGCTCCTGCGTGTCGTCGTAGTCCTTGTAGGCGCGCTGGTCCCACACCTTCACCGCGCTCTTGTTCTTGCCGGCGCCGCCGATGCGGATGCCCTGCGGGTTGTAGCCGCCGTTGCCGAAGGGCGAGGTGCCGCCGGTGCCGATCCACTTGTTGCCGCCCTCGTGGCGTTCCTTCTGCTCCTCGAAGCGCTTCTTGAGCGTTTCCATGAGCTCGTCCCAGCCCATCTTCTCGATCTTGGCTTTTTCCTCGGCCGTGAACTCGCGCTCCAGCGTCTTCTTGAGCCAGTCGAGCGGCACTTCCTTGGTGAAGTCGGTCAGCATCTCCACGCCCTTGAAGTAGGCGGCGAAGGCGCGGTCGAACTTGTCGTAGTGCTTCTCGTCCTTCACAAGCGCGGTGCGCGAGAGGTAGTAGAAGTCGTCGATGCCGTAGGCGCCGTCGGAGTTGGGCCCCACCACGTCGGCCTTCAGGGCCTCCAGCAGCGTGAGGTATTCCTTGACCGACACGGGCAGCTTGGCCGAGCGCAGGGTGTAGAAGAAGTCGATGAGCAAGGGGTGCTCCTTGTGGGGCCGGGTGTGCGTCAGCCGCGCGGCTTGTCGAGCAGATAGAGCAGCTGGGCTTTCACCTCGGGCCACTCGCCCGCGCGCAGGCTGTACATGACGGTGTCGCGGATGGTGCCGTCGCGGCGCATCGCGTGGCCGCGAATGACGCCGTCTTTTTTTGCGCCCAGCCGCTCGATGGCGCGCTGCGAGGCGAAGTTGAAGTTGTCGGTGCGCCAGCCCACCACGTTGCAGCCCAGCGCCTCGAAGGCGTGCGTGAGCATCAGCAGCTTGCAGGTGGTGTTGACGTGCGTGCGCTGGCAGCGCGCGGCGTACCACGTGTAGCCGATTTCCGCGCGCTTCACGCCCGGCAGGATGTCGTGGAAGCTGGTGCTGCCGAGCACGGTGCCGGTGGCTTCGTCGGTGACGGCGAAGGCGAAGCGGTCGGCGGTTTTCAGCGCGGTGTCTATGTAGGCGCGCGTGTCCTGCGGTTCGGGCACGGAGGTGACGCGCAGCTTCCACAGTTCGCCGTCGGCGGCCGCGGCGCGCAGGCCTTCTTCATGGGCCGGCGACAGCGGCACCAGCGCAATGCCGCGGGCCTTCAGCGTGACGGGTTCGACGAAAGCCATCTTCAAGACTCTGTAATGGATTTTTTCAGCCGCGCGGGTTGCCGTACTTGCGCACGTACCAGGCGCGTGCCAGTTGCACCCCGCCGCCGCCGCCCAGGCCGATCAGCAAAATGCCGAAGATCTCGCGGTTGCCGTAGCCGGCGGCGCCGAAGGCGTCGAGCCCCAGCAGCAAGCCGAGCCCGCGGCCCAGCAGCGCACCCACCACGAACAGCACGGCCTGGGCGATGCCCAGCTTCATCAGTTGCCCGGTGGGGTGCGGTGTCTGGCTCATGGATTCGGCGGCTCAGCGGCTCAGCGGTTGTTGCGTTGCATGAACACGAGCTTCTCGAAGAGCGTCACGTCCTGTTCGTTCTTCAGCAGCGCGCCCACCAGCGGCGGCACGGCGACCTTGTCTTCCTTGCTTTGCAGCGCCTCCAGCGGAATGTCTTCCGCCACCAGCAGCTTGAGCCAGTCGAGCAGCTCGGAGGTCGAGGGCTTCTTCTTCAGGCCGGGCAGGTTGCGCACGTCGTAGAAGGTCTTCATGGCGGCGGTGAGCAGTTCCTGCTTCAGGCCGGGAAAGTGCACGGCGACGATGCTCTTCATCGTCTCGGCATCGGGGAACTTGATGTAGTGGAAGAAGCAGCGGCGCAGGAAGGCGTCGGGCAGTTCCTTCTCGTTGTTGGAGGTGATGAACACCACCGGGCGGTGCTTGGCGCGAATGAGCTCGCGCGTCTCGTAGCAGTAGAACTCCATGCGGTCGATTTCGCGCAGCAGGTCGTTCGGGAATTCGATGTCGGCCTTGTCGATCTCGTCGATCAGCAACGCCACCGGCTGGTCGGCCGTGAAGGCCTGCCACAGCACGCCCTTGATGATGTAGTTCTGGATGTCCTTGACGCGCTCGCCGCCGTCGACGTCTTTCAGTTGCGAGTCGCGCAGGCGGCTCACGGCGTCGTATTCGTACAGCCCCTGCTGCGCCTTGGTGGTCGACTTGATGTGCCACTGCAGCAGCGGCAGTCCGAGCGACTGGGCCACTTCCTCGGCCAGCATGGTCTTGCCCGTGCCGGGTTCGCCCTTGACGAGCAGCGGACGTTGGAGCGTGATGGCCGCGTTGACCGCGAGCATCAGGTCCCGCGTGGCAACGTAATTGTCTGAGCCCTGGAATTTCATGAGTGAGACGGAAGCTGGGGGTGGAGAAAAGAACACACTCGACGCGCGTTGTGCAGCCTAGGGTTGGCCTGCACAGGGATCCGGGGGACCCCTGCCTATAATCGAATGTTGATTCGAAAAACTGTACTCTCCACGAGATTGTGCGCGCAAAATGAACAAGTTGTTGACCACGATGTTTGCCCTTGGTGTCGCTTGCGTGACGCTCTCGGCGCAAGCCCAGCAAGCCACGGGCAAGGCCCAGGACGGTGCGAAGAAAGTACAGATGTGCGTGGGCTGCCACGGCATCATCGGCTACCAGGCCAGCTTCCCCGAGATCCACAAGGTGCCGATGATCGCGGGGCAGAGCGCCACGTACATCACGGCCGCGCTCACCGCGTACAAGGGTGGCGACCGCAAGCACCCCACCATGCGCGCCATTGCCGACTCGTTGACCGAGCAGGACATTGCCGACCTCGCGGCCTACTACAGCCAGCTCGGCCTGAAGGACGGCGGCGCACCGCCCGCTGCGCTGGCGAAGGCCACGCCGGCCAACGTCGAGGGGCTCATCACCCGCAACGCCGACAACAGCTGCACCAAGTGCCACGGCGCCAACTTCAACACGCCCAACGACGGCACCGTGCCCAAGCTGGCCGGCCAGCATGCCGACTACCTGTTCGTCGCGCTCAAGTCGTACCGGGTGAAGAACAACGCGCACCTGGGCCGCTCCAACGCGGTGATGGGCCAGCAGGTCGAAGAGAAGAAGTTCACCACCGCCGAGCTGAAGACGCTGGCCACCTACATCAGCTCGCTGCCCGGCGAACTGAAGACGGTGCCCGAATCGCGCATTCATCACCGCGTCGACTGAACACGCGTTTCAACGCACATCAAAAAGCCCGCTTGCAGCGGGCTTTTTTGTGCCTCGGGTTTTCCCCGAGTCCTGCGCGAATCAGACGTCGAAGAACGCCGTCTCGTCCGCGCCCTGCATGCGGATGTCGAAGCGGTAGCTCACCGCGCCGCCTTGCACCACGCGCTCGGCAATCAGCGTGTGGCGGCGATCGGCCGGCACGCTCTGCAGCACCGCGTCCTTCGCGTTGGCCGCGGCTTCGTCATTGAAGTACACGCGCGTGAACGCATGCAGCAGCAGGCCGCGCATCAGCACGATCACGTTGATGTGCGGCGCCTCGCCGGGCGCCTGCGCGCCGGGCTTGACGGTATGGAACACGAAGCGGTTGCCTTCGGTGGTGCCGGTGCCGACGCGGCCGAACGCGCGAAAGCCCAGCGCGCGTGCTTCATCGGGCGTCTGCGGGTAGCGGCCTTCGCCGTCGGGCTGGCTGATCTCGACCAGCGCGTCGTTGATCGGGTTGCCGTCGCCGTCGATCACGTGGCCTTCCAGGCGAATGCGCTCGCCGCTGGCGTTGTCCAGCGCGAGCACGGCGTCGAAGGGCTGGTCGAAGTCGTAGCCGTACTGCGTGGCGGTGAGGCCGTAGGCGAAGTAGGGGCCCACGGTCTGCGAGGGGGTCTGGCCGAAGTCGGCTTCCTGTGCGGTCATCAATGACATGGTGTGTGTCTCCTTGCGGCTCAGCGGTTCTCGAACGGCGTCTCGTCGGCGCCGCGCAGCACGATGTCGAACTGGTAGCCCAGCGCGTAGCCCTCTTCGGTGATGTCGAGGCTGAAGTCGGCAATCAGCCGGTTGCGGTAGCGCTCGGGCGTGCCGGTGACCATCGGGTCGTACTGCAGCAGCGGGTCGCCGGGAAAGTACATCTGCGTGACCAGGCGGCTCGCAAAGCTCTGGCCGAACAGCGACATGTGGATGTGCTGCGGACGCCACGCGTTCGGGTGGTTGCCCCACGGGTAGGCGCCGGGCTTGATGGTGAGGAAGCGGTAGCGGCCGTCGCTGTCGGTCAGGCAACGGCCCGCGCCCAGGAAGTTGGGGTCCAGCGGCGCATCGTGCTGGTCGACCTTGTGCACGTAGCGGCCCGAGGCATTGGCCTGCCACAGTTCGACCAGCGTGTTGGCCACCGGGCGGCGATGCTCATCGAGCACCTGGCCGGTGAGGATCATGCGTTCGCCCAGCGGCTCGCCGTTCTTGCGCGCGTTGCGCGTGAGGTCGTGGTCGAGTTCGCCGATGCTGTCGTGGCCGTACACCGGTTGCTGCAGCTCGCCGAGCGAGGCCTTCAGCGGAATCAGCGGCTTCTGCGGACCGCGCTTCATGGTGGATTTGTAGCCCGGGTAGACGTAGCTGGGGTGGGCTTCCCAGTCGCGCGGGGTGAGGACGGGCGAGCTGCCCTTGGTCTTGGTCAACATGAACGTTGTCTCCTGTCGTGGGACGAATCCGGAAGCCGCCACTGTAGAAGCGCTGTTCGATGATGTAAATTGAAGATTGCTCTGTTTTCAATAACCAGAAGTAATTGAAAAATTCCGCCGATCTCCGACTGGACTTCCTGCGCAACGTGCAGCTGCGCCACCTGCGCTGCTTGGTGGCGGTGGCGCAGGAGCGCCACCTGGCGCGCGCCGCCGAGCGGCTGGCGCTGAGCCAGCCGGCGGTGTCCAAGACGCTGTCCGAGCTGGAGGCGATCGTCGGCACGCGGCTGGTGGAGCGCAGCAAGGCCGGCCGGCGCGGCGTGCAGGGGCTCACGGCCGCCGGCGAGCAGTTGCTGGCCCACGCCCTGCGCGTGCTCGAGGCGCTGGACGCCAGCGCGCAGGCGGTGGCGCCGGCCGCGGGCGGGCGCATCGAGCGCCTGCGCATCGGCGCGCTGCCGAGCGTGGCGCCCGCGCTGCTGCCGGTGGCGCTGGCACGGCTGCGCGACGGCTGGCCGCAGGCGCAGATCGTGGTGAAGAGCGCCGCCAACGCCGCGCTGCTCGACGAGTTGCGTGCCGGCGAGCTCGACCTGGTGGTCGGCCGCATGAGCGACCCGCGCCTGATGGGCGGCCTGAGCTTCGAGCTGCTGCACACCGAACCCTTGGTGTTCGCAGTGCGCGCCGGCCATCCGCTGGCGCTGAAAGCCGCGTCGGTGCAGGCGGTGCTGGGTTATCCGCTGGTGGTGTACGGCGAAGGCACCATCCCGCGACACAACACCGAGAGCTTCTTGTCGGCGCGCGGCCTCGTGCTGCCGACCAACGCGCTGCAGACGCTCGACGTGGCCGTGGCGCGCGCGCTGGTGGCGGTGTCCGACGCGGTGTGGATCACGCCGCTGGGCGCCGCGCGCGGCGAACTCGCGGACGGGCGCATGGTGCGCCTGCGCATCGAGACCGCGGGCACCGAGGAGCCGGTCGGCCTGCTGCAGCGCAGCGATGCCGAGCCGTCGGCGCTGCGCCTGGCCATGGCCGCGCTGCTGCGCGAGGCGGCGAAGCAGCAGGGGGTGTTGCCGCCGAAGGCCAGGAAGCCGCCTCGGGGCTAGCTAGTCCTTTGTTGCGCGTCGCTGCACGCAGGCCACGTAGCCGTCGCCGTCCGGCGGGCGGCCGGCGCGCTGGCTCTCCCACATCATCTGGCCCAGGCATTCCATCGCCTCGTGGTGCGCATGCAGCAGCGAGCCGCGGCGCGCGGCCAGCAGCTCGACGGCCTGGCGGATGCCGCGCGGCTGGTCGATGGAGCACTGCTCGCTGATCGACAGGTGCATCGACAGGTGAAGAAAGGGGTTCTCGCGGCCATTCGCGCCGTCGTACACCCGCGCCACCGCGGCGTCGGCGTCGACCAGGTCTTCGTGGTACTCGGGGTGCTCGTCGATCCAGCCGGCAGCGATGGTCTCGAGGGCTTCCATCGGCAGGCCCTGGCGATGCTTGGCGTACACGTCGCAGAAGAAGCGGCGCACGTCTTCCTGGGAGGGGTTGAACATACAGATAGAGAGAAAAAGAAAGAGAAAGAAGAAGAGGGTGTGGGGCTCGCTGCAAGCGCCGCTCCGCAAGTCGTTCGAGAGCCTTGGGATGTGCCGGACGTTCCGGGTACAAGGCGTTACATCGTTACGTAACGAATCGCTGAATGAGGTACTTCCGGCCTCTTTCGAAGGCTCCGTGTTAACCCTTGATTTTGTAAAAATACCTATAAGAATCAACGGCTTGGGAGCCCGGTAGCGCTGCTTGAAAAGTGCCGGAAAAAAGCGGCACGCATGTTGCCCCTGTAGAGACATCTTTTCTCACAGAGGCTGCCATGACCGCTCAACAAGCATCGACCGTTTCGACCGAAGGACTTGCCGCCGCTGGCGCAGCTCCTGTGGTTCTCGCTCAAGCCACCGTCACTCCGCTGGGCACTCCCGCCTCGCTGGGCTCGGCGGCGCCCGCCGCAGCTGGCCCCGCCAGCATCGGCACATTATCGAATGCCACGCCAGGTGTTGCAGTGATGCGCGACGGTGTCAGCATTCCCGTCGATGGCAATCAGACGCTGTTGCCCGGCGACCGCGTGATCGTGCCGCAGGACGGCCACGCCAATGTGCTCTTCCCCGGCTCGGCCACCAACAAGGCCCCGCTGGCGGGTGTGTTCACCGGCGGCACCGACGCCACCATCGGCTCGACCAAGCTGCCCGGCGGCCTCGAACAAGTGAACGTGGACGTTGCCTCGGGCGACCTGCAGGTGACCCCGCCGGACAGCGACGCCGACGCCGCTGCCCTGGCCGTCACCAAGAAGCTCGCGGCCGGCAGCGGCATCGGGCTGGGTGAATTCGCACTGGGCGCCCTGGGCGCCGCCGCACTGGGCGCTGCGCTCGGCGGCGGTGGCGGCGGCGGCAGCGACAGCGCGTTCCCCGTGCTCTTCGGCTCGGGCAATCCGACGAATCCCGGTGATGCCGATGCAGACGCCGATTCGGATGCTGATGCGGACGCCGATGCGGATGCGGATGGTGATGCCGACGCGGATGCTGATGCTGATGCTGATGCTGATGCCGATGCCGATGCGGATGCGGATGCGGATGCGGATGCAGACGCCGACGCTGATGCCGACGCTGATGCTGATGCCGACGCTGATGCTGATGCTGATGCTGATGCTGATGCTGATGCTGATGCTGATGCTGATGCTGATGCTGATGCCGACGCCGACGCCGATGCAGACGCCGACGCAGACGCAGACGGCGACCACCTCCTCGATCCGGGCGATGGCCTTGTCCACCAGGTCGTCGACACCGTCAGCGATGCGCTCGGCCTTGGCGGCGCGCTCACGCCGGTCACCAACGTGGTCGATGGCCTGACCGATGTGGTCGACGACGTGGTGGCCCCGCTGCTCGGCGAGACCTTCACCGAGAACAACCCCAACCAGTTCGACCCGGTCGACAACACCGTCGGCAGCGTCACGCACCTGCTGGGCGGCGCCCTGAGCCCCGCGCTCGACAACGTGCTGGGCGCCGGCGGCACCACCGCCGTGCTCGGCTCGGTGCTGAACCAGGTCGACTACCTGACCGACGCGCTGGACAACGGCCTGACCAACCTGGTCGGCGACCACGGCATCGTCAGCGGCCTGACCGACGCCCTCGGCCTCGGCGGCGTCACCAGCCAACTGGTCGGTGAGAACGGCGCGCTCGGCGGCCTGCTCAACATCGTGCTGGGCGAAAACAGCCTCGTGGCCGGCCTGCTGGCCGACGACGGCCTGGTCGGCGGCCTGCTCGGCTCGGACGGCCTGGTGGGTGGCGTGCTCGGTGAAGACGGCGCCGTCGGCGGCCTGCTGGGCAACGTGCTCGGCGAAGACGGTCTCGTGGGCGGCCTGCTTGGCGACGGCGCAGTCGGCGGCCTGGTGGGTGGCGTTCTCGGTGAAGACGGCCTGCTGGGTGGCCTGCTCGGCGACGACAGCGCCCTGGGCGGCCTGCTGGGCGACGACGGCCTCGTCGGCGGCGTGCTCGGCGGCGACGGCGCCCTGGCCAGCGTGCTGGGCAGCGAAGGCCTCACCGGCGAGTTGCTGGGCCATGGCGGCCTGGTCGACAGCCTGCTCGGCCAGGACGGCGCGATCTCCGGCCTCATTGCCGACAGCCCGCTGGGTGGCCTGCTGGGTGGCAACGACGGGCTGCTGGGCGGCGCGGTCGGCGGCCTGCTGGGCGACGACGGCATCGTGGGCGGCCTGCTCGGCGACGACGGCGCGCTCGGCGGCCTGCTGAGCAACGACGGCCTGCTGGGCGGTCTGCTGGGCGACAACGGCCCGGTCGGTGGCCTGCTGGGTGGCGACGGCCTGGTCGGCGGTCTCCTGGGCAATGAAGGCCCCGTGGGTGGCCTGCTCGGCAACGACGGCTTGCTGGGCGGCCTGCTGGGCGACGAAGGCCCGGTCGGCGGCCTGCTGGGCAGCGACGGCCCCGTGGGTGGCCTGTTGGGCGACAACGGCCTGCTCGGCGGCCTGCTGGGTGGCGACGGCGCGCTGGGCAGCGTGCTGGGCGGCACCGGCATCGGCGGCGGCCTGCTCGGCCCCGACGGTCTCGTGGGCGGTGTGCTGGGCAACGACGGCCCGGTCGGCGGCCTGCTGGGTGACGACGGCCTGCTGGGCGGCCCGCTCGGCGGCGTGGTGGGCGGCATCGGCGGTGGCGGCACCCCGGGCACCGGCGCGGCGCTGCTCGACCCGGCCGACGGCGTGGTCGGCAACCTGGTCGACGGCCTGAACGAAGGCGTGCTGGGCGGCCTCGGCCTGGGCAACGTGCTCGGGCCGGTCGTCGGCCTCACCGACAGCGTGACCGACACGGTCGACGGCCTGCTGGGCCCGGTGCTCGGCACCAGCTTCACGCCGAACGACCCCAACGTGCTCGACCCGGTCGACGGCCTCGTGGGCCAGGTGACGAGCGGCGCGGGCAGCCTGCTGAGCCCGGTGACCGACCAGCTGCTGGGCACGGGAACGACGAGCGCGCTGCTGAACGGTGTCGCGACACAGGTCGACTACCTGACCGACGGCGTGGCCCACCTCGTGGGCAGCGACGGCCTGCTGGGCGGTGTGCTCGGCGGCGACGGCGGCCTGCTCGGCGGCGTCCTTGGTGGTGACGGCGGGTTGCTCGGCGGCGTGCTGGGTGACGACGGCCTGCTGGGCGGTGTGCTCGGCGGCGACGGCGGCCTTCTGGGCGGCGTCCTCGGTGGCGACGGTGGTTTGCTCGGCGGCGTGCTGGGTGACGACGGCCTGCTGGGTGGTGTGCTCGGTGGTGACGGTGGCCTTCTGGGAGGCGTGCTCGGTGGCGACGGTGGTTTGCTCGGCGGCGTGCTGGGTGACGACGGCCTGCTGGGTGGTGTGCTTGGTGGCGACGGCGGCCTTCTGGGCGGCGTGCTCGGTGGCGATGGTGGCTTGCTCGGCGGCGTGCTGGGTGACGACGGCCTGCTGGGYGGYGTGCTCGGCGGCGACGGCGGCCTTCTGGGCGGCGTGCTCGGCGGCGACGGTGGTCTCCTCGGCGGCGTGCTCGGCGGCGACGGYGGYCTYCTSGGCGGCGTGCTCGGCGGCGACGGTGGTCTCCTCGGCGGCGTGCTCGGCAACGACGGCCTCGTCGGTGGCCTGCTCGGCGGCGTGACCGGTGGCGACACCGGCGGCTTGCTCGATGGCGTGCTCGGCAGCGACGGCCTCGTTGGTGGCCTGCTCGGCGGCGTGACCGGTGGCGACACCGGCGGCTTGCTCGATGGCGTGCTCGGCAACGAAGGCCTCGTCGGCGGGCTGCTCGGCGGCGTGACCGGTGGCGGCACCGGCGGTGTGCTCGACGGCGTGCTCGGCAACGACGGCCTCGTCGGCGGCCTGCTCGGCGGCGCGACCGGTGGCGGCACCGGCGGCTTGCTCGACGGCGTGCTCGGCAACGAAGGCCTCGTCGGCAGCCTGCTCGGCGGCGCGACCGGTGGCGGCACCGGCGGCCTGCTCGACGGTGTGCTCGGCAACGAAGGCCTGGTGGGCAGCCTGCTCGGCGGCCTGACCGGCGGTGCCAGCCCCGTGGCCAACATCCTGGCGCCTGTCTCGGGCGTGACCGATGCGGTCTCGCCGACGGTGTCCACCGTGACGCAGGCGGCGTCCGAGGCCCTTTCGCCGGTGACCGACATCCTGGCCGGCTCGTCGGGTGCGGCGTCTCCGGTGACCGACGTGGTGAGCAGCGTTCAGCACGCCGCCGCACCGCTGGTGACCGACGTGGTGACACCCATCACCAGCCTGGTCGAGCACAGCCCGGTCGGCACCGCCCTGTCGCCCGTGACGAACGTCCTGCACGGCCTGCTGGGCTGAACAAGAACATCGCAGGAGGGGTGAGGGAGTTGCAGCACCAGGGACAGGCCACCACCGGCCTGTCCCACAAAGGATCGATATGAAAAAGAATTTCCAGACACTGGCCATCGTCGCCCTCGGCGCAGTCCTCGCGGGCTGCGCGGCCCCGAAGACCGGGCGCGACGACGCGACCTACTACTACTCCAACAAGGCCGTCTCGGCCGTGCCCAAGGTGGAGCCGGCCCCGCCGGCGCCGGTGCAGAACGGCCCGGCGGGCGTGCCGAAGATCGTCTACTTCGACTTCGACAAATACAACATCAGGCCGCAGGACCGGCAGATCGTCGAGGCCCATGCGAGCTACATGAGGAACCGCGCAGCAAGCCGGGTGGTGATCGAAGGCAACACCGACCAGCGCGGCGGGCGCGAGTACAACCTGGCGCTCGGCCAGCGCCGCGCCGAGTCGGTGCAGCGCGCGCTCACGCAACTCGGCGTGCCTGCCGAGCGCATCGAGGCCATCAGCTGGGGGACGGAAAAACCCGCGTCGCTCGCCACCACCGAGGAGGGCTATCAGCTCAATCGCCGCGCCGAATTCAGCTACCGCTGAACCGGACGAGCGCGATGATTTCGACGGCCGTTTCCGCGCCACGCACACGTCATCAAAGCGAGAGCAGATGACGGGCGCGGCCGGACTCCCGCACTCGATCGGGGCCGAATGATGTCCTTCACAGACCAGCTCCACGCCTGCCACGAGCGCCTGGTGTCGGTGTGCGCGGCGCTGCCCGCGCCTTACCCGGCGTTCACGCTGTTCTTCTCGATCAGCGACGGTTCGCAGCGTGCGCACGTGGTGCACACGCGCGCCGCCGAATTCGAAACCGCCTGGTGCGAAGGCGCCGAGCGCGTCGAGCGATGGGTGCGCGAGCGCGGCATCGTCGCGCCGTGGCTGCGCATCGACTGGGTCGAGGGCGCGAGCCCGATGGACTGGGGCCAGTTCAAGACCCAGCTCACCGCCGTCAAGCGCAACTACTTTCGCCTCGGCCTGGCCTTCGACAAGGACTTCACGCTCGCCTTCACCGAGCAGGAGCTCAACGCCAACGCCATGCTGTGCGGCGACTCGACCATTCCGCATTCGGTGGTGAACCCGCGCAACTTCGAGGTCTACGGCCAGGCCCGCTTCGGATGCGTGCCGCCGCTGGACATGCCGCCGGACCAGCCGGTGTACCTGCTGGCCACGGTGGGCGTGTTCTGCCAGCCCGACGGCGTGGTGCACAAGCTCGTCGGCACGGGGCTCGACGCGGGGCGGCGGCAATTGCCGGCGTTGAACCCGCAGGCAGTGCTCGACCTGGTGCGCAGCGGCTCCTCTTACCTGGCGCGCCAGGTGCACAGCGACGGCCTGTTCGTGTACGGCTACTTTCCGAGCTTCGACCGCCGCATTCCGACCTACGACGCGATGCGCCATGCGAGCGCGCTCCACGCCATGCTCGCGGCGTGGGAGCTCACGCGCGACGAAACCCTGCGCGCGGCCATCGACCGCGGGATCGACCACCTCGCCACGGTGCTGATCCGCGACTACACGCTGGCGGACGGGCGCGCGGTGGCGTTCCTGGTCGACATCGGCGGCGAAATCAAGCTCGGCGGCAATGCGGCCTGCGTGCTCGCGCTGGTGAAGTACTGCGAGCTGATGGGCACGCGCCACTGGCTGGCGCTGCTGGAGAAGCTCGCCCTGGGCATCGTGTCGCTGCAAGACCCGGCCACCGGCCGCTTCAACCACGTGCTGCATGCGAGCGACCTCACGCTCAAGCAGGCCTCGCGCATCATCTACTACGACGGCGAGGCGGCCTACGGGCTCATGCGGTTGTACGGCCTCACGCACGAGCCGCAATGGCTGGTGGCGGTGGAGAAGGCCTTCGACCACTTCATTGCCAGCCAGCACTGGCAGGCGCACGATCACTGGCTGAGCTGCTGCGTCAACGAGCTCACGCGCTGGAGCCCGCAGGAAAAGTACTTTCGCTTCGGCCTGCAGAACGTGGCGGGCTACCTCGACTTCGTGCTCGACCGCAAGACCACCTTTCCCACGCTGCTCGAACTCATGCTGGCCGCGCAGCAGATGCTGCAGCGGCTCGAAGGCATGCCCGCGATGCGGCACCTGCTCGACGAGCTCGACACCGAGAAGTTCTACCGCGCGCTCGACTACCGCGCGCACTACCTGCTCAACGGGTTCTTCTGGCCCGAGGTGGCGATGTACTTCCGCCGGCCTTCGAGCGTGGTGGGCGCGTTCTTCATTCGCCATCACTCGTTTCGCGTGCGCATCGACGACGTCGAGCAGTACGTATCGGGCCTGGCCGCCTACCACCGCTACCTGGTCGAGCGCCGCGCGTTGCCGGCGGCGAACGGCAGCGGGGGCGGCATGAATGGCGGCATGGGCGGCGGACGCGACGACGGCCTCGCATGGACCGCGAGCGAGATGGCGCGCGTCACCGGCGGCGAATGGGTGGTCAGGCCCGACGATGGCTGGCGCGCCACCGGCGTGGCGCAGCGCTCGTACATGCGCAAGGGCCGCGTCGTGTTCGACCACCAGGCGCGCGCGTCGAAAACGGCGCTGGCGGCAGTCACGCTCAAGGGCGTGCTGCAGCCGGCCGCCGCCGTGCTGTGCACCGACCCCAAGCCGCACCTGGACAAGCGCGTGCCCGTGCTCAAGGTCGAGAACGTGCTGCAGGCCGTGCTGCAACTGGGCGACCATGCGCGCGCCGAGTTCACGGGCCGCGTGTGCGGTGTGCTCGGAAGCGCCACGGCAGGTTCGTCAGGCGCGGCGGCAAGCGGCGCATCGAGCGGCACCGTGGCCGCGATGCTGGCCGGCGCGCTCACCGTGTGGGGCGAGGTCGGCCTGCCCGAGGGCAACGTCAGCCTGCCTTCGGGCATGGCATGGAACATGACCTGCATGCCGCGGCACGCCGCCTACTGGGTGCTGGAGATGGGCAGCGCGCAAATGCCCGCTTCGGCCCAGCTCGTGCGGCCTTCGCTGATGGTGGTGACGGGGCTGTCGGCCGCGTCGCAGAAACACCGCGGCCCTTCGGAAGCCGCCGCGCGCCTGGACGCCCGCTTCTTCCAGTCGATGGCGCCGGGCAGCAGCGTGGTGCTGAACCGCGACATGCCCGAGTTCGCGACCTTCGCCGAAGCCGCGGTGGCGCGGCAGCTGCAGGTCCTCAGCTACGGCGAGCACATTGACGCCGACGTGCGCCTGCTCGCGTTCGACCATGGCGAGGTGCAGGTCCTGGTGGCGGGCGAGCCCTTCCAGCTGCGGCTGAACGCGCCGGGGCGCCACATGGGCGCGAGCGCCGTCGCCGCGCTCGCGGCCTTGCAGGCACTGCGCCTGCCGCTGGGTGCGGCGGTCGAACCCTTTGCGCACTTCGAGCCGCCGGGCGGGCGCGGTGCGCTGCACACCATTCACATCGGCGGCGGCAGCTTCAAGCTGATCGACGAGACCTACGACGCCAACCCGAGTTCGATGCGCGCGGCGCTCGAGATGCTGTCGCAGGCACCCTGCGAGCCGGCGCGCCGCGTGGCGATCCTGGGCGACATGCAGGAGCTCGGCCCCGCCGCCCAGCGCCATCACCTCGACCTGGAGGCCGAACTGCTGGCCTCGCAGCCCGACCGCGTGCTGCTGTGCGGCCCGATGATGCGCGCGCTGCATGCGCGCATTCGCACCAAGGTGCGCTCGCACTGGTTCGTCGACGTGTCCGATCTGTCCACCGCGCTCGGCGGCCTGCTGCAGCCAGGCGACTGGGTGCTCGCGAAGAGTTCCGCCGGCATCGGCCTGTCCCGGCTTGCCCGGGTTTTGAAAGCACTGCCATGAGATCGAACGCGCTTGCGCAACCGACCTTCGAACACCCCTTCGAACATCGCTTCGAACATGAAGCCGCGGCACCGCTGCAGCGGCCCGATCGCTGGTGGCTGGGCTGGCTCCAGCTGCTGTGCGCATGGGTGCTCTGCATGCTGTTGTGCGCCAACGTCGCATTGGTGTTCGCCGAGGGTTTGCCCCAGGTCGCGGGCGTTTTCAGTTCAGGGAAGCCGGTCGGTTGCGCGGCCACGGGAAGCCCCGCGCAACACGGACCGGCGCGCGTGGAACGGGCCGGTCCAGTGAAGGGGCAGACATCGCCGTGCTGAGGCGCGCGGCGAGTGAAATTTTGCCTTGTAACAGTCGGGTAACAGTTAATATGACGCAGGCGTCATTGCCCGATGGATCGGCCCTTTTCCATGATCAAGTTCCTCTTGCCCAGCCAGCTGGTCGCAGACAAACCCGAAGAGCCCGGAGCCAGTCCTTATGCGGGTGCGTTGAACGCGGCTTTTCGCGATGCGTACCCGCTCGTGAAGAGCGCCGCGTGGCGCTCGCTGCCCATCAGCCTGTTCGGGCTGCTGCCGTCGATCTTCCTGCTGCAGGTGTATGACCGCGTGCTGTCGCGCAGCGGCTTCTCCACGCTCGCCGCGCTGGTGAGCGGCATCCTGTTCTTCCTGTGCATCGAGTTCTGGCTGCGCACGCGCCGCTCGCGCATGCTGCGCAATGCAGGCGCCATCATCGACCACGGTGTGTCGGGCGCCTTGCTCAACTCGATGCTGTCGCGCCCGCTGCGGGCGCTCGAGGCGCGGCCCGCGTCGTCGTGGCAGCTGTACTTCCGCGACGTGGGTTCGGTGCGCGGCACCGTCACCGGCGGGCTCGCGCAATCGATCTTCGACCTGCCCATGGCCGTCTTCGCGCTCATCGTGATCGGCATCGTCGCGCTGCCGGTGCTGCCGGTGGTGGCGCTGTTCCTGGCCATCATGTCGTTCCTGGCGTGGTGGTGGGCCGACGAGGTGCGCTCCGGGCGCGTGGAAGAAGTGCTGCGCGGCCGCGGCCTCGACCGCATGACGTCCGAGATCTGCAACGCGCGCGAAACGCTCAAGACGCAGTCCAACGACGGCCCCACCATCGAGATGTGGCGCCAGACCTACAACGCCTGGCTCACCGAGAGCTTCACTAAGAACGGCGAGATCGAGACCACGCGCGACGGCACCACCGTGCTGCTCACGGTGTTCTCGGTGGTGGTGGTGACGGTGGGCGCCATCTCGGTCATGGAGCAATGGATGACGGTGGGCGGGCTGGTCGCCTCGAACATGCTGGCGCTCAAGGCGCTGCAGCCGGTGGCAGGGCTGGTGTCGAACTGGCGCTCGCTGGCCACCGCGAAGGAAGCCGCCCAGCGCCTGGAGACGGTGTTGCGCGAGCCGGTCGAGAAGCCGCCCACGGGCATGACGCTGCCGCAGCCCCTTGGCCGCATCACCTTCAAGGACGTGAGCTTCAGCTTCACCGAGACCGCGCAGCAGCCGGTGCTGGAGAACGTCGACCTCGACATCGGCCCCGGCGGGCTGCATGTGATCGTCGGGCGCAACGGCGCGGGCAAGTCCACGCTGGTGAAGCTGCTGTCGGGCCTGTACGAGCCCACGCGCGGCACCATCAGCATCGGCGAGTACGACCTGTCGCAGTTCGGCCGCGAAGAGCTCTCGCGCTGGATCAGCTACCTCTCGCAGGAGGTCTACTGGTTCGGCGGCCCGCTCATCGACGTGATGCGCCGCGGCGCGCCGGGCCAGAGCGACGAGCAGATCGTGGCGGCCTGCAGGCTCTCGGGCGCGCACGACTTCCTGTCGCGCCTGCCCGACGGCTACCGCACCCGGGTGGGCGAGGGCGGCACCGGCGTGTCGGTGGGCGAGCGGCGCAAGCTGGCGCTGGCCATGAGCTTCCTGCGCAAGCCCTCGGTGCTGGTGCTCGACGAGCCCAGCAACGACCTCGACTTTCAAAGCGAACGCAACCTGCTCGCCACGCTGCTCGCGGTGGCCAAGGTGCGCACGGTGGTGGTGGTCACGCACTCGCTGCGCATCGTCTCCGCCGCCAGCGTGGTCTACCACGTGACCGGCCAGGGCAACGTGGAGCAGGGCTCGGCCGCGGAGATGGTGCCCAAGCTGTTCGGCGTGCGCAAGCCGCTGGTGGCCGTGGGCGATTCGGAAGACGCCGCGGGGGCCGCGGCCTCCCGATCCATTGCATGACACCGCCCGGCACATGACGAGCGATCGAGGAAGAGACTTGAAATCAGACCTGCCGCAGATTCTTCAGGACGAGAACGAGAAGCGCGCGGCGCGCAACTCGCCGCAGGGGCGACGCCGGCAGTGGATCATCGGCGGCGCCGTGGGCGTGCTGGCGCTGATCGGCCTGGGCTTTCCCATGGAAACCGTGGTGGTTGCGCCGGGCCGCGTGATCCCCTCGGACCGCGTCAAGTCGATCCAGCATCTGGAGGGCGGCATCGTCAGCAACGTGCTGGTGAAAGAGGGCGACAAGGTCAAGGCGGGCCAGTCGCTGGTCGAGATCGACCTGGGCGGCAGCGGGCTCAACCTCGAAGAACTCACGGCCCGTTATGCGGCCACGCAGGCCACGCGCGTTCGCCTCATTGCCGAGAGCCGCGGCCAGCCGCTCAAGCGCGATTCGTTCGCCGCCGACATCGATGAAGGCGTGCTCGAAGGCGAAAGCGGCGCCTACCAGGCGCGTGCGCTCGAACAGCGCGGCGTGATGGCCGGCGCCGTGTCGGGCCTGGAGCAGGCGCGCAGCAAGAAGCTGGAACAGGAAGCCAAGGCCAAAGGCCTGAGCGACCGGCTCGTGCTGATGCAAAAGGAGCTCGAAATCTCCGAGCAGCTGCTCAGCGAAAAACTCGTCGGCCAGGTCGAGGTGCTCGAGAAGCGCCGCCAGGCCGAGGGCGTGCGCAGCGAACTCGCGGTGACGCGCCAGGGCGTGATTTCGGCCAACGCTGCCATCACGGAGGCGCAGGCCAAGATGGCCGAGGCCGAAGGCCGCTACCGCCGCCGCGCGTCGGACGAGCTGGCCACCGTGGAGCGCCAGTTCGCCAGCCTGAGCGAAGACCTCGCGCGCGCGCGCACCCAGCGTTCGCGCACCGTGGTGAAGGCGCCGTCGGACGGCATCGTCAAGGGCCTGCGCAACTCCAGCCCCGGCTGGGTCGTGAAGCCCGGCGAGGCCATCCTCGAGGTGGTGCCCGACGAGGACGAGATCATGGTCGAGGCGCGGCTCAACCCGAACGACCGCGGCTTCATCGAAGTGGGCCAGCAGGCGCGCGTGAAGATCACCGCCTACGACTACCTGCGCTACGGCGCGGTCGACGGCAAGGTGAAGCTGGTGGCGGCCGACGCCGACCGCGACCCGGCCGTTTCCAGCGGCGCGCCGTACTACCGGCTGCTCATCAGCATGTCGCAGTCGCACGTGGGCCGCGAAGAGAACCGCATCACCGCGGGCATGGAGTCCGAAGTCGACCTGCGCGTGGGCACCGACCCGTTCATCTGGTACATCCTGCGGCCCGTGCTCAAGCTTCGGCGCGAAGCCTTCCGCGAACCATGAAGCAACCCCCATCGATCGGCCGGCGCCGCACCGGCACCGGTGTTGTCTGTGCCGTGTTGTGCGCGAGCTTCGCGCTGCCCCCCGCTGCCGTTGCGCAGGAGCAGCCGGCGCCGCAGGAAGCCGGCCCCGCGCTCGCGCTCGCGCGCCGGCTGTCCCCGCCCTCGCTGGGCGCCACCACCTACACCCAGCAGGTGAAGCAGGCGCTCATCGTGCTGTCGCAGGAATACCCCGAAGTGCAGACGGCGCAGGCCACCGCCAACACCAGCAGCTACAGCGTGGACGCCGCCCGGCAGGCGCGCTACCCGCGTTTCAGGCTCGGCACGTCGTCCGGCAACTACAACAGCGGCGCGGACAACGCCAAGACGCAGGGCTACACCGTGCTCACCGCCGAGGCCCGCGTGAGCCTGATCGACGGGGGCGCCATGAACGCCGCGCAGCGCGCCGCCGAAGCCGCCAACCAGGCCGACGACGAGGCCGTGGTCACCACCTCGCAGAAGGTGGTGCTGGACGCGCTCACGGCCTACCTGCAGGTGCAGCGCTTCGACCTGAAGAAGCAGATCGCGCACCGCGCCACCGAGGTGGTGGCCGAGCTCTCGAAGGCCGAGGCCCGCCGCGTGGCGCTGGGCGTGACCGGCGACAACGACCTCAACATGGCCGCCTCGCGGCGCGCCCTGGTGGCTGCGCGCGAGTCGGACTTTGCGGCCCAGCGCGACGAGGCGCTCGCCAAGTTCCGCAACTACTTCAAGTTCTCGCCCAACCCCGAGTCGCTGCCCGTGCTCGCAGCGCCTGCGCAGTGGCGCATCACCTCGCAGGAGGAGGCGCTGCGCCGCGCCGAGGCGCGCAGCACCGAGATCGCCGAGGCGCAGAGCCGCATCGAGCGCGCCAGGGCGCTGGCCGACCAGCAGGACGCCAGCCTGTACCCGACGCTCGACGCCGTGCTCGTCAAAAGCAAGGACCCGCGCGGCGTGTCGCCGCAAGACCCGACGCGCGCGGCCTTCGAACTCAACTGGAACTTCGGCAACGGCTTCGACCGGCAACTGCGCCTGAAGTCGGCGCTGTCCGAAATCGCCAGCCAGGAAGCCAAGCTCGAAGGCGTGAAGCTCAACCTGTTCGAGCTCACCTCGGCGTCATGGTCGCGCACCGTGGCCGGGCGCGAACGCGAAAAGCAGCTGATGGAGGCCGTCAGCACCTCCGGCCAGGCCTTTCGCGGGCGCCGCCGCCTGATGGAGTTCGGCCGCGAGACCCTGCCCAAGGTGCTCGACGCGCAGCTCGACTACTACACGCTGCTGTTCGACTACATCGACGGCGTGTTCGACCTGCGCGTGTCGGAGCTGCGCCTGGCGCGCACCACCGGCGAACTGCGCATCGACCCCGCGGGCACCAACGGCTGGATCGACCGCCTCTTCGGCGCGCCGAGCCGCCAGGTGCTCACCGAAGACGGCCTGCTGGGCGCGCTGTGCATCTCGAGCAACACGGCATGCGCGAGCGAGCCGGTGGCCGAACGCGCCGTGGGCGCGGCCACTGCCAACCCGCCGCTGCGCAAGGCGCAACGCCTGTCGATCCCTTGACGCGCAGCGGGCAAGGCAAGCGAAGCGAAGCCCCTTCCAGAGACACCGAGGAACCGGCTTTGCCGGGCTTCTGGTGTCGCCCCCGGCAGGGGGAAGGAGAAGCGACACGAAGTGCGCGCAGCCTGGGGGCGAGCTAATTCAAGCGTCTTCGGGGATGCCGGGTTCGCCGTCAAGAATCTGGTACTTGCGCATCTTTTCCCACAGCACCTTGCGGCTGATGCCCAGGTGCTGCGCGGTGTCCTGGCGCTTCCAGTCGTTGATCTCCAGCGCCGCGATGATGCGGTTGCGCTCGCTGCTGTTCCAGCCCTTGCGCTCGCTGCTGCCGTCCAGCGCGACGCCGCCGCCGCCCGCGCCGTTGCGCTCCGCCGAGACGGCCGGTGCCGGCGTGCCGCGCGTCAGCGCGATCGCGCGCTGGATCAGGTTCTGGTCCCAGCTGTGCAGCTGGCGCGCGATCACGCCCACGCGCTCCGCGAGGTTGCGCAGCTGGCGCACGTTGCCGGGAAAGTAGGTTTCGGCTACCGCGTCGCTCAGCCAGTGCGGGGTTTCGCCGAGCGCCTCGAGCTCGTCGCCGAGCACGTTGGCCAGCAGCGCCTTGAAGATCGCGATCTTGTCGACCTCGCCGCGCTCCTCGAGGCTGGGCACATGCAGCTCGATCACCGCGAGCCGGTAGAACAGATCGGCGCGAAATTCGCCGCTGGCCACCATCTCGCGCAGGTTGCGGTTGGTGGCCGCCACCAGGCGGAAGTCGACCCGTATCGGCGCCGTGGCGCCAAGCCGCGTCACCGCGCTGTCTTCCAGCACGCGCAGCAGCTTGACCTGCTGGTAGCGCGGCAGGTCGCCGATTTCGTCGAGGAACAGCGTGCCGCCCGTGGCCTGCTCGAAGTAGCCGCGATGCGCATGCACAGCGCCCGTGAACGAGCCTTTGTTGTGGCCGAAGAACAGCGACTCGAACAGCCCGTCGGGAATCGCGCCGCAGTTCACCGCCACGAACGCGCCCTTGTTGTAGTGCTGGTGGCCGAGGTGCAGCTGCTGCGCGATGCGCTCCTTGCCCACCCCGGTTTCGCCGCGCACCAGCACCGGGTGGTTGCAGTCCGCGAAGGCGCCCACTTCGGACAGCAGCGACTTCATCGCTTCGGAGTGCGCGACCAGCACGTCGGGCGCCTGCGGCGCCACGTCGCGCGCGCGCAGCTGGCGCACCAGCTTGGCGACCATCGTGCGCAGCTCGGCGCAGGTGAAGTCGTAGGGCAGCACGTGCAGGTATTCGGGCGGGTAGGTGCGCGAGTCGCGTTCGCGCGAGCCCGCGGCCACCCAGATCACGGGCATGCCTTGGAGGCGCTCGCTCGCCTGCGCCAGCCCGCCGCCGTCGATGACCGTCACGCTGATGACCGCGACGCAGGGGCGCAGCGCCACGCCGCGTTCAGGCTCGGGCGTGGCCAGGCCGTCGGCCCGGATCACCTCGACGTCGAAGCTCGCCATGCAACGCGCGATGCGCTCGAGGATGTCGGCTTTGCCTTCGTAGACGAAGAGGTCGAGTTCGTCGAAGTTGGGGGCGCTCATAAGAAAGATGGCCTGAGGCGTGTCCGCATTTTTAAGAAGTGGGTCACGTCAATAAACAAGTTCCGCACCGGCTCTGCACGTCAGCCGTGCGCCGATTTCCGCGTTGGCGAGATCGATTCCCAGGCTCTTGAGCAGGAACTCAACGAGCGGGTTGATGACGGAAGCCAGGAGTGGAGCGACAAGCGTTTTGAGCAGTCCGAACACCGCGGTCGCTGCCGCGTCTGTCGTCTCAAGGATGGCGCCCAGGATGCCCGTGGAGGCGCTGGGCTTGTACAGGTTGAGTTGCAGGCCGTTGATCGTGTCGACCAGCAGACCCGCGACATTGCCGGTGGCCGACGTCGAAAGATAAGTCTGCAACGGCGCTGCGGTGTCGTTGAGCTCCTTCAGAAGCCCAGGTGTGCTGGAGTGGAAGGGCAAAGTTGCCGCACCACCGCTGACAGGGTCCGGGTTCACGGAGAGGCCGACGCCCCCGCCTCCGAACGCCGTTCTTTTTGCATTCGATTTCTGCGACGTCCAGGTGCCGTCGGCCTTGAGGTATTCCTGGACGCCCAGGACACACAAGTTGAGAACGACAGCCGTGCAGGTCTTTCTGGATTGCACCGTTCCTATGTCCACCAATGCAATGGGGTCCACTGTCGGCGGCGTCACCAGCGATGAAAAAACCTTTGTCTTCGCATCGTCCGAGCTGCTTCCCATCTTTCCGATGCGCAGCGTGGCAACGTTTGATTTTGATGCGGCCCACAGTTTCTTGTCGGCGTTGTTGGTGCAGTCGAAATCGGTGACGTAGGCCGCCGCGGGAGCCACATCGATGTTGATGTCGATCCGGATGGGCAAGGGTAGCGCCGTGACGTCCGAGATCACTGCCTTCGGTGTGGTGTGGCAACCCAGTGAAATCACGGGGCACTCACCTGGAGGGGTGACGTCGATGACCGTCGTAAGGATCGAAATCAATGCCGAACTCAGGTTCGTCAATGCATTCGACAAGCCGCTGATCAGCCCTGTCAGGAGCTGGCCTGACGCTCCGAGGTTGACGGATATCAGCGTGCGAATTTGCGCTGTCCTGACATAGATCTTGTCGGGCCCCAGTGGTGAAGCCTTCGCCAGTTCGGGATTGCCGATGCTGGAGAATTGTGGAGGCTCGATGACCTTGACGTTGGCTGCAACGCCAAGTACCGGAAGGTTGACGCTCGCAAAAACGGCTGAGGGGCCCGTGATTTGGCTGCTGGCAAGCTGAACGAAAGCCTGTGCCAGTTGCGCGGCTTGCAAGGTAAGGTCTAGAGCGCTGCCGGGAGTGCCGGTCACAACGCCGAGGACGTCCGACACCTTGAGTGCGGGGAGGCCAAGGGTCGCTGCCAATGCCGGGAGTTTCTTGAACTCGGAGAGTTGCAAGCCAACGAGCGAGCCGTTCTTCTCCAATACTGTCGCCATTGCGGCCAGCAGGTCTGAAACTGTGGCCTGAGCCGAAAGAACCTTGTCGTAGTCGCCGGCATTCAGTCCGATCTTGACTGCGAGTGCATCGAGGAAGCTCAGCAGATTGATCTGTGAAGTCACCAGTCCCTGCCATCCGGCGAGGCCGAGCTGCACGGTCCCACCCAGCAGTCCGCCCACAAGGGCGTCGAGCACTGCGGATTTCTGCGTGTCGACGCTCAGCAATGTGCTGTTGATGCTCAAGGCGGCCTTCGGGAGCGATCTTGCGGCAATGGCTTGGACCGAGATCGTTCGGCTGGCCGTGAAGAAGCTGAACAAGGGGGCTGGCGTTCTGGAAAGATCGATCTTGATCGCATTCTTTTCTGCCGCAGCAGCATTGAAATGATTGGGGTTGATGTTGTCCGTCGAACTCCATCCACCGCATGCAATGTCGCCGTCGGCGAGCAGGAAGCCGCTTGGCATGTTCCTGCTCGTCCCGTCGTTCGCGTTCGATTTGGCGGCGCCGATGGCAGCGCTGCAATTGTTGGAGTTGAGATTCTGCGCACCCGCCAGCGCTGCAAGGTCGGCGGCCTTTTGAAACTCCCGCTTCAGATAGAACAGATATCCCAGTTCCGATCCAATGAAAAGAACGCCGGCCAGGATGAAGAAGATGGTGACGTGAATCACGACCGAGCCGCGCTGTGATCGGCTGGATGTTTCTGTCGGAGGTTGTTTCATTCGAAAAACCTCACAGGGAGAACTTGGCGGAGCCAAAGATGTTCCGTGGTACCCAAGCGTCGGGCAAGGCAACGATCGGGTTGTCTCCATATGGATACGAAACCGTGATCAGCCCCGTGATTGCGACATTCACGACGACCTTCGGATTCGATTTGAGCCAGGCTTGGCGCTGTGCTGTCGTGCTCCCGGCATCGACGGGCGCGATCAAGGAACTCGCCATCGATGCGTAGACCACGTTCTTGATCAGTACGATGTTCGCCGCTTGCGTTGGGTCGTTCACGCCAGCGATCGCGCGCGCTCCGTCCTCAGCGGCGCGAGAAACCACTTGCTGCGTGTAGAGCACCGCACCGAATGAGACGACACCGTACAGAAGCAGCAGCAGTGTCGTGAGCACCAACGCCAGCTCCACGGCTGCGACCCCTCGTTGTTCGATGGGCCTCGGGGTCGAGTTTTCTTTCATATCTGATTCGCGGCAGTTGGATCGCTCATCAGCATGCCGGCGCGCCCTTGCAACGTGCTCGGCAGCAAGAAGCCGAAACCTGGCAATGGCGGTGCAAGTGGCCGCGCCGCGTAGTCGTAGCTGACCGTCACGATCATCTGGCACCGCTGATCGAGCGTCGAACCACAGGCGGGCGTCGAAGCGCTCGTGCAGCTGTCGTCCGTGCTGAGAAGGCAGGTCTTGGCCTCGACCGTCGCGGTGGGCAGCCAGTCGATACGCTTCTGGGCGACCGTCTGTGCCGCAAGCTTGCGGCAGGCCAACTGGCTGGTGCACCCCGCACTGATCGTCTGATAGCGCAACGCTGCCCTCGCGCCTTCTTCCGCGGCGTTCTGCATGCCCAGTCGCACAGCAAAGAGAATGGCGTAGCTGATGATCGCGTAGGTCACGACGAAGAGCACGGGAAAAACGATGGCGTATTCCAGCGCGTACGCTCCAGCTTGACAGCGCGCGCGGTGGCGAGTTCGTCGTGGAGTGATCATGCGATGGCCTGGCGTTCGAGCGAGCGGACAGATGTCTACTTCGAGCCGCTGGCGGCGCTGCTTGTTGCTTTGACGGTCGAATTGAAACGCTCGGGAATGGGAAACTCAAAACTCTTCAGGTAACGCTCATAGCTGCGCCGCGCCACGTCGCCTGCAATCGGACGCGCCGTGGGCGACGCGATGACACCCTCGCGCTGCCATGCGAGCAGGCTTGTCGCGGCGTCACCCACTTGCAGAAGCGGACCGCTCAGGATCTCCGCTTCGTCTCCGGATGGGGCGTTGGCGAGGTCTGCCTGCGCCACGGCGCCCGTATCCGTGGGCGCAGACGTCGAGGATGGTGTCACGGGCGGCGTCGCTGAAGGTGTTGCGGCGACGGTCCGGGGCTCAGGCTTGGCTTCGGGCGCGTTCTGTGCTGCCGCGCTCGTGGCGACCATCGCAAGAGTCAGCCCGGCCATGGGCCAGAGATGGAGGCGGGAAAAACGGTTCTTCATTCGGTACCTCGTGCGATCGAACTGCTGGATGTGGCCAGGCCTGCGTTGACCTGTTGTCCGCCCATGCCTGGCCAGCGCGCAGCTTTGAGGCGCAGGGGAACAGCGCTGTCGTCGGGGGGCGTTGCGCCGGTGCCTGCCGGACGCGGCGTCGGCTGGGCGGACGCCAAGGGCGCGCCGCCCAACTGCCGCGCGCTTTCGCGGATGGCGGTACGGGTTGCGGGTGACATGCGGTGTGCCTCCATCAACGCTTCGGCCTGCGCACTCTGCCTTGTCACTTCGAGGTAAAGGGCGAGGTTGGCTTGTGCCTGCGTATTGTCGGAGCGCAATTGCAGCGCCTGCATCAGCGGCAAGCGCGCTTCGTTCACGAGTCCCGCGCGAAGGCTGGCATAACCCAGGTCGCTCAGCACGACGGCGTCGGTGGGGTTTCGGCGCTGTGCTTCGCGCAGCAGTCTCACCGCTTCGGCGTAGTCGCCACGCCCCCCTGCCAGCAGACCGAGTCCGTGATAGCCGGCGCCTTCGAGCGGAGTGCCGATCAGACGCTTGTAGGCGGCCTCGCTTCCTGCACTCTCTCCGGTCTGACGCAAGGCATCTGCACGCATGCGGCTCGACTCGGGGGATGTGCCCCAACGTTGCTCGAGCGCGTCGATGTGAGCAAGTGACGCGAACCACAAGCCGTCGGCCTGCATCTGCTCGACGAGCTTCAGGTAGGTGGCGGCCGTGTCGATGTTCACCGCGTTTTTCTGGCTTGCGGCAGCTTCCGCCGCCATGCGTTGTTGCGCGTCGGCCGCGGCGGCGTACTGCCCTTTGGGGCCGGCACAGCCGGTCAGCGTGAATGCCAGCGCAGCCGCAAGCAGCGCGCAGATTTGCTTCGAATCATTGAAGGCGATGCTCATTTGGACATGGCTCCGAGTGAACGGATGATGGCGATGAAGCCGGGTCCGGCGGTCACGATGACCAGGGCCGGCAAGAGCGTGCTCACCATCACGCCGGTCATCTTCACGGTGATCTTGCCGATGCGCGCCTTCATCTCCGATTTGCGGTGTTCACGCAGCCGGTCGCTGAAGATGCGCAAGGGTTCCTGGACGGCGCCGCCGTGGCGGTCAACTTGGATGAGCAGTGAAACCATGCCCGCCAGGTTGTCGTTCGCGTGCAGTGTTCCAAGGCGGGTGAGCGAATGTTCTCGCGTGCGTCCCCGGCTGTACTGACTGTTGGCGAGCGTCAGCTCGTAGCCCAGCACCGGCATGACGTGCGCAAAGTCGCTGGCCATGATCTGCAAGCTCTGGTCAAGGCTCAACCCCACGCCTTGCAGCAGTCGCAGCAGATCGACGAACAGTGGCAGCTCGTTCGCCACGCGCTCGCGTCGGCCGGCCGCCAGCCGGCCGAGCACCCACTTCGGGAGCATGAAGCCGATGCCGACGAACGCCGCCAGGAGGATCGTGAACTTCCGGGTCGAGATAGGGCCTGGCCAGAACAGGAGCGCCACGGTGGGTAACAAGGCCGCCAGGCTCAGGCGCATGACCAGGAAGACGAGTTGCGCCCGCATCGAGGAAAAGCCGCATTGATCGATCAACCGCCTGTCCTCATCGGCCACCAACGCCTTGCCGACCCGGGTGTTGAGCCAGTGCAGCGGCAGGTCGGCGTCGGCGCGCCGCGCTGCGTCCACTTCGGACGAGGCGTCGGCCACCGGTGCAACAGCGGCATCGTCCCGGTGCAGCGCCCGGCCGATGGCTTTCGTGCGCTGGACCCGCCGCAGTTCGTTGACGAGCAGGCCGGCTGCTGCGCTGCACAGGCCCAGAGCGAGCAGGGCCAGGCTCCAGATGGCGAGTTGCGCGGGTGTGAAGCTCATGTCAATCTCGCCAGCCGGTAGAGAAGGACGGTCCCGAGCAGCTGGAGGCCCACTGCGCCGAAGATCATCATCTGCCCTGTGGAGTCGTGCCACATGCGCAGGAAATAGCCCGGGTTGGCAATGATGATGAAGCCGCCCACCCCCAACGGCAGCAAGCCGAGGATCCATGCGGACAGACGCGTCTCTGACGACATCGCCACCAGTTCGTGCTGCGCCTGTTCACGGTCGCGCATGAAGTTTGCGACGCGCTCCAGGAGCAAATCCGCGCGTCCCCCGTAGCGCACGCCCAGGCCGAGGATCGATGCGAGGAGGTACATCTCCTCGACCCGTACGCTGGCCGCGGTCTGATGCAGCGCGCGGTCCAGATCCACGCCCGCGCGTACCAGGTTGGCTGCGCGCTCCAGATAACCGCGCAGGGGAGTTTGCGTCGAAGTGATCGCCAGCTGGAAGGCCGCTTGCGTCGAGTTGCCGATGGTGATGAGCCGAACCATCGAGTCGATGAAGGACGGCAACTGGCTGATCAGTTGACGGCGGAACTTCTGCAGGCGCAGCCACAGCCCGAAGGTCGAAAGCGCCAACAGCACGACGAGGGCGCCGATGGCGCTGATCCAGCCAGCGATAAAGCCGGTCATTGCACTCAGGATCACGATCAGCAGGCCGACGAGCGCGACCAGATTCACCGAGATCGCCCCTTCGAGCCAGGACGGCATCAGCCCCTGCAGCCGGTCTTTGCGGGCTGCCGTGACTGGCGCCGCGCTGCCCGCATTCATCCAAGGGTCGGCCGCCATGCCGTTGGCGGGGGAGTCGATGAAGGATGTGCGCGGCGACGAAGGCGCAGCTTCCGCAGGCACCGGCCTGGCTTCCAGCTGTTGCGCAAGATGGCGATGGATGACCTGCCGTTGCTGAAGCCCGCGTGCCCACTGCCACAGCAGGATGCCCGCCGCCGCGAGAAGCAGCGCAAGGCACAACACGGCCAGCTGCGCCTCACCCACGGCGTTCTCCCTGGGCGCGGTTCATCATCTGGCGAAAGCGCGTGATCTTCGGCGAGTGCGGCGCTATGCCGAGCGAAATCCACCTGTCGTGTTCTTCCCCGTCGGGTGAAACGATCGGGTCATAGCGGTACAGCTCCTGCATCGCCACGACGTTGTCGTTGACGCCCGTCACTTCGCTCAGCGACACGATGCGCCGCTGGCCACTCGACATGCGCCCGATCTGCACGATGAAGTCGATTGCGTTAGCGATCTGCCGGCGCAAACTCACCTCGCTGCCCTGGTAGCCCGCGAAGCCCGCCAGCATTTCAAGTCGATAGAGGCATTCGCGCGGCGAGCTTGCGTGGATGGTGCCCATCGAGCCTTCATGGCCGGTGTTCATCGCCTGCAGCATCTCGATCACTTCGGCGCCGCGCACCTCGCCCACGATGATGCGGTCGGGTCGCATCCGCAGGCTGTTGCGCAGCAGGTCGCGAATGGATACCACGCCGGTACCGTCGAAGCCGCCCGGACGGCTTTCCAATCGAACCACGTGCGTGTGGCCCAGCGAAAGTTCGGCGGTGTCTTCGATGGTGATCACGCGCTCCACGGGCGGGATGAAACTAGCCAGCGCGTTGAGCAGCGAGGTCTTGCCCGAACTCGTGCCGCCGCTGACCAGGACGTTGCAGCGTGAGCGCACCGCGATCTCGAGCAACTGGGCCATGCCCGCGTCGAAGGTGCCGAGCTTCACCAGGTCCGCCGGCGTGAGCGGCTCCTTGCGGAACTTCCGGATCGAAACGGACAGGCCGTCGATGGCCAGCGGTTCGATGATGACGTTGATACGGCCCCCGTCGGGCAGCCTCGCATCGACCATCGGATTCGCTTCATCAAGCCGACGTCCCAGCGGCGCGAGAATGCGACGCACGATGCGCATCACATGCTCCGTGTCTGCAAAGCGCAGCGTTTCGCGCTCCAGTACGCCGTGACGCGATACGTAGACGTTGGTGTGCCCGTTGATCAGGATGTCTTCGACTGCTGGATCGTTCAGCAGATCCTCCAGCGGGCCGAAGCCCGCGAGTTCCTTTGTCAGCGCATCGGAGATGAGCTGCATTTCACGGTCGTTGATCGGAACACGGCGCAGGCGCACGAAGCTGTCGACCTCGAGTTCGACGAACTGCTGAATCGATGCGCGGGACCAGCGGCCGAATTCCGCACCGAGCTCTTCGATGCGGCTCAGCAGGTGATCGTGCGTCCAGCTTTTGATGTCCTGGAACTGCTGCGAATTGATGAATGCCTGATCGTCGTCGGCAAATTCGATATCGGTGGACATTGGCTCAACTTTCGTTTGAACTCTTCCAGAGCCCGGTGATTTGCGACATCAGTGCTACCCAGCGCTGATCCTTGGCCGGCGGTTGTCCCGAGGCGGACATGTAGCCTTGATGAAGACCGCGAGCCAGGCCGGTGACGGCCTGCGAATAGGGGTCGTTGCGCGCGCAGCGCACCAGCATTTCCCCCCGGCTCGCGGCGGCCAGCAGCGGTGCGCTGCGCGCTGGCAGCACATGCAGCAGCGGGAGTTCCAGGCGCTCCGCGATGTCCTTGGCCGACAGGCCCACGTGGCTGTCGAATTTGTTGACCACGAGCGAGAGCCGCTCGGTCTCGACGCCGCGCGCGCGCAATTCCTTGAGCAGGGTGGCGGTGGAGACGATGGCACCGATGCTCTGGTCGCAGACCACCCAGGTCTGCTGCGCCTCGCGCTGGGTTTGCGCGATGAAGTCGATGGTCGAAAAGCCGCCGAGGTCCGCAATCTGAAAGTCGAAGAAGTCGGCGAGCCGCTTGATCAGCGCCACCGAATCCGCATGCGAGATCTCGCGGATCTGCGACAGGCTGGAGGGCAACGGAAGCACGGCCACGCCGCTGGTGTGGTGCGCCAGTGCGGTGTGCAGAAGAGTCTGGTCGAGGCGCCGCAGGTTGCGCACGCCATCGACGAAACTGAATCCGCTTTGCGTGTCCATGTACAACAAGCCGTCGCGTGCCGGCAGCCCCAGATCGAGCAAGGCCACGCCTTGCCTTGCCGCGCGCGCTGCCGGCCTGGCCGGCGCTTGTGCCAACTGATCGTTCAACATCAAGGCCAGGCTGGTCGCAAGTGTGGTCACCCCCAGGCCAGCGCGCGCACCGAGCAGTGCCAGGGTGCCGCCGCGGGTGCCGCCGCTCAGGCTGCTGCGTCGTTCAAGCAGCGCCCGCAGCGTGTTGACCGCCTCGCCCGGGGCCGCAGCGACGTCCACGAAATCGTCGACACCCGTGCGCAACGCCGCGAGCATGGCCGCGGGCTCGGCGGAGGTGCCGATGGCAAGCACCGGCAACGTGGGCCAGTCCCGCTTCAGGCGCTGGTGAAGCTGACTCGCGCCGGTGATCTGGTCCGAAGAGAAATCGATGAACACTGCGACAGGGCCAAGAAGGGCAATGCGCTCATCAATCGACTTGGTGTCCGGAGAAAGGACCACCACGGAACCGAGGCGACCAAGCGCGTCGGTCAGCCACGTGATGTGCCCGCCGTTGATCGAGGCGAACAGGTAGGTTTCTGCGCCTGTTTCCGGAATGCTGTCGCGTGGTGCGTTCATGAGGTCAGCAGTTCTGGCGTTCACACTGGTGCCGCTTCAGCGCGAGAAGCCGGGAAGTGCGGTGTTCGCCGCGCCACCCAGGAAGATCGAACGCCACACCGCGCCATCGCGTTGCTCGGCGGTGCCCGGCAGGTAGGGTGCGAGGTCGGTGTTGCGCGCAATGGGCTTCACGAGGTGCGGCGTCACCATGATGACGAGCTCTTTCTCGCTCATCTGGTACTTGTTCTGCCTGAAGAACGAACCGATCACCGGGATGTCGCCGAGCAACGGCACCTTGTCGACGTTGGACGAGGTGGTCCTGCTCACGAGCCCGCCGATCACGAAGCTCTCGCCGTCGCCGAGTTCGACCGTGGTGTCCGCGCGGCGTGTGGTGATTGCGGGCACCGCAATGCCGTCGATGCTCAGCGCGTTGGTGTAGTCGAGGTCGCTCGCTTCGGGGGCGACCTTCAGGACGATGCGGTCGTTCGACAGAACTGTCGGTGTCACGGACAGCCCGATTCCGAAGGGCTTGTACTCGATGGTCGTGGCGCCAAGGCTCTGCGGCACCGGGATCGGCAACTCACCGCCGGCAAGGAAGCTGGCGCTCTGCCCGGACATCGCCACGAGCGTCGGTTCTGCAAGCACGCGGGCAAGGCCGTTGCCCTCAAGCAAGTTCAGCGTCAATGCCATGCCGCGGCCCTTGTTTGCATTGCCGAAACCCAATGCCAGGCTGAACGCGTCGGCCAGAACGCCGCCCGGTGCGGTGTTGCTGAAGCTGAAACCGCGGCTGTTGGGGCCGTAGGAGGAGAGGTTGAAACCCGCCTCCTTCAGCACGCTGCGGCTGAACTCCACGACCTTGACCTCGACCTGAACCGTATGGCTTCGAACGTTCACGACGGATCGGTCCACCAACAGGGTCTTTTCGTCGGCTCCGGAGAGGGCGACGTCCGTGGCTTGCTGGTGCGCGGGAAGGCTGTCGGTCGATCCTGTCACCAACGCCACGCGGCGTCGTACTTCCACTGCATAGGTGGTCGCTGCCGAACTCCCTTTTTCCCAGACCATGAGCGTGGTGCGGCCGGCGGCCTTGCCCGTGACGATGAGACGCGCCGCGGGTGTGCCCGGGGTCTTGCGTGTCAGCGTGACGCCGACCACCGCCTCGTCGGCGATGGCCATGCGGTCGATCCCCTTGTCGATCAGCAGTTCCTGCTGGGTTCCTGCCTGCATGACGAGTGCGATGGGGAGCTGCCGCGCGGTCGCTTGCGGCTTGGCCTCGGGGCCGGCCGCACGAGACCCGGCAGGAAGGATGCCGAGCGAGATCAGGCACAGCACCACGAGCGGAATACGAAGCGCAGACGGCCGGTCCTGGATGAACTGGCAGGCCTGAGGATCCGGCTTCGCGCTGGGCGGCATATGCGGCATGTGTCTTCTTTCTTGAACTTGGACGGTCATTGGATTGGCCGATCAATAGCGCATGGTTTCGCTTCGTTCGCCGCGAATCACTTCGACTTCGGTGCCGCCCTGCTGCGGTGTGCCGACGCGGGCGGGAGGGTTTGCAGGCGCCGCGGGACGGATTCCGGTGTTCGTCCGGCGGTTGACATCGGCTGCGCCACCAGAAACGAAATCCACCGCGGTCAAGCCGGCCTGCGCCTTGTCCAGTCCCTCCAGGGGAGCTCGACGCGACCCGCCAGGCTTGGCCGATGTCGGTTGCAGGGCGGTGGGCAAATCTGCGAAGAGCTGGGGATCGGGCTCGGCCGAATCGGTCGGGTTGCGCAGGGCCAGCAGCAGCCGGCCGCTGGACTCGCCGAGCGTCAGGCGGTTGATTTCATCGACGGTGACCGCCAGGACGGCGGTTCGCGGCGCCTCCGTGCGTTGTGCCTGCTGTTGCGTTGTTCCTGCCTTGCCATCGGCCCCCTTGGGCGGCAAGCCGTCGACTGACGCGTTGCCGAACGCCAGCACGCGTTTGCGTGCGAGCAGCAGTCGGGCCTGGCTTCGATCGATGTCCTTGCCATCCGACTTGAGCATCACGAAGACATCCACGAAATCGCCGGGCTGGACCTTGTTGCCGACGCCCATGATTTCGTCCGCCTTGATGGCGACCGCGCGTTCGCCTTCCGCGACACGCAAGGCGAGGCCCGAGACCAACTGACCCTCGAGCAAAGGCGACCCTTCGCCGAGATCCAGCACAGGGACGCGGCCGGTGGCGTCGGCGGTTGCCTGGAATGCACCGGCGGGATTGATGGGGAGCTGTTCTACGCGCAACGCATCGGCGGGAATCGCCTGGCCTGCCGGCAGGGGCTTCGATGCGACCACCACGGGATAGGTCGGCACTTGCTGTGCCTTGGCCGGTGCTGCTGACGCAGCAACGGCCGCTTGCGCTGGCGCGGGTGCCTGGCGGCTGAGCATCCATGCATAGCCGCCCAATGCGATTGCAAGCAGTACGAGGATGGCAGCGACTATCTTGGTGAGATGGATCATGGGCGGCTTGTGGAAGAGGGAAGGTGGGCAATCCTGAAATCGGCAACAAGGAGTTCGCGCAACGATTCAAATGTTCATCTCACGCTGTTCGATTACCGCTGTCGCCCCCAGATCAGCCATACCGCGGTGGCCAAGGCCAGATAGGCCGCATAAGGAACAAAACGGGCCCGCCGTCCGGTAGCCGGAGAGCTGTCGGCAGGGGCGCGTTGATATGCCAGCAGCAACGCGAGCCGCGGAAGCAGCGGCCAGCGTTGCAGGACCAGCCAAAGGATGCCGTGGGCCGCGGCGAGCAGACTTCCGCCGATCCAGACGGGAACGAGTGCGGCCGGCCCGACCCACAGGCCGAGGACGCCTGCGAACTTCACGTCGCCGGCTCCCATGACACCAGCGGCGTAGAAGAGCAGCAAAACCCCGAACCCTGCGGCGAAACCGAGCAACGCCTCGGACCAGCCGATGCCCACAGGTTGGAAACCGAGGGCAAGCTGGGCGAGCGCTGCGACGGCGCCCGCGAGCACCAGCCAATTGGGAACGATGCGCCTGCGGAAATCATGGACGGCGACCAAGGCCAGCCAGATCAGCAGGACGGAATCCGGTCGCAAATCAGTCCTTGGTAGGAAGCTTGGTCCCGATGTACGAAAACATATCGATCAGCGCTTTTCCGATACCGCTGGTTTCGGAAAAGATGCCGATCAAGATAACTGCCATCAGCCCCGCAATAATTCCATATTCAATTGCGGTCGCACCTTCTTCATCGCGCAAAAAACGAGTAATAGAGCTGAGCATGATTTCCCCTTTCGGAAGTGTTAACAAACGCTGGCGAGACGAATGTTATCCCGGGTAACTCTGTGTATCAACATCGGTTACCCCGAGGTTGTACCCAGAGGCCGTGGTACGAGAGGAGACCAAACGGAGGCTTGCAAGCCTCTTGCCAGTCCGAGCCAGGGCCTGCCTGGTCAGCTGGCTGACAGTTCTGAAACGAAATCTTCCCTCTGTAGGTGCTGTCCCACCTCCCATGAAAATGGGAGGGCACGTTACGTCACACGGAACGTCCAGCAGGGGTGTGTTACGGGCACAAACGCGTTACGTGTTACGTAGCGCAAGGCCACAAACAGGCAGTTGTAACAGCGAAGAAAGCCAAAAACCGTGAGCAAAAAGTCACGGATTCACGGGGTGCCCGCGTCGCCAGCAGGGCCTCCATGGATCGCCAGCAGGGCCTCGGTGAATGTCACCACGGCCTAATGGAATGTCTGCCCGGTCTCGGGGGATGTACCGCGGCCTCGGGGATGTCAGCCTGGCCTTCGCGGCTCGCCAGCCGGGCCTCGGTACAGCGTCAGCCGGGCGTCAGCCCAGGATTTCTTCGTGGAAGAGCTTCCACTCGCTGCCTTGGCGCAGCCAGTACTGGCGCCGTGAGCGCCCGCTCTTGTCGCCCTCGAAGACTTCGCCAAAGGTGACCACCATGGTGTCGTCGCCGTCGCGCCAGTGGAGGTACGACACGTCCTTGAGCTGCACGCGCTTGCCCTGCGCGTATTTCACTTCGTCGTCGACGGCGGAAATGCCTTCGGTTGTCTTCTTGCTGCTGCGCTGGAAGTCGGGCAAATAGAATTTCTTCAATTGCGCTTCATTTCCGGCAGCCCGGGCTTCTTTCCAGCCATTGATTGCGCTGCTAATTGATTGGGCTTCTTTTTCGGCCTGCGGCTGCGAAATCCATTGCAGGCTGCGCGCGGTCACCACGGGGGTGGCGCCAATTTGCACCTTGCGCAAAAGCTGCTTGAGGTCGGGGTTGGCCATGACCACGCAGCCGTCGCTCGCCAGCGGCGCCCGGGCGAACTGCTGGGGCGGGGTGCCGTGCAGCCAGATGCCGCCACCGGTGCGCCCGCGTCGCGCGTCGTACGGGTTGGGGTAGTTGATGGGCAGGGCGCCGGCGCCGTAGAAGTCCTTCAGCGACTTCGGGTCGAGGCTGCTGGTGATGTAGTACACGCCCAGCGGGGTGCGCGCGTCGCCCTCGGCGAGCTTGTCGGTGCCCGACTTGCCCACCGAGATGTAGTAGTCGGCCGTGAGCTTCAGGCCCTTGTCGGTGTTCTCGAACAGGTACAGCCGCGAGCGCGAGGCGTCGACCGCGATGGCGTAACGGCTGCGCGTGGAGAGCGCCAGGAACTGCGACGGCACGGTGTTCGGCGGCGGCCGCTCGCGCAGCGCCTGCAGACGGCGCTTCGATTCCTCGTGCAGGTCGCTCATGGCGGGGTTGCCGCGCATCCTGGCGATGCTGGCCGTGTCGGGCAGCGCGTTCGTCGGCGGCACCTGCGCGGCGAGCAGGTCGCCGTAGACAAGCTGCGCAAGCTGGAAGTTCGGGTAGTCGCGCACGAGGTCGCGGGCCTTGGCCAGCGCGGGGCGGGCCTGGCCGCGGCCGAACATCTCGTAGACGGCGATCAGCCGGGCTTCGGCGCCGCCGGCTTCCTGGATGGCGGCCGGTGCGCCGCGGCGCGCCGGCTTTGCGGCGGCGGACCGGGTGTCGGCGGCTGCGCCTTTCCTGCTTTTGGCCTGCTGGGCCTGAGCCTGGGCCTTTGCCGAAGCGCCCTTGGCTTCCTTGGCGGAACGGCTGCCGCTGTTCGCGGGCCTCGCCTTGGCGGCGGCGCTGGCGCCGGCCTTTGCGTTGCCCGCCGCCTTGGCGGTGCCCGATGCCAGCGCCGCGCCGGGCGTCGCCAGCATCAGCGCCGACGCGGTCATCAGCGCCGCGAGCAGGTGTCCGCTGCGCGGACGGAACGGAGGATTCTGAAGCCGGCCATGCCGGACGATGTCTGCCACTAGCCGCCGACGCTTTCCTTGCGAATGTGCCACTGGTTGCCCGAACGCTGCATGTCCAGCGTCTTGCGGCTCGAGATGTTGAGGTTGTCGGCGCGATAGATCTGGCGGAACTTGGCAGTGGCCGATTGCCCGTCGACCTTGATGACGAGGTTCTCGATGTTCACGCTGATGCTGCTCTTGCCGACGATGCGCGCGCGACGGTCTTCTTCCCAGGCCTTGCGGCTCTGGCCGCCGGCCGGCGCGAAGTCGGGCCCGTAGGCGCCGAGGTAGCGGTCCATGTCCTGCCCGGCCCAGGCCGCGGCCCAGGCGCGCACGGCCGATTCGACTTCCGCGTTGCCTGCGGAGCTGGCTGCCGGTGCCGGTGCGGGCGCTGGCGCCGGCGTGGCCTCCGGTGCCTTGGGTGCGGCGGCGACCGGTGCGGGTGCAGGTGCGGGTGCGACCTTGGCCGGCGGCGGTGCAACGGGGGCGGGCGCAGGTGCCGGCGCAGCCTTGGCCACCGGGGCGGGCGCGGGAGCAGGTGCAGGTGCAGGTGCCGCCGAGGCGACCAGCGCCGTCGCCTTGCCGCCCGGCGGGGTCGGCGTGAAGAGCGTGCGGATCACCGCCAGCTTGGGCTGAACGGCCGTGTTGTTCTGGTCGAGCTGCAGCGCCTTGCTGTAGGCCTGGCTGGCCAGCCGTGCATACACGTCGCCGAGGTTCTCCTGGGCGGTGGCATAGCTGGGGTTGGTGCGAATCGCGCTTTCGAGCGCGGCGCGCGCCTTGTCGAACTGGTTCTGGCTCGCGTAGATCACCGCCAGGTTGTTGTACGGCTCGGGCAGTTCGGGGGCGTCCTGCGTGAGCTGCGTGAAGGCGGCGATGGCCTCGGCGCGCTTGCCGGTGTCGAGCTGGATCACGGCCTTCAGGAAGCGCATCTGCGGGTCGCGCGGCTTGTCCTTGAGGAAGGCGTCGGCCCGCGTCATGGCCTCGTCGAGCTTGCCGGCCTGCATGAGCTTGTCGACGTCCTCATGCTCGACGGCCGCCAAGGCGGAAACCGACATGCCACAGGCCGCTGCGGCCAGCACGAGGGCACGCACGGTGGGGGAAAAGCTGAAACGGGCGCGCGGCCTGGGGCTCTTGGGCATTGCGGACAAGACCTCGTAAGGGGGTGGGTGATGCGGCAGGCATTGTAAGTGGGGTGGTTAACCTCTCGATACGGCGATGACAGCCTTTAATGCGGTTCGTGCGGTTCGTGCGGTTCGTGCGGTTCCTGCGGCTCGTGGCGTTTCATAGTGTCCGCGATGCCCCCAGTGCCGCCTGGCCCTTCCCCGCAGTACAGTGCCGCCGTGGATCGCCTCCAAAGCATTGAAACCTTCGTTCGTGTCGCGCAGACCCAGAGCTTCGCGGAGGCGGCACGCCAGCTGCGCGTGGCCAACTCGGTCGTCACCACCCGGGTCAAGCAGCTCGAGGAGTTCCTGGGCGCACCGCTGTTCCACCGCAGCACGCGCGTGGTGCGCCTCAGCGACATGGGCCAGGCCTTCCTGCGCGACTGCACCGAGCTGGTAGGCCGCGCCAACGACATCGTCGACCAGATGCGCGACGCGCGCGGCACGCCGTCGGGCACGCTGCGCGTGCATGCGCTCACGGGCATGGTGCTGGGGCGTTTCGCCTCTCTGCTGCGCGAGTTCCAGACGACCTACCCCGACATCCACCTCGAGCTGATCGTGAGCGACGCGGTGGCCGACCCGGTGAAAGCCGGCGTCGACTGCGCGTTGCAGATCTTCCCGGCGACCTCGCAGGAGCTGGTGTCGCGCCCGCTGTTCCCGGTGCGGCGCGTGCTCTGCGCCACGCCGGCCTACCTGGAGGCCCACGGCACGCCGGGCTCGCCGCGCGAGCTGCACCGCCACAAGCTGGGCCTGTACTCGGGCTACCCCACGCGCGACCGCTGGACCTTTCATCACCAGGGCGAGCAGATCACCATCTACCTGGCCGCGGCGCTGCTGACCAACAGCGTGCACCTGCTGCGCGAATACGCGCTGGAGCACGCGGGCATCGTGTGCCTGCCGACGCTGGTGGCGGGCGACGCCATTGCGCGCGGCGAACTGCGCGTGGTGCTGCCGGAACACCAGCTGTCGTCGTTCTCGCTGAGCGCCGTGTACGCGGGCACCTCGCGCAATGCGCTGAAGCTGCGCCTGTTCATCGAGCACATCGCCACGCGCTTCACGCGCGTGCCGCCGTGGGACGCCACGCTGATCGAGCGCGGCCTGATCCCGGCGGAGCTCATCGAGTTCAGCCGCTCCAGCGGGTGACAGGTACGCCCCCAGGCTTCGCGCACTTCGTGTCGCTTCTCCTTCCCCCTCGCCGGGGGCGACACCTGCGGACCGGCGGAGCCGGTTCCGCGGTGTCCCTGGACTGGGCGGCCGGGCTGCAGGGGAGCGGGGGTAAACCCGGCCGATTGTTCGGAGACTCCGAATAATCCTCTTCCAAACTGGTCCCTACCGGCGGGGACGCAGGGCTCCTAGAGTTCGCTCATTCGAGAGAACACAAGGAGACAAGCCATGACAGCCGCCGCTTCCACTGCGTACCAGACCCGCTTCGGTTCGCTCAAGCACTTCGAGAAGGGCCACGTCGAGCCGATCGACGACGACGTGCGCCACTACGCGTTTTCCAACTGCTTCGAGATCGCCAGCCTCAGCAAGCCCTACGAGAAGGTCGTGTTCGGCCAGAACCAGATCTACGTGCTGGAAACGCTCCGTGCCGAGGGCACCTCGCCCTGGTACACCTGCGCGCACGACGAGTTCGCGCTGGTGATGGACGGCGACGTCGAAGTGCACCTGGTACAGCTCGACGCGGCCCAGACCGTGGCCGACAAGGAAAAGAACGGCGCCGTGCTCGTGAACGGCGAACCCAAGGGCCGGAAGATGGGCTGGATGAAGCTCTCGCGCGGCCACCAGGGCCTGCTGCCGAAGAACACCGCCTACCAGTTCCGCAACGCCGGCGAGCCGGGCGTGATCGTGCTGCAGAGCTGCAAAGGCGAACTCTCGGTGGAGAAGTGGGCCGACATCTGCCAGACGCATTGACCGCATCGAACAGGAGCCCCGCACCATGAACGCACCCGCAGAACTCGCCCGCGTGATCGCATCGCAACCCGACGCCACGCTCGGCTACAAGGACTTTTCGCTCGGCAGCTTCAGCTTCCGGCGCGACGAATACTTCGTGCACATCGGCTGGAAAACCCGCGACGGCCGCCCCATGAGCCACACCATGGACGCCGGCAGCTACCTGCGCGCACTCATGCGCGACGTGGCGTGGGGCTTCTTCTATGGCTGGGTCAACTTCGACGACGTGTTCGGCACCGTCAACCACTACGAGTCGGTCGACCTCTACGCCGGCAGCTTCAACGGCACCATGAAGGACGCGGGCATCGACCTGCTCGAGAACTTTCCGACCGCGCAGATCCGCGCCACCTTCGAGGCCATGCTCGACGACTGGACCAACGAGAGCTTCGACCCCTTCTCCGCGCCGCAGGAAACCGGCTCGCCCTACGGCCGCAAGAGCGGCAACAACACCGCCAAGATCACGAGGGCGCGCGAACTCGCCAAGCGCTGCGTGGGCCTGAAGGGCGACCTCGACCTGCGCAGCGACGCACGCGGCGCACCGGTGAACCGCGCCTTTGCCGACGTGCCCCAAGGCCAGCCCGAGCTGCACCCCGAGCCCGGCTTCGAGAACGAGGTGCACGGCTTCAACCTCTTCGGCTTCCTGAGCCGCTCGCAGGTGACGTGGAACCCGAGCTTCACCTCGGTGGTGAAGCACAGCTACATGTGCCCGACGACCGAGGAGCACATCCTGCCGATCATTCACGGCAACGACCGCGTCGAGTGGTTCTTCCAGATGACCGACGAGATCCACTGGGACTGCGGCGACAAGAACACCGGCCGCCCGATGGCCCGCGTGATCATGAAGGCGGGCGACATGGCCGCCATGCCCGCCTACTGCCGCCACCAGGGCTTCAGCCCCAAGCGCTCGATGCTGCTGGTGTGGGAGAACGGGTCGCCGAGCCTGGTGCATGAGATCCAGAAGGGCGAGTCGCCCGAGATCCCCGTGCAGTTCTGAATTGCCTTTCTCCCTCCCCCTCTGGGGGAGGGCAGGGGTGGGGGCTCGCCAGGCCCGCGCCCTCTTTGAAGAAGCCCCCACCCCAGCCCTCCCCCAGCGGGGGAGGGAGAGGAACGCCCATGCCTGCTCCATCCATCCGCCACCAGCTCTTCATCGACGGCCGCTTCGTCGACGCCGAATCCGGCGAGACCCTGGCCACGCTGAACCCGCACGACAACACGCCCATCGCCGATGTTGCGTTGGCCGGCAAGGCCGACGTCGACAAGGCCGTGGCCGCGGCGAAGCGTGCCTTCCCGAAATGGAGCCGCATGGCCGCCGCCGACCGCGGCCGCATCCTGCTGAAGCTCGCCGACCTCATCGAAGCCAACGCCGAAGAGCTCGCCCGCCTCGAATCGCTCGACACCGGCCACCCCATCCGCGATTCGCGCCGGCTCGATGTGCCGCGCACGGCCGCGTGCTTTCGCTACTTCGGCGGCATGGCCGACAAGTTCCAGGGCGAGACCATTCCGGTGGAAGAGGGCTTTCTCAACTACACGCTGCGCGAGCCGGTCGGCATCGTCGGCCAGATCGTGCCGTGGAACTTCCCGCTGATGTTCACCAGCTGGAAGATGGCGCCCGCCCTCGCCGCCGGCAACTGCATCGTGATGAAGCCGGCCGAGATCACGCCGCTCAGTTCGCTGCGCATCGCCGAGCTGATGGCCGAGGCGGGCCTGCCGCCCGGCGTGGTCAACATGCTGCCGGGCCTGGGCAGCGTGGCGGGCCAGTACATCGCGGAGCATCCGGAGATCGCCAAGATCGCCTTCACCGGCAGCACCGCCACGGGCCGGCGCATCGTGCAGGCCAGCGCGGGCAACCTGAAGAAGGTGCAGCTCGAACTCGGCGGCAAGGGCCCCAACATCGTGTTCGAAGACGCGAACCTGCAGGCCGCGGTGAACGGCAGCGCGTGGGCCATCTTCCACAACCAGGGGCAGGCGTGCATTGCGGGTTCGCGGCTCATGCTGCACGAGAAGATCGCCGATGCGTTCCTTGAGCGGTTCATTCCGCTCGCCAGATCGATTCGCCTGGGCAACCCGCTCGACGACAACACCGAGATGGGCCCGCTCACCAGCGCGCAACACCGCGAGCGCGTGCTCAGCTACGTCGAGGTGGCGCAAGGCGAGGGCGGCGAACTGCTCGCGGGCGGCAAGTCGCCCGGGGGCGATCTGGCCCAGGGCTGCTACCTCGAGCCGACCGTGATGCGCGCCAGGTCGTACAAGGACCGCGTGGCGCAGGAAGAAGTCTTCGGCCCCTTCGTCACCGTGCTTACCTTCAAGACCGACGAAGAGGCGATGCAGATCGCCAACGGCACCGACTACGGCCTGGGCAGCGGCCTGTGGACCAACAACCTGCAGCGCGCCCACAAGGTGGCGCGCGACCTGCACGCCGGCATGGTGTGGATCAACAGCTACAAGCGCGTGAACCCAGGCTCGCCCTTCGGCGGCGTCGGCCAGAGCGGCTACGGCCGCGAGATGGGGTTCGACGCGATGCGCGAATACACGCAGGTGAAAAGCGTGTGGGTGAACGTCGACGCGCAGATACCGCCGCACTTCGCGCGCTGACGAGTAAGTCCCGGCCCTGCGGCACAACCCACAAACCAACAAGAGACGGAGACAACCATGACATTCAATCGCAGACAGTTCACGCAGGCCACGGCCGCAATCGTGGCCTCGGGCGCGGCACCGCTGGTGTTCGCAGCCGACACGCTCAAGATCGGCTACGTGTCGCCGCAGACCGGCCCGCTCGCGCCCTTCGGCGAGGCCGACAAATGGGTCATCGAACAGATGAAGACCGCGTTCAAGGACGGCATCAGCGTCGGCGGCAAGAAGTACGCGGTGCAGATCGTGCTGAAGGACAGCCAGTCGAACCCCAACCGCGCGGGCGAGGTGGCCAACGACCTCATCTTGAAGGACAAGGTCGCGCTGGTGCTGACGGCAGGCACGCCCGAAACCGCCAACCCCGTGAGCGACGCCTGCGAGCTCAACGAGGTGCCCTGCATCTCCAGCGTGGTGCCCTGGCAGCCGTGGTTCTTCGGCCGCAAGGGCGACGCGGCCAAGGGCTTCAACTGGACGTACCACATGTTCTGGGGCCTGGAAGACGTCATCGCCAACTACACCAACGGGTGGAAGACGCTCGCCACCAACAAGAAGGTGGGCGGGCTGTTCCCGAACGACGGCGACGGCAACGCGTGGGGCGACAAGGAGCTGGGCTTTCCCAAGCCGCTCGCGGCCATGGGCTTCACGCTCAGCGACCCGGGCCGCTTCCAGAACGGCACGCAGGACTTCAGCGCGCAGATCGCGGCGTTCAAGGGCGCGGGCGTGGAAATCGTCACCGGCGTGGTGATTCCGCCCGACGCCAAGACCTTCCTCACGCAGGCACGGCAGCAGGGTTTCAAGCCGAAGATCATCACGCTGGGCAAGGCGCTGCTGTTCCCGGGTGCCATCGAGGCGCTGGGCGACCTGGGCGACGGCCTGTCGACCGAGGTGTGGTGGAGCCCGTCGCACCCCTTCACGTCCAGCCTCACGCAGCAGAGCGCCAAGGCGCTGGCCGACGCCTACGAGGCCGGTGCGAAGAAGCAGTGGACGCAGCCGATCGGCTTTGCGCATGCGCTGTTCGAGGTGGCAGCCAATGCGCTGTCGCGGTCGAAGTCGCTCAAGTCGGGTGACGTGCGTGATGCGGTGGCAGCGACGTCGATCAACTCGGTGGTCGGCCCGGTGAAGTGGGGCGGGCAAGGACCGTTCAAGAACGTCAGCAAGACGCCGCTGGTGCTCGGCCAGTGGGGCAAGGGCAAGAAGTACAAGGTCGAGCTCACCATCGTGAACAACGAGGCGGCCACGAACATTCCCACTGGCGGCACGCTGCGGCTGCTCTGAAGAACGCCATGGCATTGCTGGCACTGCATGGCGTGAGCAAGTCCTACGGCGCGCTCAAGGTCACCGACGGCATCACGCTGTCGGTCGCCGAGGGCGAGACGCTGGGCATTCTCGGGCCCAACGGCGCGGGGAAGACCACGCTGTTCAACCTGATCTCTGGCGATGCGCGTGTCGATGCGGGGCGCGTCGAGTACGCGGGGCGCGACGTGACCCGGCTCAAGCCGCACCAGCGCTGCCACGCGGGCATCGGCCGCAGCTACCAGGTGCCGCAGCCCTTCGGCAACATGAGCGTGTTCGAGAACCTCGTGACGGCCGCCTGCTTCGGCGGGCAGCAGACCGAGCGCGAGGCGTGGTTGACGGCGCACGAGGTGCTGTCGCAGACGGGGCTGATGGCGCATGCCAACAAACCGGCCGGCGGGCTCACGCTGCTGGACCGCAAGCGCCTCGAACTGGCGCGTGCGCTGGCGACGCAGCCGCAACTGCTGCTGCTCGACGAGATCGCGGGCGGGCTCACGGAGCCGGAAGCCGCGGTGCTTGTCGACGAACTCAAGCGCATCAAGGCGCGGGGCGTGACCATGATCTGGATCGAGCATGTGGTGCATGCGCTGCTGTCGCTGGCGGACCGGTTGTTCGTCATCAACTTCGGGCAGAAGCTGGCGGAAGGGGAGCCGCGCGCGGTGATGAACGATGCGGAAGTGCGGCGGGTGTACATGGGGATGGAGGCATGAGCGCGAGCTGTCTTTGCATTGCTCCTTCCCCTTCCGGGGGAAGGCTGGGATGGGGGCACGRCGGCGCTGGSTTGGCCGCCGCGCTTCATCGACCGCCGCTTGCCCCCACCCCAACCCTCCCCCGGAAGGGGAGGGRGCAAACGCCATGAACGCGCTCCTCGCAACCCACGCCCTCAAGGCCTTCTACGGCGACGCCCAGGCCCTGTTCGGCATCGACTTCACCCTGACCCAGGGCGAGCTCGTCGCCATCATCGGCGCCAACGGCGCGGGCAAATCCACCTTCCTCAAAAGCCTGACCGGCCTGGTGCGTGCGCCCCGCGACGCGATCCATTTCAAGGGCGACCCGATCGGCGGTCTCCCACCCGGAGAGATCGTCCGACGCGGCCTCGCCATGGTCCCTGAAGGCCGTCGCCTGTTCCCCAGCCTCAGCGTCGAGGAGAACCTGCTGATGGGCGCCACCGCGAACCGCAAGGGCCCCTGGAACCTGCAGCGCCTGTACGCCCTGTTCCCCATCCTTGCCGAGAAGCGCCACCAGCCGGGCACCTCGCTGTCGGGCGGCCAGCAGCAGATGGTCGCGCTGGGCCGCGCGCTCATGAGCAACCCCGAGGTGCTGCTGTGCGACGAGCTTTCGCTCGGCCTCGCGCCCATCGTCATCCGCGAGATCTACGCGGCCATGCCCGCCATCACCGGCGAGGGCATGACGGTCGTCATCGTCGAGCAGGACGTGACCATGGCGCGCCAGGTCTCGCGGCGCATCTACTGTTTGCAGGAAGGCCGCGTGTCGCTCGAAGGCCGCTCCGCGGACCTGACGCGCGAGCAGATCTCGCAGGCCTACTTCGGCATCGAGGCCGCCCATGGCTGAAACCCTCGTGCAAGGCGTGCTGCTCGGCGGCCTCTACACCCTGTTCGCGCTGGGCCAGTCGCTGATGTTCGGCGTCATGCGCCTGACCAACACGGCGCAGGGCGACTTCATCATCCTCGGCGCGTTCGCCGTCATCGCGGGCGTGTCCCTCGGCGGCGACGTGGCGCCGTGGCTGGTCGCGCTCGCGGCGCTGCCGGTGGCCTTCGGCTTCGGCTACGCGCTGCAGCGCTACGTGCTCAACGGCACGCTGGGCAAAGACCCGCTGCCTTCGCTGGTCGTCACCTTCGGCCTGTCGATCGTCATCCAGAACCTGCTGCTCGAGCTGTTCTCGGCCGACCCGCGCGCCATCGAGACCGGCGGGCTCAACACGCAGGGCGTGGCGCTGGGCGATTCGCTCTCGCTCGGTGTGCTGCCGCTCGTCGTGCTGGCCGTCGCGGTCGTCGCGACGGGCGCGCTGCAATGGCTTTTCGCGCGCACGGCGCTGGGCCGGTCGTTTCGTGCGGTGTCCGACGACCGCGAGATCGCCGAGCTCATGGGGCTCGATGCGAAGAAGGTCTATGCCTTCGCCACGGCCATCGCCTTCGTGCTCATCGCCATCGCGGGCACCCTGCAGGGCATGCGCACGACCGTGTCGCCGTCCGACGGCCCGCTGCTGCTGCTGTTTGCCTTCGAGGCCGTGATCATCGGCGGCATGGGCTCCTTCTGGGGCACGCTGGCCGGCGCGATGATCCTCGGCGTCACGCAGCAGATCGGCTTCCGGCTCGATCCGGGCTGGGGCATCTGGGCCGGGCACATCGTGTTCCTGGTGGTGCTGGTGCTGCGCCCGCAGGGGCTCTTTCCCAAAACCCGTGGATGACCGCGCGGATGAACCGAATGACGAACATGCCCCCGCCCCTCATCGCCGTAGCACGCGCCACCGCCGCGAGCCGCGCCGCGCTCGTCGTCGGCATCGCCCTCGTGCTCGTCGCGGCCAGCCTGCCGTTCTGGGGCGAGTCGAGCTGGATGCGCGAGTTCGTCGAGATCGCCTGCTACTTCATCTTCGCGATGATGTGGAACCTGCTCGCCGGCTACGGCGGCATGGTCAGCATCGGGCAGCAGGCCTTCTTCGGCTTCGGCGGCTACGTGATGCTGATGCTCGGCAACTTCGCGGGCCTCAACCCCTTCGTGGCGATTCCGCTGGGCGCGCTGGCCGCGGGGCTCGTTGCAATACCTGTGTCCTTCGTCGCCTTCCGGCTGTCGGGCGGGTACTTCGCCATCGGCACCTGGGTCATTGCCGAGGTGTTCCGCCTGAGCTTCGCCAACGTGTCGGCGGTGGGCGGCGGCTCGGGCACCACCCTCACCGCGCTGCGCGGCATCGAGAAGGCCACGCGCGAAAGCACCACCTACTGGATGGCGCTGGCCTGCGTGGTCGCGGCCATCGCGCTGGTGTACCTGTTCCTGCGCAGCAAGCGCGGGCTGGCGCTGCTGGCCATTCGCGACAACGAGGTGGCAGCCGAATCGCAGGGCATTCCGGTCGCGCGCATGAAGCTGGCGGTGTACGTGGTCGCGGCCTTCGGCGCGGGCCTGGCGGGCGCGCTGTACTTCGTGGGCAACCTGCGCATCAGCCCCGACGCGGCCTTCAGCGTCAACTGGACGGCCTTCGCCATCTTCATGGTGGTCATCGGCGGCATCGGCCGCATCGAAGGGCCGCTGGTGGGCGCGCTCATCTTCTGGGCGCTCAACAAGTTCCTGAGCGACTACGGCACCTGGTATCTGCTGGGTCTGGGCCTGCTCGCGATCGGGGTGACGCTGTTCTTCAAGCAGGGCCTGTGGGGCTACGCGCAACAGCGCTGGGGCTGGTCGCTGTTCCCCACGCAGCGCAAGTTGCTGCTGCATCCCGGCCCGAGGTGAAAGCCCGGCTGAACGCTTCCGTCTGACTTGCGCGACGCCGCACGATCACGTAACGTCTTGTAAGTCCGGCGGTCAGCCCGCTGTCAGCAAATGCACCCGCATTCGCCGGCCTTTCACTCTCTGGAGTCACCTTGACGATCACCAAACGCCGCCTGCTCGAAGGCGGCGCGGCAGCCGTTGCCGCATCGCTGCTTGCGAAGGCCTCGTGGGCGCAGCGCGCCTCTTCTTCCTCCGCTTCTTCCGCCGGCGACGTCGCCTGGCCGACCAAGCCCGTGCGCATCCTCGTGGGCTTTCCTGCGGGCGCATCGCCCGACCTCGCGGCCCGCGCGGTGGCCGAACCGCTGTCGAAGCTGCTGCGCCAGCCGGTGGTGGTCGAGAACAAGCCCGGCGCCAGCGGCAACACCGTGGCCGACCTGGTGGCCAAGGCCACCGACGACCACACCATCGGCGCGCTGATCAACGGCAACCTCACCATTGCCAGGCTGCTCAACCCGTCGCTGCCGTTCGACCCCGAGAAAGACTTCGCCCCCGTCGGCCTCATCGGCACCGCGCCGCTGGTGCTGGTGGTGTCGGGCAGCGCCGAAGGCAAGACCGCGGCAGACCAGCTGCTGTGGGTGCGCAACCTCGGCAGCGGCGCCAGGTACGGCACGCCGGGCGTGGGCACCGTGGGCCACCTGGGCATGGAGCTCATCAAGAGCCGCGCGGCCATCACGGCGCAGCACAAGCCCTACACCGGCAACCCGCAGGTCATCGCCGGCCTGCTGGCCAACGAGATCCAGCTCGCGCTGCTGCCGCCGGGCCTGGCCCTGCCGCACATCAAGTCGGGCAAGGTCAAAGCCATCGGCGTGACATCGCCCGAGCGCAGCGCGCTGGCGCAGGAGCTGCCCACCATCCGCGATGCCGACGTGCGCGGCGCCGACCTCGAGATCTGGACCGCGCTGGCCGCGCCCGCCGGCATGAGGCCCGCGGCCGTCACCAGGCTCAACGCGGCGCTGGTCGAGGTGATCAGCTCGCCCGACGTGAGCCAGGCCCTGCTCAAGACCGGCTGGCAGGCGCAGCCCGGTTCGCCCGACACGCTGGCCAAGCGCATGCGCGCCGACACCACGCGCCTGGGCGGTGTGATCATCATGAAGGGCATTCACTCGGACAGCTGAGCCCAGGGCTGTGGCCCGTGGTTCTTGCTGCTAGAGCAGCCGCGATACCTGCCTGGCCGCATCCACCAGCGCGGGCAGCATCGTCTCCTGCATCACCTTCGCGCTGGTGCGGTTGGCCTGCCCGCTGATGTTCAGCGCCGCCACCATGCGGCCCTGCCGGTTGACGATGGGCGCGGCCACCGAGATCAGGCCTTCTTCCAGCTCCTGGTTCACCAGGCACCACTGCTGCCTGCGCGCCTGCGCCACCTTGGCCATGAGCGCGTCGACGTCGGTCACCGTGTGCTTGGTCATGGCCTCGATGTTCGAGGCCTCCAGCCGCGCGCGCACCTCGTCGTCGTCCAGGTCGGCCAGCAGCAGGCGGCCCAGCGACGTGCAGTAGGCCGGCAGGCGCGAGCCCACGCCCAGGCTCATGCGCATGATCTTCTGCGTGGGCACGCGCAGCACGTAGACGATGTCGGTCGCGTCCAGCACGGCGGCCGAGCACGACTCCTGCACCTGCTGCACCAGCGCCTCCATCACCGGCTCGGCGCGGTTCCAGATCGGCATGGACGACAGGTACGCGAATCCCAGGTCGAGGATGCGCGGCGTGAGCGTGAAGAGCTTGCCGTCGGTCACCACATAGCCCAGCGTCTGCAAGGTCAGCAGGATGCGGCGCGCGCCCGCCCGGGTCAGCCCGCTGCCGGCCGCCACCTCGCTGAGCGTCTGGCGCGGCGCATTGGCGCTGAACGAACGAATCACCTGCAGGCCGCGCGCGAACGACTGCACATAGCTGTCGCCGGGGGCGGGCGTGTCGGGTGTATTGGTTTGTGTGGGGTGGGTTGCCATGGTGTGCGATCGTCTCTAGAATTCATTATACGAACAAATGTTCTTTAGACGAACAAATCGAGGGTTCGCAGAATCTGGCAGTTCGCGGACCACGGTTGGGTTTCTTCTTCTTTCCTCTCACCCGGAGACAAGCTTCATGATCAACAAGATCGCGCGCTCGGTCGCGGACGCCCTGGCAGGCATCCAGGACGGCGCCACGGTTCTCATCGGCGGCTTCGGCACCGCCGGCATTCCCAACGAACTCATCGACGGCCTCGTCGAGCAGGGCGCCAAAGACCTCACCGTCGTCAACAACAACGCGGGCAACGGCGAGACCGGCCTCGCGGCGCTGCTGAAGGCCGGCCGCGTGCGCAAGATCATCTGCAGCTTTCCGCGCCAGGCCGACAGCCAGGTGTTCGACGGGCTCTACCGCAGCAACAAGCTCGAGCTCGAACTGGTGCCCCAGGGCAACCTGGCCGAGCGCATCCGCGCCGCCGGGGCCGGCATCGGCGCCTTCTTCTGCCCCACGGGCTACGGCACCCAACTGGCCGGCAACCGCGAGACCCGCGAAATCGACGGCAAGCAGTACGTGCTGGAGTACCCCATTCATGGCGACGTGGCGCTCATCAAGGCCGAGCGCGGCGACCGCTGGGGCAACCTGGTGTACCGCAAGGCCGCGCGCAACTTCGGCCCGGTGATGGCCATGGCCTCGAAGAAAACCGTGGCCACCGTGCACGACATTGCCGAGCTCGGCACCCTCGACCCCGAGACCATCGTGACCCCGGGCATCTTCGTGCACCAGGTGGTGCGCATCGAACGCGTGGCGACGCAAGCCGGCGGTTTCAAGAAGGCAGCATGACCATGACTTACCAACGTCGCACCAAGGACCAACTCGCCGCCCGCGTCGCGCAGGACATCTTCGACGGCGCCGTCGTCAATCTCGGCATCGGCCAGCCCACGCTGGTGGCCAACCACCTGCCCAAGGGCCGCGAAGTCATTCTGCAGAGCGAGAACGGCATCCTCGGCATGGGCCCCGCGCCCGAGGCCGGCGAAGAAGACTACGACCTCATCAACGCCGGCAAGCAGCCCGTCACGCTGCTGCCGGGCGGCTCGTTCTTTCACCATGCCGACAGCTTCGCGATGATGCGCGGCGGCCACCTCGACATCTGCGTGCTCGGCGCGTTCCAGGTGTCGGCCACCGGCGACCTCGCCAACTGGCACACCGGCGAGAAAGACGCCATTCCCGCCGTCGGCGGCGCCATGGACCTCGCCATCGGCGCCAAGCAGACCTGGGTGATGATGGACCTGCTGACCAAGCAGGGCGTGAGCAAGCTGGTGAAGGAATGCAGCTACCCGCTGACCGGCATCGGCTGCGTCAAGCGCGTGTACTCCGACCTGGCCACCATCGAATGCACGCCGCAGGGCCTGAAGCTCGTCGACCTGGTCGACGGCCTGAGCCGCGAAGAGCTCGAGAAGCTGGTCGGTTTGCCGATCGCCGCCGCCTGATTCCATCCAAGACTTTCAAGAGACACACACCATGACCCACCAAGCCTTCATCTGCGACGCCGTTCGCACCCCCTTCGGCCGCTACGGCGGCTCGCTCAGCAGCGTGCGCACCGACGACCTGGGCGCCGTGCCCCTGCGCGCGCTGATGGAACGCAACAAGAACGTCGACTGGCAAGCCGTGAGCGACGTGCTCTACGGCTGCGCCAACCAGGCCGGCGAAGACAACCGCAACGTCGCGCGCATGTCCGCATTGCTCGCGGGCCTGCCAATCGAACTGGGCGGCGCCACCATCAACCGCCTGTGCGGTTCGGGCCTGGACGCCGTGGGCACCGCCGCGCGCGCCATCCGCGCCGGTGAAGCCGGCCTCATGATCGCCGGCGGCGTGGAAAGCATGAGCCGCGCGCCCTTCGTCATGCCCAAGGCAGAGAGCGCCTTCAGCCGCAACAACGCCGTGTACGACACCACCATCGGCTGGCGCTTCGTCAACAAGCTCATGAAGGCGCAGTACGGCGTCGACTCCATGCCCGAGACGGCAGAGAACGTGGCCACCGACTACAAGATCGAGCGCGAAGCGCAAGACCTGATGGCGCTGAACTCGCAACTGCGCGCCGTGGCCTCGCAGAAGTCGGGCTTCTTCGACGCCGAGATCGTGCCCGTGTCCGTGCCGCAGAAGAAGGGCGATGCCCTCATCGTCAACAAGGACGAGCATCCGCGCGACACCACGATGGAGGCGCTGGCCAAGCTCAAGCCCATCGTGCGCCCCGACGGCACCGTGACCGCCGGCAATGCCAGCGGCGTGAACGACGGCGCCTGCGCGCTGCTGCTGGCCGACGAAGCCAGCGCCGCCAAGCATGGCCTCACGCCGCGCGCCCGCGTGGTCGGCATGGCCACCGCCGGCGTCGCGCCGCGCGTGATGGGCATCGGCCCTGCGCCGGCCACGCAGAAGGTGTTGGCGCTCACCGGCCTGACGATCGACCAGATCGACGTCATCGAGCTGAACGAAGCCTTCGCAGCCCAGGGCCTCGCAGTGCTGCGCCTGCTCGGCCTGAAGGACGACGACGCGCGCGTGAACATCAACGGCGGCGCCATTGCGCTGGGCCACCCGCTGGGCGCCAGCGGTGCGCGCCTGGCCACCACCGCGGTGAACCAGCTGCACAAGAGCGGCGGCCGCTATGCGCTGTGCACCATGTGCATCGGCGTGGGGCAGGGCATTGCGCTGATCCTCGAACGCGTCTGACCGCCGAGTCATGACGCCCCGTTCGTGCCGAGTCGTTGCTCCTTCAACCACCCGGCGCGAGATGCTGCTGGGCCTGCTGTCCGCAGCAGCCCTGCCGGCTTTCTCCCAGGTGCCGCAGGGACCGCAGGGCGACACCACCAAACCCATCCGCATCGTCGTTCCCTTCGCCCCCGGCGGCGGCAACGACGTGTTCGCGCGCCAGATGGCCAAGGGCCTGGGCGAGCTGCGCAGGCAGGCCGTCGTCGTCGACAACAAGCCCGGTGCCGGCGGCAACCTGGGCACCGGCGAAGTGGTGCGCAGCGCCGCCGACGGCAGCACCTTGCTGTTGGGCCACACCGGTACCGTGTCGATCAACCCCGCGCTCTACAAGGGCCTGAAGTTCGACCCCCGCAAGGACCTGGCGCCCGTGGCCATGTTCGCCTCGTCGGCCCTGGTGCTGGTGGTGCCCGCCAGCTCGAAGATCCGCACCCTCGCCGACCTGGTGGCCGAGGCCAAGGCGCGCCCCGGCGCCGTCGACTACGCATCGAGCGGGAGCGGCACCGGCGGCCACCTGAGCGGCGAGTTCTTCGCCGAGCGCACAGGCACCAGGCTGACCCACATTCCCTACAAGGGCACCAACCCCGCGTTGACCGACCTCACGGGCGGGCAGGTGCACATGATGTTCAGCGTGATTCCGCCCGCGCTCGCGCTGGTGAAGGGCGGGCGGTTGCGCGCCATTGCCGTCACCAGCGCCAGGCGGCTGCCGTCGTTGCCCGACGTGCCGACCGTGATGGAGTCGGGCCTGGGCGCGCTCGCGGATTTCGAGAGCACGCTGACCTACGGCATCCTCGCGCCGCGCGGCACGCCCGCCGCGTTCGTCAACGAGCTGGCGGCGCAGATGCTGAAGGTGGCGGGGGAGAAGGAATTCCAGTCGCGGCTGGACGTGGAAGGGGCCGTGCCCTTGCTGGGCGGGCCCGTTGAATACGCAGCGCTCATTGCCCGGGAGAGCGGGAAGTGGGCAGCGATCGTGAAGAGTTCTGGCGCGGTGGTGGAGTAGCCGCGGCAGCCGAAAAGGAAGCAGCCGCGACAACGAATCGAAGAAACACGGCCAGGAAAATTTCAAACCAAGAGAACCGAAAGAAGAGGATCAGAGGATGAAGAAGACGAACACAACGCGCCGCAGCGTCGGCCTGGCCGCGCTCGCGCTCGCCGCCGCCGCGCTGGTGCCCGCCACTGCATCGGCGCAGCAACAGGCCTTTCCGACCAAGCCCGTGCGCATCATCACGCCGTTCCCCGTGGGCGGCGGTCCCGACGGCGTGGCACGGCTGGTGGCCGACAAGCTCTCGCGCGCCTGGGGCCAGCCGGTGGTGGTGGAGAACCGCCCGGGCGGCAACGGCTTCATCGCCATCGACGCCTTCAAGCGCGGCGCCAAGGACGGCCACGACATCATCGTGCTCGATAACGTGCACCTGGCCGCGTACCCCGCGCTGTTCAAGAAGCTGCCGTACGACACCGCCAAGGACTTCGACGCGCTGCTGCCGCTGTTCAAGACCTACTTCTTCTTCACCGTCGCGACCAACAGCAAGTACAAGACAGTGGGCGACCTGATCGCCGACGCCAAGGCCAACCCCGGCAAGCTCGACTACGGCTCGTGGTCGGTCGGCAACCCGGTGCACCTGGGCTCCGAGCTCTTCGAGTCGGCCACCGGCACGCAGATGGAACACGTGATCTACAAGGAGACCACGCAGCTGTACACGTCGGTGGCCACGGGCGAGCTGGCCTTTGCGCTGGGCTCCAGCGCCACGGCCGGGCCGCTGCAGCGTGCGAACAAGCTGCGCTTTCTGGCCGCGGCCGCACCGCAGCGCGTGGCGGCGTTCCCCGACGTGCCGACGGTGTCGGAGTCGGGCGGTCCGAAGGGCTTCGAGGTGATCGGGTGGAACGCGATCGCGGTGCCGAAGGGGCTGCCAGCCTCGGTCACCGACAAGATCAAGCGCGACATCGAGAAGGGACTGGCCGAACCCGACGTGCTGGAGAAGTTCAAGAGCTTCGGCTACGAGCCGTTCCCGACCACGCGGCCGCAGTTCGATCAGTTCGTGGCGAGCGAGACGACGCGGTTCACGGATGTGATTCGCAAGGCGAACGTGTCGTTGGATTGATTGGCATCGCCCTCGCCCGTCACGCCAGCCGGGCGGGGGCTTCGGTACGGCTCAGAAGCGCCCGTCCTGCCGAAAGCTGTTGTACGCGCCGTCCCCGATGATGATGAAGTCCTGCAGAGGCATCTCATGAATGACGCCCAGTTCATGCAGTTTCGCTGCGGTCTTCACATCGTTTTCCGAAGGGGTGCAATGCCCCGACGGATGGTTGTGCACCACGATCAATGAACTGGCCCGTGCCAGCATCGCATTTCGATAGAGCTCCACGGGGGCAAGCAGCGCCGCCGTGCCCGTTCCGATAGCTGCAATTTCATAAGAAAGAACCTCCAGCTGAGGGTTCAGGTGCAGCACGACGACCTTTTCCTTGGTCTCGTCCTGCATGTCCCTGAACAGCGAGTACACCTGCTCGGGGCTGTCCACGGGCTTGTTCAGCAGGTCGTCGTCGACGCGCTTGCGCGTGAACGTGACCTTGAGTTCTTTCAAATAAGCCATCGTCAGTTCCTCCGTCGTGCGGTGTCCGCGTATTGATTGGTGTCCAAGATTGTCATCCACGCCACCCGGCTGCGCCACCAGACCGATAGCAGGGAAGGGCCCGAAGCGCTGAAAGGCGCTACACACGATGACAATGAAAAGATGAACCTGAACGCACTCGCCCGCAAGGCGTCGAAAGGCCCGGCACCCTCGGCCTATGGCGGCGCCATGAATGTCGAGGACATGATCCGCTTCGCCTCCGTCCACGGTGCCGAAGGCGCGGATGAAATCGAACGTCTCTGCGCGCAGCACGGCTGGCTGAGCGACGGCCTCCTCGAAAACGGGACGCGCGTCGTGCCGTTTGCGCGATGGGCACAGGCTTGTGCCGCCTTCGGGCGCGGTGGTGTCCCCGCACTGCGGCCGCTGCTGGCCGACCCCGCGCTTGCGACCTTTGCGATCGGTGTCCTGGAAGAGGTGAAGACCGTCGAAAGCGTCGAGGCCTTGACGGGCTTTTGCGGCTCGGCGCAGTGGCAATCGACAGACGCCACGCATGCCGAATGGACGGCGCTGGCGGCGTTGAACCTGCTGCTGGGCCTGGACGATGGCGTGAAGGTCGAGAAGGCCGTCATGGACGATCTTCTGCAAGTTGTGGTCAAGGCATTTGGCGCGGCGTCCGAGCCGATCCTCCAGAGCATGTGCCTCTGGGCCGTGCGTGGCGCACCCACGGCCGAGTCCCTCACATGGGTGGAGACGCTCGACGTGACGGATGCGGCTGTCGACGCGGCGCGGGCGACCGCGATCAAGTCGCTTCGACGCCGGCTGCCGCCCGACTACAAGGCGCCCGATGGTCGGCAGAAGCGGCAGATCCGGCGGCAACGCGCCGCAGACGTCTAGCGACGCGCCGCAAGCACCGCCTTCGCATCGAGCGGGCCAATCGTCACCGAGGCGTCCGTCGGTTTGTCACCAAGATGAAATCGGTCGCGGGCCTGTTGCTAGCTCAGCATCGAGCCATCCACGCACGTGACGCAGGAACCACCGATGCGAATGCCGCCCTTCGAATCGATGTTCACCGCGATGCGGCCATTGCGACCCACGCAGCGCCCCTGCGTGGCGAGGTAGTCCTTGCCGCTGGAAGGCAACAGGCCGCGCGCCCACAGGAACGCGGCCACGCTGCCGTTGCCGCTTCCGCAGACAGGGTCTTCGTCCACACCGGAAGACGGCGCGAAGGTGCGTACTTCGATCGCGGCATCTCCGGACGGGTGCGAGCCGAACACGGTGACGCCGGTCACGCCCAGGCGACGCTCCAGTTCCGCCAGCTTCGCAAGATCCGGACGCAGACCGATCACTGCGTTTGCATCCTCGAGCTGCGCAATGATCCAGACCGGTCCTACGTTCACGACACCAGGCTCGACCTTCAGTGCGCTTCCGAGAATGGCCTCCAGTTCGTTCAGATCCGCTTTCCCCAAGGTGGTGATCGTTGCCGGCGGAAGCTCAAAGCTCAAGCGACGATCTCCGCCCGTATCCGTGACGGTCAACGCGACCAGCCCCATGTCGCACTCCTGGACCAGGCTACCGTTGTCACGTGGTGTCACGCGTCCGGCTTCCAGGAGCGCGTATGCGCTGCCGAGCGTTGGATGGCCAGCGAACGGGAGCTCGCCGCGGGGCGTGAATATCCGCAGGCGGTAGTCAGCCTCCGGCGATGTCGGGGGCAGCACGAAGGTTGTCTCCGAAAGGTTGGTCCATCCGGCAATGGCTTGCATCGCCGGAGTATCGAGCCCCTCTGCATCGAGGATCACCGCGACAGGATTGCCCATGAAAGGCTGGGAGGTGAATACATCGACCACCTTGTAGGTTCTTTTCATTTCTTACTTTCGACGTTCATGTTCAAGGCCGAGCCCTGGCTCGACTGGCGCGCGACCACGCCATCGATCTCGCTGGCCTCGATGCCGTATTTCGCCATTCGCGCGCGATGGTCGGCCGTACCCAGGTACGCGCCAAGTTGCCTGTTCACCGCCTGCACGAGGTCGTGGTTTTCCTTGTTGAAGGAGAAGCCTCCAACGGGCACGCGTCCGTCGGCGCTCCTCTCATGCGCAACGGCCTCGAGTTCCTTGTTGGCGGCAGCGAGCGCGCGGTTGCCCACGGCCGTTGCGGCGTAGGCGTCGATCTTTCCGGACAACAGCGCAGCCACCGCCGAAGGCTGGTCATTGAACAGCACGATCTGGCTGTCAGTTGCTCCAGAGGCCTTTGCGGCATCGATCTGAACGGTGCCGCCGACCACGCCCAGCCGTGCATCGCCGCGCGCTGCGACCGCCTTGTAGCTTGTGAGCGCCTTGGGATTGCCCCGCGCCACGAGGAACCCGTCTCCGAGCGCCCAGACCGGCTCGCTGAACGTGACCAGCCTGGCGCGCTCGGGCGTCACGAAGATCGGCACATTCATGTCCCAGCGTCCTTGCTGGACACCGGGCAGCAGTTCTTCGAACGAGACCAGATGGTGCTCGATGGCCGACACCCCGATGGCACGAAGCACCACATCGGCGAGCTCGAGATCTGCGCCGGTTGGCACGCCATCCGAGCCCGTCCAATAAAACGGCGGCTCTTCGATGTATGCGATACGTACTCTCATGCGTCGACTCCAACTGAACAGAAAAAAGGCTCCCTTGAAATCCGCGCTTGCTCGTCAGCGAGAGGCCGCATCCAGACTCGAAGAAAGCGCAGCCAAGGCAGGCTTCAGCCTTGCGTGGGGCAGATACCCGAAGCCGAGCCGGAACACCCGGTCGGCTTCGCCGAACCACTTGCCCGACGCCAGCTGCAGGTCATGCTCCGGCAACAGCGCCCAGAAGCGAGAGACGGCCGCATCGTCGAACACATCGGCGCGCAGCCGCAGGCAGCACAACGCACCGGCATCGGGTCGGATCCACTCGATGCGGCCCTGTTCAGCCTGGCACCAGGTCAACAACACGTCCAGGGCATTCGCAAGCAGGCGCCGACGAGGCTCGAGCACCACCGCCCTGTTGCGCAGCAATGCGGCGGCAAGCGCCTCATCGAGCACCGAGCCGGAGAGCACGGTGTTCATCTTCGCAACCGTGAGCCTCGAGCGGAGGTCTGCGTCAGGCACTGTGAGCCACCCGGTTCGCAGCCCCGGTGCGCCCAGTGCCTTGGAGACAGACGCGCCGGTGACGATGCGTGGATCGAGTCCCGCAAAGCTCTCGACCCTCTGGTCGTCCCCGTAGGAGGCCTCGCGGTAGGTCTCGTCGACAAAGAGCAGTGCGTCGGGCGACAGCTTGCCCATCAGTTCGAGGAGTTGCTCGATGTCGGCGCGCGGCATCCGCACACCGCTGGGGTTCTGGGGTGAAGCGATGCTCACCAGCTTCGTCTTCGACGTAAGGCATGCCTCGATCTGCGCGAGATCCAGGGTGTAGCCACTCTCGAACGAGAGCTTGACCTCCCGCACGGTCACACCAGCCCCCAGAAGGCTGTCACGGCTCAGCGGGAAGCACGGCGTCGCCAGCACCGCTTCGTCGCCCGCACGGCAAACCTCGAAAGCAAGCAGGAAAAGACCGAGCGCCGTCCCCTGCGTGGCGAGGACATAGTCCGCCGGGACCCTGCAGGCATCCGCAATCGCCTGCCGCAGGGCGAGCGAGCCGGCCGACGTGCCGTAGCCGAGCTTCAGGTCGCGGATGTTCTCCAGACCCGGAAGCGCGAGAAGCTCGCCGAGGGTCAGGTCTTGCGAGGTGCTTTCCGCCAGATTGAACGGCCGGTTCACATCGAGAAGCGAAATGATCTCGTTGTAGGGAAACCTTCCGCGCCATGGCGGCGAGGCCGGCTCGCGAACGTCGCGGTCTCTGCGCTGGACAAGACTTTCCGGGGTGGTTTTCATCATTCGGCTTCGAACCTGTGGTCGGGTGCGGAGGAATCGTAGCGAGCAGGCGCAGACCGCAACAGCCACAGTTTTTCTCTTTTTCGACCAGCACAGTTGGCTTGTGGAGGCGCACCCGCATGGCAGAAAATGAGCGCCATCATGGAAGCGCACGCACCCTACCGATACGAACAGCTGGCCGACCTCATCGTCGGCATGATCGACAAAGGCGCGTTGTCCCCGGGCATGCGCGTGCCGTCCGTGCGTACCGTCAGCGAGCAGCACCAGATCAGCATTGCGACAGCGCTGCAGGCCTACCGCATGCTCGAGGATCGCGGCATCCTCGTGGCCAGGCCGCAGTCGGGCTTCTATGTATCGAGCGCTCACCAAAAGACGTTTGCGCTGCCTTCCACCTCCCGCGCACGCACCAGGGCATCGACCGTGTCGATCAGCGGCGCCGTTGCCGTGCTGCTCGAGCACGCGTCGAACCTGTCGCTCGTCCCGCTGGGGTGTGCCGTGCCCGATGCAGGCGTGCTGCAATCGAAGCGGCTCGATCTGACGCTCGCACGCGTGGCGCGTCAGCACGGCGCGCGTCACAACGTCTACAGTCCGCCGCGAGGCGAAGCGGCCCTGCGCCGCGAGATCGCAAAGCGGTCGATGCAGACGGGCCACGCCTTGTCGCCCGACGACATCCTCATCACCGGCGGCTGCACCGAAGCCCTCACGCTGGCGCTGGGCGCAGTGGCCAAGCCCGGCGACACGATCGCCGTCGAGTCCCCCACTTACTTCGGCCTGCTGCACACGCTGGAGGTCCTTGGACTGAAGGCACTGGAGCTTGCGACCGACCCGGTGCGCGGCGTCGACGTCGCTGCGCTGGCACGCCTGCTCGACAAAGAGCCGATAGCGGCCTGCGTGCTCTCGTCCGGCTTCAGCAATCCCCTGGGATACGTGATGGCCGAGAGCGACAAGCGCTCGCTCCTCGCCGTTCTTGCGAAGCACGCCGTACCCCTGATCGAAGACGATGTGTATGGCGACATCCACTTCGGCCGCGAGCGCCCCAAGCCCTTCATGGCGCTGGACCGGGGCGAGAACAAGATCATCTACTGCAGCTCCTTCTCGAAGAGCCTTGCGCCCGGATACCGGGTCGGCTGGATCGCCCCCGGCGCCTACGCACAGCGTGTGATGGAGCGCAAGCTGGCATTCAGCCTGAGCAGCCCGGTGCTGCCTCAAATGGCGATTGCGCAGTTCCTGGAAGGCAACGCCTACGACGTGCATCTGCGCCGGGTTCGGCGTGTGCTCGAGGAGAACCTGACGCGGATGGTCCGGGCCATCGAAGCCAGCTTTCCCGCTGAAACGAAGGTGAGTCGCCCCACCGGCGGCTTCATGCTCTGGCTCGAGCTGCCCAAGCATTTCGACTCGCGCGCGTTGTTCGAGGAAGCGCTCGAACAGGGCATCTGCTTTGCGCCAGGCGATGTGTTCTCGGCAAGCCGCCGCTACCGCAACTGCCTGCGCCTGAGCGCCGGACACGCATGGAACGATCGCATGGATGCCGGCGTGCGTCGCCTGGGTCGACTGGCGCGCGCACAGCTGGCGTCATAGGCGGCCGTGATCCAGCCTCAGGCCTGCCGCCGCGCCGCGGCGCGAAAGGGACGAATGTCCGCCTCGCAGGACTGCTGCTGCGAGCGTCCCCATCCCTGTGGCAGTTCATGCAGCACGGCCTTGGCATCGAGCGAGCCGATGGCCACCGAGGTGTCTGCCGGAATGCGCCCCTGCGCCAGCATCGCCTCGTAGCGCAACGCGCACACGCGCAGGAACGACGCGAAGTTGCCGACCTCGCCGCGCGCCGCAACCAGTTCGTCGTACAGCCGCTCGATGAGCTGCACCACGACCATGCCGTCGCGCTGCGCAATTTCCTCGAGCACCTGCCAGAACAGGTTCTCGAGCCGGATGCTGGTGACCACGCCGTGCAGCCGCACCGAGCGCGTGCGCGCGTCGTAGCTCTGCGGGTCGGCACTGATGAAGACTTCGCACATGCGGCCTCCTGTGTGGGATGGTGGGCGACGCACGCACTGTAGCGCCGCCCCTGGGCCTTCAATGCGCGATGCGCGTACCGAGCACCAGCAGGAACTGTGCGAGCCACGCCGGGTGCGCCGGCCACGCGGGCGCGGTGACCAGGTTGCGGTCGGTCACGGCCTGGTCGACCGGAATGCCCATGTACTCGGCACCGGCCAGCTCCACCTCGACCTGGCAGGCCGGGTACGCCGACACCTTGCGGCCCTTGAGCAGGCCCGTGGCCGCGAGCAGTTGCGCGCCATGGCAGACCGACGCCACGGGCTTGTCGGTCGCCAGGAAGTGCTTGGCGATCTCGACCACGCGGCTGTGCATGCGCAGGTACTCGGGCGCGCGCCCGCCGGGGATGACGAGGGCGTCGTAGGCCTCGGGCTTCACGTCGGCGAAGTTGGCGTTCAGCGTGAAGCGGTGTCCCGGTTTCTCGCTGTAGGTTTGTGCGCCCTCGAAGTCGTGGATGGCGGTGTGCACCCAGTCGCCGGCCTTCTTGTCGGGCGCCACCGCGTGCACCGTGTGGCCCACGGCGAGCAGGGTCTGGAACGGCACCATGGTTTCGTAGTCTTCGGCGTAGTCGCCGCAGAGCATGAGGATCTTGCGAGCCATTGGTCTTGTCTCCTTCGAACGAGGTTGGAATGCGGCCCGGCGCTGGTGCGCGGGCCGTCGCCGCATTATTCGAAGGAGCAGGGCACAGCGGGTAGCAGCCGGCTGTGACCTTGCAACGCCGGCCTCAGATGAGCGTGGCGCCCACGCCGCGCGCCACCAGGGGCGCGATGCCGGCATAGAAAAAACTCAGGTCGTCCTCGGGGCCTTTGGTGGCGCGGCCGCGCACCTTGCCCATCACGCACACGCCGATCTGCGCATCGCCCTGGCCGATGACGAGCACGAAGGGGTTGTCTTCGTCGCCGCGCAGGTAGCGCCCGCCGAACTCGCGGCGCGCCACCTCGAAGACATAGGCCGACGCCAGAAAGTGAAGGTCGTCCGGCAGGGGCGCCTGCTGCTTGAAGAAATCGTCGAGCACGCGATCGACCAGGGGCAGCGAGGCGGCCGTGTAGTCCAGCTTCGCGCCGTCGATGGGCGCGCCCGCTTGCGAGAACGCGCCGATGAAGTCGTTGGCCTGCGAGGCCATGCCGTCTTCGATCGTCTCCGGCATGGCGGGCTTCTTCTTCAAGAAATCGAACAGTCCCATGGTCTTGAGTTCCTTCCTGGTGAATCGAGTGGACAGAGGCGCAAAAGACTAAATGCGCCAGCGCACGGCGGCTATCAGAAATTCGCCTGCGTTGCAGTGCGCGTGCAAGAGCCCGTTCGCGCCTCGGGTCGTCACGGATCTGCCTTTTGCCTTGACTAGCCTTGCTCAGGGTTTTCCCGCATCGCCGGGCCGACGCCATCCAAACAGTCAGACAACTCACCGAAAAGACGAACCATGAAGACCACCCAACTCGCCCTCGCCGCCGCCGTTGCCTTGCTCGCCGTCGCTTCCGTCAACGCCCAGCAACGCACCCGCGAAGCCGTCGAAGCCGAAGCCATCGCCGCCGCGCATGCGCCGAACCAGAACGTGACGCGCGGCTCGCGCGGTGCCGACCCGTTCACGTCCACGGCCGACCCGGAAGCTGTGTACAAGCAAGCTGTCGACACGGCCCACGCGCCCAACCAGAACGTGACGCGCGGCTCGCGTGGCGCCGACCCGTTCACGTCGCAACGCGACCCGGCCCAGGTCTACCAGGAAGCCATGGCCACGGCCGCGGCACCCGACCAGAACGTGACCGGCGGCTCGCGCGTGAACAGCAAGGTCATCTCGACCATGCAGAACCCCGTGCTGCAGTCCGCACAAAGCAAGTAAGGGCGCGCTGAATGGGTCGTTGAAATAATGGGGTTCCGCCAACAGGCAAGGACCCCATCGATGGCCCAGAACATCTACGACACGCCCGCTTTCTTCGAGGGCTACCAGCAACTGCCGCGCTCGGTGCACGGCCTCGGCGGCGCGCCCGAGTGGCCGGCCCTGCGCGCGCTGGTGCCGCCGCTGCAGGGCCTGCGCGTGGCGGACCTGGGCTGCGGCCTCGGCTGGTTCTGCCGCTGGGCGCGCACGCAGGGGGCGCAGTCGGTGCTGGGCCTCGACGTGTCGCAGTTGATGCTCGCCAAGGCGGAGGCCTTCGGGGCGGACGGTGCCATCTCGTACGTGCGCGCGGACCTCGACACCTTGGCGCTGCCGCCGCAGTCGCTCGACTTCGCCTACAGCTCGCTCGCGTTCCATTACATCGAAGAGCTCGCGCGCCTGCTGGGCACGGTGCACGACGCGCTGGTGCCCGCGGGCCGGTTGGTGTTTTCCATCGAGCATCCGGTCTTCATGGCGCCGCAAGCGCCGGGCTGGCATGTCGACGCGCAAGGGCGCAAGTCATGGCCGGTCGACAGCTACCAGATGGAAGGCCCGCGTGTGACGAACTGGCTGGCCGATGGCGTGGTCAAGCAGCACCGCACGCTGGGCACCCTGCTGAACACGCTGGTGAAGACGGGCTTTCGCATCGAGCATGTGCAGGAGTGGGGGCCGAGCGACGAGCAGGTCGCCGCGGTGCCGTCGCTGGCCGAGGAGCGCGAGCGGCCGATGATGTTGCTGGTCGCAGCCAGCCGTTGAGCCGCGCCGCGGGGCGGTAGACAGAACGCGCCGACAGTGAACACAATGCCGCCGGCGCCGTTGCCACTCCCTCCCTGAAAGGTCGTCGCGATGAAAAAAATGCTCGTGCCCGTCTGTCTGGCCCTGGCTCAGATGATGGTCGTGTCGGTGGCGTCCGCGCAGTCTTCCGGCGAAGCGGATCCGTCCCAGGGAAAAGCCATGCCGTCGCCGCCCACCACGCGCGCGGAGCGCACCGAGGCGCGCAAGGAACGCCGCGTCGAAGGCGCCGCGGCCGCACGCGGACCGCAGATGCAGGAGGGCGAAGTTCGCGCGACCACCGGGCCGAAGATGACCCGGGAACAGCGGCGTGCCGCGTCGGCCAAGCGCCGCGCAGCGAACCGCGAGGCCATGAAGGCGGGCCAGATGTCGCGCGGCGGCAGCGGCGACGCACCCGAGAAGCAGAAAAAGCCCTGAGCCGCACGGCCAGGGCGCCGGTCAATCGCGCAGGTGGCTCACGCGTAGGCCTTGGCCGAGCGCATTTGCAGCATCGCGAGCATTCGCGCTTCTTCGGCGTCGCGCAGACTCTTCGCGGCACGGCTGGCGGCATAAGACACATACAGCGTGTCGATCGCCTTGCCCCAGCACTGCGGCGTCTGATAGATGCTGTCCGCGCTTCCGGGCACCGACGGCACGGCGTACCCTGCCTTGCGAAGGATGTTGGCTTTGTGTTCGGTGCTGAGCATGCGGCGGCTCCTGTCGATGTTGCAGGCAACGATAGCCACGCCGCGTGGCCCGCGCCATTGGCTACATGACGTATCTGGATGTAGGCAAAAACCCCTCCGCGGGCGCATTTGCGCCCCGGCGCTAAGCCATAAGGATTAGGCCGTGTCGCACGCCTGCCACACCAGGGTGGCGGCGGCCAGGTCTTCCAGCGCGCTGCCGACGGCCTTGAACACGGTGCGTTCGGTGTCGTTGGCGCGGCCCATGCGCTCGCCCCGGCACAGGCTGGCCAGCGTGCCCTGGACCTCTTGCGCGCGCAGCGTGCCGGCCGCCATCGCGTCGAGCAGGTCGCCGGATTTCTGCAGCGCCTCGTCGGTGTCGACGAAGGTGCGCGCCCCGGCAAAGCACTGCGCGTCGGCCTCGCGCATGGCGGGCGTGAAGCTGCCGATCAGGTCCAGGTGCGAGCCCGGCGCCAGCCATTCGCCGCGCACCAGCGGCGCGGTGGCGAGCGTGGCGCAGCTCACGATGTCGGCCTGGCGCACGGCCGCTTCCAGGTCGGGCCCGGCAACCGCCCGTGCGTTCCAGCCCTCGGCGCGCCACTGCGCCGCCAGCGTCTCGGCGCCTTCGGGGCGGTGGTTCCACACCCCCACCTCGTCGATGGGCCGCACGCTCGCATGCGCGGCCGGCAGCATGCGAGCGATGCGGCCGGTGCCCAGCACCAGCAGGCGGCGTGCATCCGGCCGCGCGAGAAACGATGCGCCCAGCGCCGACGCGGCCGCCGTGCGGCGCGCGGTGATCTCGTTGCCGTCCATCATCGCCAGCGGCACGCCGGTGTGCGCGTCGTAAAGCACGTAGGTCGCATGCAGGCCGGGCAGGCCGCGCGCGCTGTTGCCGGGAAAGATGTTGATGGTCTTGATGCCCAGGAAGCCCGCGTCGCTCCACGCCGGCATGATGAGCACGGTGCCCTTGCTGGTGCCGTCTGGCGTGGCCGTCTCGATGCCGTGCACGTGGCGCGGCGGCACCTGGGCCGTGCCCGCGAAGGCCGCGCGCAGGGCGGGCACCAGCCGCTCGAAGCCCAGCGGGGCGCGGGTGGCGGCTTCGTCGAAGTGTTTCATCGTCATTGCTGCAGGGGGTGCAGGGCCGCGTCGAAGAACTCGGTCAGCGCCTTGCGGTAGGCATGGCCGAAGCGCTGCCCCGTCATCGGCTCCAGGTGGCCGGCGCCCGGCACTTCGATCAGCCGCTTGGGCTCGCGCGCATCGGCCAGCAGGCGCCGCGAATGCTCGACGGGAATCACCTGGTCCGCCGTGCCGTGGATGAACAGCAGCGGAATGGGCGACACGGCCGCCACGTACCTCGACGCCGCGTAGGTGTCGCTCACGAGCAGGCCGGCGCCCTTGAACTTTTCGTTGGCGATCGACGAGTACGAATAGAAGGTCGACTCGATGGCCGCCGCCTTCACGCCCGCGCGGTTGCCCGAGCCCACCACCGCAATCGCGTTGGTGCCGCCCAGGCTCTGGCCGAAGACGAAGAGCCGGTCGGGGTCGACGTCGCTGCGCGTGCGCACGTAGTTCAGCGCAGCGTTGGCGTCCTCGAACACGCCCTTGGGCTCGGGCTTGCCTTCGGACTGGCCGTAGCCGCGGTAGTCGAACACCAGCACGTTGTAGTCCTGTTTCGGCAGCCAGGCCACGAAGCGCCAGTGCGTGCTCATGTTCTGCGCATTGCCGTGGAAGTGCACGACGGTACCCCTGGCCTCCTTCGGGTTCGTGCGGCCCTCCGCGGGCAGGAACCAGCCGCTCAGGCGCGTGCCGTCGGCGCTGTCGAACTGCACGCTCTCGTAGCGCACGCCGAGCGCATCGGGCGTTTCGTAGCGCACGTCGTCGGGGTAATAGAACATCGACTGCACGCAGCCCGCCAGCAGCAGCGGCAGCGTGCACAGCGCGAGCTTGCCGCACCAGCGGCGCACCGTGCCGCCCGTCATGGCTTCGTGCCCGCGGCGGTTGCGCGGTTCTCTGCGAGCATGTTGCAAAAGAGCGCCCCTTGCTCGATGGCGTCGTCCAGCGCCACGTGCGTGTGCGGCATCTTGTCGAACCAGCGGCGCGGCATCGCGCGCTTGGTGCTGTCGCGGTAGTCGAGCCTGAGCATGGCCATGGCGAAGGACTTCACGTCCAGCGCCGAATGGCTGAACGGGCTCTCGCCCGCGAAGCGCATCAAATACCAGTAGACGAACAGGAAGTCGAAGCCCGCCGGATACGCCACGAACACCGGCCGCGGCTTGGGCGCGTCGGGTGCCGCGGGCAGGCCCTTGAGCCAGGCCACGTAGGCCTTCATGGCGTGCGCGGGGTCTTGCAGGTCGGTGCGGCAAGCGGCCCAGGCCTCGGGCTGGGTCTGCCACCACGCGGCGGTCTTGGGGTCGGCCTCGGCGCCGGGCAGGGTGTGCAGGTTGGCGCTGAAGGTGGAGACCAGTCGCTTGTCGGCGGTGTAGGCGGCCGAGCCGAAGCTGAGCATCGAGTGCGGGCCGGGAATGGGGCCGTCGGATTCGACGTCGGTGCTGATGTAGATCTCTGGCATGGCTTCAGTCGATTCCAAGAACGGACGGCACCGAGCGCTGCAGCTCCTCGACCAGCTCCGCATCCATGTACCGGTACTCGTCCGGAATATCGAGCACATGGATCGGCTTGCCTTCGAGCATTCGCGTGAACTCGGCCACGAGCCGCGACTTGTGTTTTTCTTCCATCACGAGGATCACGTCGGCCCACGCGATGTCGTCGAGCGACACCCTGTGCCGCGCGTTCGGGCTGGTGCCCGCCGAGCGGGCCGCGACCAGCGGATGCCGGCGCCACAGCTGTTCGGCGGTGGGGCTGCGCCATTGGTTGCGGCTGCAGATGAAGAGAACGTTGCGCATGCGTCAGGGAGTGGCTGCGGGCAGCTGGAAGACATGCATGTCTTGCCAGCGGCCGCTGGAGTTTTCGATGAGCGTGACTTCGGTGCACGTCGCGTGCACGGCGCCCGATGCACGCAGCCGCGCCTGCAGTTCGACAGCCGCTTCCTCCGCATGGTGCGCATCGCCATGGGCCACGGAGAGATGCGGAATCACGCCGTCATGTTCGCCGCCATAGGGCAGGAAGCCGGGAAAGGCCGTCACCAGCGCCAGCGTCATGGCGACGAAGGGCGCGCCGGCTCCGGCGCCAGGTACGCGGTCTCGGGGAAGCGCCCGACCCTGCCCAGAGAGAACGCGAACGAAGGCGTGCGTTGCAGGGCGCGCCGGGCGCGCTCGAGCACCTCGGCGGTGATGAGGGAAGGGTTCATGAACGGCACCAGCACCGTGATGTGCGCCGGCACCCCCAGCGCCACGGTGGCGTCGAAGCGGCGTCGCAGGTCCCCGGCCAGCGGCTCGGCCAAGGGCACTTTCACGACGAATGCGGAGATGGCCATGGGGCGAAGGATAGCCAGTCGGCGCTACGGCGCGCCCAGCGCTTTCGCGTCCTTCGTGGCGATCCAGCCGCGGACCACGCGGCCTTGCCCGTTCACGAAACCGACTTCGAGCAGGTCCGGCCGCTCGGAGACGACGCCCAGCACATCGCCGCGAACCACATAGGCGCGCCCCATGTCGGCGGGCGTCTTGCGCAGCGCTGTCTTCTCCGCAGCCACGCTCACCAGCCGGGTCCACGTGCCCTTCTGCGTGAGGTCCAGCGCCAGGCCCTTGTCGATCAACGGCGGCAGCACGTTGCCGCAGCCCGGCAATTGCTGGCCGCCCGGCAGGGCGAGGCTGACGCTGTCGGCGCCGGCGGACAGCCGGCCTTCCAGGGCAGGCAGGTCAGGGGTATCGCCGAGCGTGCGGACCACGGCCGTGCCCTTGGAGCTTGCGCGGCCCGCGATCTGGAAGGTGCAACTGCCTTGCTGCGCGAAGCTGCCGCTGACGGCACCGCTTTCGTCGACGGCCAGCATCAGGCCTTCGTACAGGCCCGAGCGCAGCGGGGCCGCCTGGGCGCTCGCCGCGAGCGTCAGCGCAAAAACGCACGCAGACACCAAAGTTCTCTTCATTTCACGCACGCGTGTCATCGATCCGGCTCTCCCCTTGAATGTCTGTCTCGTCGGTATGGAGCGCCGAATCTATCAGCGGCCGACCTGGTTCCAGTCGAGCCCGTGCTTGACGAGGTACTTGCGCAGCCGGTCCGCATCGTTGACCACGCTGCGCTGTGCGCGCGAAGCCTGGAAGAGCTGGCGGCCCGCATCGCTCAGGCTGCGCGACTGCCGGCACACGCGCACCACCGCCGCTAGCTGCAGCCGGTCGAACAGGTCGAGCGCGGCGCTGCGCTCCTCGCCGAGCAAGGCGTCCAGGTCGACATCGCCATCGCCGCCTTGCGCGGCCGCCGGCCCTTCGCGCTTCCACAGCCAGCGCAGCCGCGTGATCTCCGCCTCCACCAGCGCCACCGGAATGCGCCCGCCGTCGGCCAGCGTGGCCAGCCGCGTCACGCTGGCCGACAGGTCGCGGAAGTTGCCGCTCCACAGCGCCTCGCCGCTCTGCGCAAAGCGCAGGTAGGCCGCGCGCGCCTCGGCGTTGAAGCGCACCACGCGGTGGTTCTGCGTGGCGTGCAGGGCCAGCAGGTGGTCGATGTTGGGCTCGATGTCCTCGGGCCGCTGCGCGAGGCCGGGCAGGTCGTAGGTCCAGAGGTTGATGCGCGCGAACAGGTCTTCGCGAAAGCGCCCTTGCGCCACGTCGCTGCGCAGGTCGCGGTTGGTGCCGGCAATCAGCTGGAAGTCGCTTTCCACTTCCTTGTCGGCGCCCACGGGGAAGAAGCGCTTTTCCTCGATGGCTTTCAGCAGCATCGCCTGCTCGTCGGCCCCGAGCTCGCCGATTTCGTCGAGGAACAGTGCGCCCTGGTGGGCCGTGCGCAGCAGCCCGGGCCGGTCGCTGGCCGCGCCGGTGAACGAACCCTTCTTGTGGCCGAACAGGGTGGAGGCCGCGCCGTCCCCGCGCAGCGTGGCGCAGTTCACTTCCACGAACGGCCCGCTCATCTGGTGGCGCGCCTGCTTCAGCTCGAACATGCGCCGCGCCAGGAAGGACTTGCCCGCGCCCGTCGGCCCCACCAGCAATATCGGCGCGCGCGAGCGCACGGCCACATGCTCGATTTCGTCGATCAGCGTGTTGAAGCGCACGTTGCGCGTGGCGATGCCGCTCTTGAGGAAGGCGACCGCATCGCGTTGCTCCGCGCCGAAGCGCTGCGCGATCACGTCGTAGCGCGACAGGTCGAGGTCGATCAGCGTGCACTTGCCGGCCTCGCCTTCGCGCTGGCGCTTCGGCGGCGAGGTCTGCGCGAGCACGCCCGGCACCAGGCGCGATTCCGACAGCAGGAACATGCAGATCTGCGCCACGTGCGTGCCCGTGGTGATGTGCGTCCAGTACTGCTCGCGCTCGGCGTCGAAGGGGTAGGCACGCGCCCAGTCGTACAGGCGCGTGTAGACCTCGCCGAAGTCCCAGGGGTCGGCCAGGTCGAAGGGCACGAGGTTGACGGCGGTCTCGGGCGACACCGCGACGATGTCGGCCTTCACCACCTCGGCCAGCGCCTTGTGGCGCAGCGTGTAGAGCAACTCCATGCGCGAGACGACCATGTCCTCGTGCTGGGCGAGCGAAACGGTGGGGCGCCACTTGTTCCAGCGGCCGGCGCCCTGGCCGGCGTCCAGTTGGGTGCCGAGGAAGCCGATGACGACGATGGGTTTCTTCATTTCTAGCTAATTTACTAGCCAAAATTATAAGAAATATCGATAAAGTTTTTGGGGGTTCAGGCCGTTTTTTCGCGTGATCAGGAAAAAACTCAATCAAATCAATGGTTTGAACGATTTCGCACCTGTCTGGAAAAACGCTGGCACACACGTTGCAATAAGGATCACACATTCAAGAAATCAACCGAACAAAAAGAACCGGACACGGAGAAGTCACATGGCCAATCTTCAACTCTTCCAGACGCTGCGCGGTGCCCTGCAACCTGCGGCCGACGTGCGCAACGAAGCCGGCGGCGCCGCCTACGCGCTGTCGCCCAAGCACCAGCTGGCGCAGCTCGCGGCCACCGGTTGCCTGAACAACACCTTCTACGCACAAGCGCAGGACCAGCTCGACACCGTGCTGGCCCTGGCCCGCGAAGCCGACCCGGTGTTCGTCGCCAAGACGGCCGTGTACGCCCGTCGCTCCGGCCACATGAAGGACATGCCGGCGCTGCTGGCCGCCACGCTGGCGGTGCGCGACGTGTCGCTGCTCGCCAAGGTGTTCCCCCGCGTGGTGGACAACGGCAAGATGCTGCGCAACTTCGTGCAGATGCTGCGTTCGGGTGCCGTGGGCCGCAAGTCGCTCGGTACGCGTCCGAAGAAGCTCGTGCAGCAATGGCTGCTCGAAGCGACCGAGGCGCAACTGCTGAACGCCTCGGTGGGCAACACGCCTTCGCTGGCCGACGTGGTGAAGATGGTTCACCCGAAGCCCGCCGAAGCATGGCGCGCCGCATGGTTCGCATGGCTGATCGGTCGTCCGTATGCGCTGGAAGCGCTGCCTCCGGTGACGCAGGCGTTCGAACGCTTCAAGCAGGACCGCGCCGAGCGCCCCCTCGGGGGGCAGCGAGGACACGAAGTGCCGAGCGTGGGGGCCATGGAAGTGCCGGACGTGCCGTTCCAGATGCTGACCGCGCTGGAGCTGGATACGCAGGCCTGGGCGCAGATCGCATTGCGTGGTTCGTGGCAGATGGTGCGTCAGAACCTGAACACCTTTGCGCGCCATGGTGTGTTCGAGCTGCCGGGCCTCGCGGAGGCGGTGGCCGCCAAGCTGCGTGACCCGCAGGCCGTGGCCAAGGCCCGCGTGCTGCCGTACCAGCTGATGGCCGCCTACACCGCAACCGGCGCCGAGGTGCCGCACGTGGTGAAGGAAGCGCTGCAGGACGCGATGGAGCTCGCGCTGGCCAACGTGCCGGTGTTCGAGGGCCGCGTGGTGGTGTGCCCCGACGTGTCGGGCTCGATGAGCTCGCCGGTGACGGGCCACCGCGGTTCGGCGACGTCGGCGGTGCGATGCATCGACGTGGCCGCGCTGGTGGCTGCCGCCGTGCTGCGCCGCAATGCGGATGCGCGTGTGCTGCCCTTCGAGACGAAGGTGGTGTCGCTGAAGCTGAATCCGCGTGATTCGGTGATGACCAACGCGGCCAGGCTGGCCGCGGTGGGCGGCGGCGGAACCTCGTGCAGCGCGCCGCTGGCGCTGCTGAACAAGGAGAAGGCGCAAGCCGATCTGGTGGTGCTGGTGTCGGACAACGAGTCGTGGGCCGACCGTGCCCGTGGCCGCGGCACCGCGACCATGCAGGAGTGGGAGGCGTTCAAGAAGCGCAACCCGAAGGCGCGGCTGGTGTGCATCGACATCCAGCCCTGTGCGACCACCCAGGCGCCGGAGCGTGACGATGTGCTGAACATCGGCGGCTTCAGCGACGAAGTGTTCAAGCTGCTGGCGGTGTATGCCGCGGGCGGTCTGGGCGCCGGCCACTGGGTGGGGGTGATCGAAGAGACTTCGATCTGAAGGAAAAGAGAGAGGGTGCCGTGGGCCTCGGCCCGCGGTGCCCGATCCGAAGAATTGAAGGTCGTCGTTCGGCGAATGCAGATGCGAGTACATCCAACCATGTTCTCCCTCGCATCGATCGTTTGTCGCCGAACGGGGATGAAAGTTGTTGTGCGAATGCAGGCAGGACTACATCTGGACGCCCGGGGGTCGAACCCCGACACCGGCTCGCCGGTGGGCATGTCTTGCCATCCTTGTCGCACTGTTTTTTGCAGCGAATGCTGGCGGAACTACAGACTATGAATCTCGTGGTCGCGGGTTCGAATCCCGCCGGTCGCAAGACCGTAGCTCAGTGGCAGAGCACGACGTTTCGTCGATTCTTGTCGCTGCTTTTTGTTTTGAGGTGAATGCAGGCGGGTTTACAGGAAAGAGCGTCATGGTCCTGGCCATGAAGGTCCCGGGTCCGAGTCCCGGTCTGTTTCGGCAGATAGCTCAGTTCACGACCCGTCGCTCCTCGTCACCTCTTTTTTGTTCTGGGCACGCAGGCACCGAAGGGAGCGCCACTGCGAAAAATGTTGTTGTCATGTCCGCAGTCCGGGTAGCACCGGATGCGGCGGGAAAGTCGGTTGACGAGTACGGTTGAGGATGCAGGTGCTGGCTCCGATGACGGGTCTGTCACTGGCGCGCGTTTCCAATCGTCGACTGGGCCATCGGACTCAAGAACCATGGTCGCCGTATTGATGCGGGTTCGAATCCCGCCGTGTCCACCAAGTCAGTGAACGCCGTTGTTGTCAGATAGAAAGAAGATCATGTTGGAAGAAGATCGCACCCAGGAACGGATCGGCTACGTGCTGAGCGGCACCGGCTGGGCCACGTTCAGTTTTCGTGCCGACGCCGAAACGATGGCGTTCGCGGTGTCGTACCTGCACGATTCGCTGGGCGACCTCGCGCGCATGGGGGTCGAGCTGGCGAAGGGCGCGCAAAGCGCCACGGCGGTATTCATGGACGAGCCCGGTGAGGTGCAGCTGGTGGTGACGGGCGACAAGGACGACCTGAGCTTCGAGCTGCGCAGCTACCACGATTGGGCGAGCTGGGAAATGACCGCCGCCGACAACTACAAGGTGCTGGCAAGCGGCTTCGTCCAGCGTGTGGACTTGGTGCGCAATATCCATGCGATTCTGGAGCGCATCTACGTGGAGTGCGGGCCCGAGACGTATCGCGAGCGGTGGGTGGAGCACGACTTTCCGCTTCGTGCCTACGAGGTGCTCATCGCGGCATTCAAGAGGCGGCCGCAGGATTTCTATAACTAGCAATCGAACAAGACAAGACAGAAAAGAGAGAGAAAAAAGAAATGGAACAGAACTACAAACTGCACGAAGTACCCAACGGCGTCCCCGTGAAGATGTGGACGAACGGCGTGCCCGTGGAAGACGAAGCGCAGAAGCAGCTGGAAAACGCCGCTCGCCTGCCCATCGTGTTCAAGCACATCGCGGCCATGCCCGACGTGCACTACGGCATCGGTGCGACCGTGGGCTCGGTGATCCCGACCTTCAAGGCGATCATTCCCGCTGCGGTGGGTGTGGACATCGGGTGCGGAATGATGGCCTGCAAGACCACGCTCAACGCCCGCGACCTGCCCGACAACCTGGGCCCGCTGCGTTCGGCGATCGAGAAGGCCGTGCCGCACGGAAGCAACCCCAAGCGCATGGGCCGCGACAAGGGCGCGTGGGAAACGCCGCCCGACGAAACCGATGCGGCCTGGGCCACGCTCGTGGACGAGTTCAACCTGATCTGCGAGGACTACCCGCGCATCAGGAACACCAACAACCACAAGCACCTGGGAACGCTGGGCACCGGCAACCACTTCATCGAGGTGTGCCTGGACGAGGCGGGCGCCGTGTGGTTCATGCTGCACTCGGGGTCGCGCGGCGTGGGCAACGCCATCGGCACCCACTTCATCGAGCTCGCGAAGAAGGACGCCGAACTGCACCAGCGCAACCTGCCCGACCAGGACCTGGCGTACTTCGAGGAAGGCGCCAAGTACTTCGGCGACTACGTGCGTGCGGTGGGCTGGGCCCAGAAGTTCGCGCGCGCCAACCGCGAAGTGATGATGCAGCGCGTGGTCGCGGCCGCGCGCAAGGTCATCACCAAGCCTTTCGAGGCGCACGTGGAAGCGGTGAACTGCCACCACAACTACGTGAGCCGCGAGACGCACTTCGGGCAAGACGTGCTCGTCACCCGCAAGGGCGCGGTGAGCGCGAAGGCCGGTGAGCTGGGGATCATTCCCGGCAGCATGGGCGCGAAGAGCTACATCGTGCGCGGCAAGGGCAACCCCGAGAGCTTCATGAGCTGCAGCCACGGCGCCGGTCGAAAGATGAGCCGCACCAAGGCGAAGAAGCTCTTCACCATCGCCGACCAGATCGCCGCGACCGAAGGCGTGGAGTGCCGCAAGGACGCCGACGTGATCGACGAGATTCCGATGGCCTACAAGGACATCGATGCGGTGATGGCGGCGCAGCACGACCTGGTGGAGGTGGTCTACACGCTCAAGCAGGTGGTGTGCGTGAAGGGGTGACGATGACGGCCTGGTGCCGCCATTTGAAAGTGAAGGCGCTGCCGAAGGGGTGAGGTCGTCGGGGCCGCCTTTGCGGCGCTGGTCGACGGAGGTTGAAAAAAATGAAAAGCAACAAGCAGCGGCGCGCCGAAATCAAGGCGCATCGCCTGCAGCGCGCTGCCACGCTGATTGCGCGGCGCTGTGCGCAAGGCGCCTTGACGCCCTGGTCGCACGGTGATGAATCGAACAGCGAGCCCGCGGACCGGTCCGTGCTGCAGAGGTACAACAACAGCTACGGGCCGCTGCCGGCGTCTTACCTCGCGCGCCCCTTCACCTGCCGCGATTGCGGCGCCGAAGAAGTGTGGGCCGCCAAGCAACAGAAGTGGTGGTACGAGACGGTGCACGGCCCCATCGACAGCCGCGCCGTGCGCTGCCTGGCTTGCCGCCGCGCGCGCCGCGCGCGCTTGCGCAATGCGGGACCGGGCGCGAACCTTCTGGGCGAGCAGACCGATCGCCTGCGCGCGCTAGGCGACATGAAGCCCTGCGCGCAAGCGTTGGCCGAAGTCGATGCGGCGCTGCAAAGCAAATGGTGGAGCCTGCGTGTGGTGGCGATCCAGACGATGGCGCGCTGGGGTGGCGAAGCGCAGCTTGAAAAGCTCCGTGCACTGATGGCGAACCGCCCGCAAGGCGGTCGCCGATACTTTGGTTGGGAGCGCGTCGCCGCAGACGCCGCCGCAAGCGCGCTGATGCGCAGGGAGTGATCGACGTGATGATGAAACTGACTTTTCTGGGAACCTCTTCAGGCACCCCCACGCGGCACCGCAACGTGTCCGGACTCGCCGTTCAAACCGTGCTCGGCGCCGACTGGTTCCTGGTCGATTGCGGCGAAGGCACGCAGCACCGTCTGCTGCAGACGCCGCTGTCCCTGCACGACATGGCCGCCGTCTGCATCACGCATGTGCACGGCGACCATTGCTACGGCCTGCCGGGCCTGCTCGCGAGCGCGGGCATGGGCAAGCGCACCCGCCCGCTGAAGCTGATCGCGCCGCTGCCCGTGTGGCAGTGGTTCCAGGCCACGCGCGCGCTGACCGACCTGCACCTGCCGTACGAGGTGGAGCACGTGGACGTCGAAGACCAGGCGCTGGTGTACGAGGCGCCCGGCGTGCGCATCGAGCGGCATGTGCTGCGCCACCGCGTGCCCAGCCACGCCTACCGCGTGCAGGTGCAGACCCGTCGCGCGCGGTTGAAGGCCGAAGCGCTCAAGGCCACCGGCCTGCCGCCCGGCCCCGCGTGGCGCGCGCTGCAGACCGGGGAGGATGTGCCGTTCAACGGCAAGCTGCTGCGCAGTGCCGACTTTGCCGAGATGCAGGTCGACACCGCGGCCGCCGTGCTGGGCGGCGACAACGCCGCTCCGGCGCTGCTGCACGACGCCTGCCAGGGTGCGCAACTGCTGGTGCACGAGGCCACCTACACGCAGGACGTGCTCGACAAGGTCGGCCCCGGCCCGATGCACAGCTCGGCGCGCCTGCTGGCCGAAGCCGCGCAGGCCGCCGGCGTGCCGAACCTGGTGCTCACGCATTTCAGCGCGCGCCACCAGAACGACGAAGGCATGGCGGCGCTGATGGCCGAGACGCAGGCGCACTACAGCGGCCGTGCGTTCCTGGCCGACGACCTGGATGTATTTGCGCTCGACAGTGCCGGCACGGTGACCGTGGCGCGTGCGCAAGAAGAAAAAATGAAGAAGGGAGAAGACCAATGAACAACACCGAGGAATTCCTGCGCTCCGACCACCCGATAGAGCCCGCCATGCGCGCGCAGATCATGGACAACCTGCGCGACATCGAAGTGAAGCACGACGTCACCGTGCTCTTCGCCTGCGAATCCGGCAGCCGCGGCTGGGGCTTCGCCTCGCCCGACAGCGACTACGACGTGCGCTTCATCTACGTCAACCGCCTGCCGTGGTACCTCACGGTGCAGCCGCGCCGCGACGTGATCGAAGTGCCGATCAGCGGCGACCTCGACATCAACGGCTGGGACCTGCGCAAGGCGCTGGGCCTGATGCGCGAGTCGAACCCCACGCTGCTCGAATGGCTGCGCTCGCCCGTCGTGTACCGCGACGACGCGGCGGCGATGCCGCGTTTTCGCGCGCTGTCGGAGGCGGTGTTCTCCAACGCGCGCGGCTGGCACCACTACACCTCGATGGCGAAGAAGAACTTTCGCGAGCACCTGCAGGCCGACGAGGTGCGCTACAAGAAGTACCTCTACGTGCTGCGCCCGCTGCTGGCCGCGCGCTGGATCCGCGCACGGCCTGGCGTGCCGCCGATGCGCTTTGCCGACCTCGCGCAGGGCACGCTCGACGCGGTGCGCGACGCCGCGCTGATCGGCGAGATCAACGCGCTGCTCGAGGTGAAGATGCGCGCCGGCGAAGCCGCGACCAGCCCGCGCTGGCCCGGCATCCATGCGTTCATCGAGTCCGAGCTGGCGGCCAATGCGGCCGAGCCGGTGACGCCGCTGCCGTCGGCCGACGGTTCGGGGCTGGATGCCTTCCTTTGCGAGACGGTGCTGCGCTTCGATGCGGCGGCGGAGGCAAGGGCAACGGTTGCAGGCGAAGGAGGCCACGCATGATCGAGCTCGACGGCTCGCAAGGCGAGGGCGGCGGCCAGATCCTGCGCACCAGCCTCGCGCTGTCGGTGGCCACGGGCCAGCCGCTGGCGATCGAGAAGATCCGCGCGGGCCGCGCCAAGCCCGGCCTCATGCGACAGCACCTGGCGTGCGTGACCGCGGCCGCGGCCATCAGCGGTGCGCAGGTCGACGGGGCCGAGCTCGGCTCGCAGTCGCTGCGCTTCGTGCCCGGCCCGGTGCGCGCGGGCGAGTACCGCTTTGCGATCGCCAGCGCGGGCAGCTGCATGCTGGTGCTGCAGACAGTGCTGCCGCCTCTGCTGCTGGCCGGTACGCCAAGCACGGTGCACCTGAGCGGCGGCACGCACAACCCGATGGCGCCGCCGTTCCACTTCCTGGAACGTGCCTTCGCGCCGCTGGTGCGTCGCCTGGGTGCCGATCTGCAGCTCACGCTGCGCCGTTGCGGTTTCTATCCGGCGGGCGGCGGCGAGGTCGACGCGCTCATCGTCCCGGCGGCCGGCGCGCTGCAGCCCTTCGACCTGATGGCGCGCGGCGCGCACCAGTCCGGCTACGCGGAATGCCTGGCCCCCGGCCTGCCGCGCCACGTGCCCACGCGCGAGCTCGACACGCTGGGCGGTGCGATGGGCTGGTCTGGCGAGCAGCTGCGCTTCGGCACGGCGAGGCAGAACGAGGGCCCGGGCAATGCGCTGCTGGCCACGCTGGCCTACGAGCATGTCACCGAGGTGTTCACGGCCTTCGGCGAGAAGTCGCTGAGCGCCGAGCAGGTGGCGCACGGGCTGGTGAAGGAGCTGCGCGAATTCCAGAAGAGCGAGGCGGCGGTCGGTCCGCACCTCGCGGACCAGCTGGCGCTGCTGCTGGCGCTGGCCGCGTGGCAGGGCCGGAAGGCCTGCGCCTTCACCTGCAGCGAGGTGACGGAGCACACGCGCACCAACTGCGCGGTGATCGAGCGCTTCCTGCCGGTGCGCTTCGCCATCACCGAAAGCCGCCAGGCTTGCACGGTGCAGGTCGTGCCGCTTGAAGGCAATCCCGTTCGCCCGGGCTTAGCCCGCTGAACGGAAAACTCCTTTCCGCCCCTGGGGTTGAACGTGACCCGGCGCGGGTGAACACTCGCGTGGACGCACGACTCCCCCCGCAGAAAGACAGCACCATGCCGCTCCAGCCCTTCATCTACAACAGCGTTGCCCAGCGTGTGGTGTTCGGTGCCGGGTCGCTGCAGCACCTGGCGCGCGAGATCGACGCGCTGGGCGCGCGGCGCGCCCTGGTGCTGTCCACGCCCGAGCAGCGGCCGCAGGCCGAGCGCATCGCCGACATGCTGGGCGCGCACGCGGCCGGCGTGTTCGACCGCGCGGTGATGCACGTGCCCATCGAGACCGCGCGTGAAGCCCGCGAGGTGGCGCAGCGCCTGGGCGCCGACTGTGCCGTGGCCATCGGCGGCGGCTCGACCACCGGGCTGGGCAAGGCCATTGCGCTCGACTCGGGCCTGCCGATCCTGGCCATTCCGACCACCTACGCGGGCTCGGAGATGACGCCGATCTACGGCATCACCGAGGCCGGCATGAAGAAGACGGGAAAAGATGTCAAGGTGCTGCCGCGCACCGTGATCTACGACCCCGAGCTGTCGTTGACGCTGCCCGTGGGCATGAGCGTGACCAGCGGCATCAACGCCATCGCGCACGCGGCCGAAGGGCTCTACGCGGTCGATTCGAACCCGGTCATGGACCTGATGGCGCAGGAAGGCATTGCTGCGCTGGGCCGTGCGCTGCCCGCCATCCGCGCCACGCCCAAGGACCTGGGCGCGCGCAGCGACGCGCTCTACGGCGCCTGGTTGTGCGGCACGGTGCTCGGCAACGTGGGCATGGCGCTGCACCACAAGCTGTGCCATACGCTGGGCGGCAGCTTCAACCTGCCGCATGCCGAGACGCACACCATCGTGCTGCCGCACGCGCTGGCCTACAACGCCGAGGCGGCGCCGCGTGCGATGGCCCGCATCGTGAAGGCGCTGGGCGGAAGCAGCGCCGCGCAGGCTGTGTACGACCTGGCACGCGACAACGGCGCGCCGGTCGCGCTGCGCGACATCGGCATGAAGGAATCGGACCTCGACCTGGCCTGCGCGCATGCGCTGCAGAACCAGTACCCCAACCCGCGCCCTCTGGCGCGCGATGCGATCCGTGCCTTGCTGCAGAACGCCTGGGAGGGTGTGCGGCCCTGATTCGCGGCAGGGCCGCGTGGCGTCTTACAGGCCGGCCTGGCGCGTGAACGACACCGTGGGCTTGTTGTAGGCCGAAGGCACCTGGTCGCGGTAGAACGCGCGGCGGTCCAGGCTTTGCAGCGGGTTGTGGGCGGCGGCCACGGCCTGCTCTCGCACGGCGCTGCGATCGAGCGTGGAGTTGACGGCCACGGTGCCTTCGGCGGCGCTGTCCGAATAGGGATTGCCGGCGCGCGCGGCGGCCACGGCTTCTGCCTGCACGTCGGCGCGGCTGGCGTACGAGGTGAGGGCGTGCACGCCTTCGTAGGTCTCGGCGTGGGCACCGGCGGTGCCCAGCATGGCGAGGGCGGCGGCGGAGATGGCGATGAGTTGCTTGGTGTTCATGGTGAGAGTCCCTTGGTCTGTCTCTGTGGGCGGCGGACATTCGTCGTTGCCACGGCATGCAGTGTGAAACCGCATCGTGGTTGGCGATGTGCGTTTGCGCACCGCTTTCGGCGATTACCGGGGGACTGCCGCCTGCGGTGGGTACAGCACCGGGAGGGCTTCGGAGCGGCCGCGCACGGCGAGCATTTCGGGCGTGCCCATCGCCCCGGCCGCGCCCGCCTGCTCGGCGGCAAACAGCGACACGACGAGCCGCGATGCAGCCATCTTGGAGTGGTCCTGCAGCCGGCTTGCGGTGTTCACCACTTCGCCGATGGCGGTGAAGGTGGTGGTTTCGAGGTAGCCCACCTCACCTACCGCCGCGCGGCCCGCGTGCAGGCCCATGCCGAACTCCAGCCGTTGGCCGAACTGGGCCTCGAAGCCTTCGCTCCATGCGTCCATGCGCTCGCCGATCAACTCGGTGGCGCGCAGCGCCTGCCGGCAGGCCGTGGGCAGGTCGGCCTCGAGCCCGAAGATCGCCATCACGCTGTCGCCGATGAACTGGTTGGGCACGCCGCCGCTCTCGCGCACGGCGGCGCCCACGGTGGCGAAATAGCGGTCGAGCACATAGGCCAGGTCGAAGGGCCATTGCCGCTCCGACAGGCCCGACCAGCGCCGCAGGTCGACGAACAGTATGGCCACGTCGCGCTCGCGGCCGAAGTTGCCCACCGGCGCGGGCCGGCCTTCGTTGGGCCGGGGCGCGAACAGCGGCGTTACCTCGATGTCGCCGCGCGGGCGCAGCTGGCAGGCCAGGCGCACGTCGCCCGGTGCGCGCACGCGCTCCAGCGTGCGTTGCTCGTCGCGGCCCGGCTCGCCGACGTGCGCTGCCGGGCCGGCCACGCGCACGCGGCAGGTGGAGCAGCGCGCCCGCCCGCCGCAGATCGACACATGGTCGATGCCGTGCGAGCGGCTCGCCTCCAGCACGCTCCAGCCGCGCGGCACCTGCACCGTGCGGCCGGGGTAGCGCAGCGTGACCGAGGGCTGGCGCGTCCAGCGTGCAAACCCGTTGCGCCCCCAGCGTGCGGCCAGCAGGGCGAGCAGCGCCAGGCCGTAGGTCCACTTGATGTAGCGTTCAGCCGCGTTCAGGGCCTGGCCCTGCTCGGGCGTCGGCAGCACGACCGGCGGCACGCCGGCCCACTGGAACTCGCGCCCCATCGACACGAAGCCCATCGCCGCCGCCAGCGGCAACACCACCGCCACGGCCAGCAGCAGGTGCGAGAAGCGCCGGTATGCCGGTTGCACCCGCAGCGCGAAGTGCAGGCCCAGGCAGCCGTGCGCCCAGGCCGCGAGCATCATGCCCAGCTGCGCGGCGGCGCCCTGCCAGTCCCACAGGCCCCAGACCACGCGCACGTAGGAGCCTTCGATGCCGTAGGCCAGGTAGGCGCCGCGCATGGCCGTGAGGTGGGTGGCCAGCAGCAGCGGCAGCGCGAAGCCCAGCAGCACGCGCAGCCCTTCGAGCGGCGGCATGCGCAACGTGCGGCGCTCCCACAGCGCGACGACGGCCAGCGCCAGGTGCGTGGCGGCCGCGCCGTACAGCAGCGCGGTACCGGGCAGGCTGTGCCAGAACTTCTGCACGCCGCGCAGCACGGTCTCGGCCGCCGTGAACGAATAGATGCCCAGCGCATGGTTCAGCAGGTGGAACGTGATGTACGCCATCAGCACCAGGCCGCTCACCCAGCGGAGATTGCGCCGTGTGGGCGGTCTCAGCGAAAAAGGGGAGGGGTGGGAACGTCTGTCCATGAACGGGTTCGAAACGGCACCCGAGCATAATGCGCGCGCCCCCACCGACCCCCGGCATGGCCAAACCCGAATCCGCACCCTCTTCTTCTTCCGCGGCTCCCCGCTCCAGCCTCGCGCTGCGCCACGTCGCGCTGCTCCAGGGCCTGCCCGACCGGCGCCTGGACCTGCTGGCCCAGCAGTGCCTGTGGCACAGCGTGGAGGCGGGCAAGCCCTTGCTGCTGCGCGCCGAGCAGCAGGGCGAGGTGTTCCTGCTGGTCTCGGGCCGGGTCCGGGTGACGACCTATTCGGCCAACGGCCGGCAGGTGACCTTCCGCGACTCCGAGGCCGGCGAGCATTTCGGCGACATCGCCGCCATCGACGGCGGCCCGCGCTCCGCCGACGTGGTCACGCTGGAGCCCAGCGTGGTGGCCAGCCTGGACCGCGCCGCCTTCATGGCCCTGCTGCGCGACGAGCCGCTGGTGGCCGAGCGGGTGATGCAGCGGCTGGCCTCGCTGGTGCGCCAGCTGTCCGAACGGGTGATCGACCTGAGCACCCTGGGCGTGCAGAACCGGCTGCATGCCGAGCTGCTGCGCCTGGCCCGTGCTGCGGGCATCGAAGGCAACCAGGCCCGGCTGGCGCCGGCGCCCAAGCACGCGGCGCTGGCCAGCCAGATCAGCACCAACCGCGAGCAGGTGACCCGCGAGCTCAACGTGCTGGTGCGCAGCGGCGTGCTGCGCAAGGACGACAAGGCCCTGCTGGTGGCCGACGTGGCCCGCCTGGAGCTGATGGTCTCGCAGGTCAGGGGTGACGCCGGCTGAGCCGCAAGGCGCTCAGTGGCAGCTCAGTGGCCGCTCAGTTGTAGCGGCCGTTGCGCCCGCCGATGCTGAAGCGCCCCGCGCCCAGCAGCACCACGGTCAGCGCGCCGAACAGGTACAGGCCCTGCAGTTCCAGCGCCCAGCCGCCTTGCTTGCCCAGCGCGAACAGGTCGGCCATGTGCACCAGGCCGAAGGCCACCAGCATGTTGATGACCACCACCGCTGCGGCGGCGCGGGTGAAGACGCCGGCAATCATCAGCAGCGGCGCGACGATCTCCCCCACGTACACCAGGTAGGCCAGCCCGCCCGGCAGCCCGGCCTTGGCCAGCATGCCGCCGATGAAGCCCACGCCGGCCGACAGCTTGAAGATGCCGTGCAGCAGCACCAGGAAGCCGACCGTCAGGCGGATCACCAGCTTGCCGGCGTCGTCGGTGCTGGTCGGGGACAGGGCGGACGGCGACGATGCGATCGGCGCACGCGGGGTGTTGGCGGCTACAGCCTGGGTGTTCATGGCAGATCCTTGGAATGGGAAGGGTCCGCCACGGAATGCGGCGGTTGCGTTTCCAGTGTGCGCAGCTGCCGCAATGCGGGATGTGCGTTTACGCACATGTTCTGGCGCAAAGGCCGCCTGGCGCGCTCAGTGGCTGCCGAAGTGGCCGGTCCATTTGCGCTCGTAGTCCATCTTCTGGAAATGCGCCGCCATGAAGTCGATGAAGCTGCGCACCTTGGCCGACAGGTGCTTGCGGCTCGGGTAGGCCAGGTTGATGGTCAGGTGCGGCAGGTCCCAGTCGTCCAGCGCGGGCACCAGCCGGCCGGCGACGATGTCGTCGTAGACGATGTAGGTCGGCTGCACCAGGATGCCCATGCCGTCGAGCGCGGCGGCGCGCAGCACTTGGCCGTCGTTCGACTCCAGCAGCCCGGTGACCGACACCGTGCGGGTCTCGCCCGCGCGGCTGAAGCGCAGCTCGTTCGGGTTGTTTGCGTGGGTGTAGATCAGCAGCTTGTGCTGCGCGAGCTCGTCCAGCGTCTTCGGAAACCCGTGCTGCGCAAAGTAGCGCGGCGACGCCGCCAGGATGCGCCGCGTCTCGCCCAGCCGGCGGATCGTCACGTTCGAGTCGGGCTCGTACTCGCGCGTGCGGATCGCCACGTCGATGTTGTTGTCGATCAGGTCGAAGTAGCGGTTGGCCGCCTCCACGTGCACCGTCACGCCCGGGTAGCGCTGCGTGTACTCGCGCAGCAGCGGCGCGATGTGGTGGATCGAGAAAGAAAGCGACGCCGTCACGCGCAGCACCCCGGTCGGGTTCAGCGCGGTGGCGTTCACCGTCGATTCGGCATCCGACAGGTCGGCCAGGATGGTCCGTGCGCGGCCGCAGAACTCGCGGCCGGTGTCGGTGAGGTACAGGCGGCGCGTGTTGCGCTCCACCAGCCGTGCGCCCAGCCGGGCCTCGAGCGCGCTCAGGTGACGGCTGGCCGCGGCATTCGACAGGCCCAGCGCCTCGGCCGCGCGGCTCAGGCTGCCGGCGTCGGCGATCTGCACGAGCAGGGCGATCTCGGTCCAGCGGTCCATGGGCGTGTGTCTCCGGGCTTTTCGGCCTTGTCTTTTGTCGGGCCGGGGGATTTTGGCGCAGTGCCGGGGCCGACCGTTCCGCTGGGTGGAAAAATCATTTGCGCCCCGGGTGCTTTCAGGGGATGCGGCCGGGGCCTACAGTGCGCCGTACCCCCGAGATCCATGGAGACAACCACGATGCGCAACCTCGACCAGGACAACATCACGCAGGCCGTGCTCGCGCGCTTCGCCGACACGCCCAGTCCACGCCTGCACGAGATCATGACCAGCCTCGTGCAGCACCTGCACGCCTTCGCGCGCGAGGTGAAGCTCACCGAGGAAGAGTGGTTCCAGGGCATCCAGTACCTCACGGCCACCGGCCAGAAGTGCGACGACAAGCGTCAGGAGTTCATCCTGCTGTCGGACGTGCTGGGCCTGTCGATGCTCACCATCGCCATGAACAACGACAAGCCCGCCGGCTGCACCGAGGCCACCGTGTTCGGCCCCTTCTACTTCGAGGGCGCCCCCGAGTACGAGCAGGGCGCCGACGTGGCCAACGGTGCCGCCGGCGCGCCTTGCGACGTGCATGCCACGGTGCGCGGCCTGGGCGGCGAGCCGGTGGCCGGCGCGGTGGTCGACGTGTGGCAGGCCGACGAGGGCGGCCACTACGACGTGCAGCACGAAGGGCTCGACCACTCCGAGAACCGCGGCCGCCTGCGCACCGCACCCGACGGCTCGCTGCACTTTCGCAGCGTGCTGGCCGAGGCCTACCCCATTCCGGTCGACGGCCCCGTGGGCGACCTGCTGCGCGCCACCAAGCGCCACCCGTGGCGGCCCGCGCACCTGCATTTCAAGATCGAGGCGCCGGGCTACGAGCCGCTCATCACCCACGTGTTCCGCGACGGCGACCAGTGGCTCGATTCCGACGCGGTGTTCGCGGTGCGCCAGTCGCTGGTGGCGCCGTGGACACAGCAGGCCGACGGCCGCTGGCGGCTCGACTTCGACTTCGTGCTGAACCCCTTGAAGCAGCCGGCCTGAGTGGCGCCATCGCCCTGCAGGTTCTGCAGTCCCTGCGCGAAAGGCGATCGCCGCCCGGCCAGGCGGGCGTGGCCTCATCCTGCTACGCTCGCCGAGCCCGCCGCCCCGGTGGGCTTTTTTATGCGTTGCGTTTCCCCATGGCCTTTCCCCTGATCACCGACCCGCATTTCTATGCGGTCGCCATTCCCGCCGTGCTGCTGCTCGGCATCAGCAAGAGCGGCTTCGGCGCCGGCTTCGGTTCGCTCGCGGTGCCGATGATGGCGCTGGCTGTCACGGTGCCGCAGGCGGCCGCCATCCTCATGCCGCTGTTGCTGCTGATGGACGTGCTGGGCCTGGCGGCGTTCCGGCGCGACTTCGACCGCTCGCTGCTGAAGTTCCTGATTCCGTTCGGCCTGCTGGGCACGGTGATCGGCACGCTGCTGTTTCGCATGCTGTCGGCGCACACGGTGGCGGGCATCGTGGGCGTGTTCACGCTGCTGTTCCTGGCGCAGCGCCTGCTGTTCCCGCCCAAGCCCGACGACCCGCTGCCCTCGCGCGGCGTGGGCGCGGTGCTGACCACGGTGTCGGGCTTCACCAGCTTCATCGCGCATGCGGGCGGGCCGCCGATCAACGCCTACGTGATCCCGCTGCGGCTCACGCCGGTGGTGTTCACGGCCACCATGGCGTACTTCTTCTTCGTGGTGAACCTCAGCAAGTGGGTCCCGTATGCGTGGCTCGGCCTGATCGACCTGCGCACGCTGGCCACCTCGCTGGTGCTGATGCCGATCGCGCCCTTCGGCGTGTGGGTCGGCATTCGCATTGCGCGTCGCATCGATGCGACGTGGTTCTATCGCTTCGTGTACCTGGGCATGCTGCTCACCGGCCTGAAGCTCGTCTACGACGGCTTCCTGGCCTGAGGCCGGCGCAGCCACGCCCCTTCGGGATGCAGCCAGGGGCCAGCTCAGTACTCGACGATCGACTTGAAGCCGCCGAAGATCATCCGCTTCGCATCGAACGGCATGGTCTTCGGGTCCATCGACGCGATGCGCGGGTCGGCCATGACCTTGGCGTTCACCGCGTCGCGGTGCTTGCGCGACTTGTAGGTGATCCAGGAGAAGGCGACCGTCTCGTCGGCCTTCTGCTTCACGCTCTGCGGAAAAGAGGTGAGCTTGCCGGGCTTCACGTCGTCGGCTATGCACTCCACGTACGCGAGCGCGCCGTATTCCATCCAGACCTTGCCGGCCTTGCGCGCGAGCTTGCGGTAGGCCTCGACGTTGGCGGTGGGTACGGCGACGATGAATCCGTCTACATAGCGGGCCATGGTGCTTCTCCTGAACAAAGGGTGGAAACGTTGAAGGAAGAAAAGCGGCACTTGCATCGCGTGCTGCTCATGAGGCCGCCGTGCCGCGGGGTGCTGCTTCTTCGTTGTTCGGCGCCGGCCCCGGCATCGCGGAGCGAAGCATCAAGACCCCGATGAGGCCCGCGGCCGCCGCGAACACGGCGCCGACGAGAAACGCCAGGTTGTAGCCGCCGGTGAGCGCCAGCGGCAATTGCGCGCCGGCCGCTTCCATCGACGCGGTGCGCGCCGCCGCGGCGCTGGCCAGCACCGCCAGCCCGAGCGCGCCGCCCATCATGAAGGCGGTGTTGACCACGCCCGAGGCCAAGCCCGAATCGGCGGGGCTCACCTCGCTCATGGCGGCCAGCAGCACCGGGTTGAACGCCATGCCCGCGCCCAGGCCGAGCAGCATCATGCCGGGCAGCACGTCGACCACGAAGCTGCCGTTCACCGGTGCGCGCGCGAACAGTGCCAGGCCGATGGCGGCGAGCCACAGCCCTGCGGCCAGCGGCTTGCGGATGCCGAAGCGCATCACGATCCTGGCGGACAGGCCCAGCGAGAACACCGCCATGATCACGTTCGCCGGCAGGAAAGCCAGGCCGATCTGCATCGGCGTGTAGTTCAGCACCAGCTGCATGTACAGCGCGGAGATGAAGAACCACGCGAACATGGCCGCGGCCCACAGCACGCCCACCACGTTGGCCACCGACACGCTGCGCAGGCGGAACAGGCCCAGCGGCATCAGCGGATGCCGCACGCGCGACTCGATGGCGATGAACGCGGCCAGCAGCACCACGGCGGCGCCGAGCATGCCCAGCGTCTGCGCGGAGCCCCAGCCGGCCTCGTTGCCGTTGACCACGCCGTACACCGCGAGCATCAGCGACAGCGTGACCGTGACCGCGCCCGCCACGTCCAGCTTTTCGCCGTGCGCATGGCCGCGCGCGCCGGGCAGCAGCGCCACGCACAGCGCGTACACGGCCACGCCGATCGGCAGGTTCACCAGGAAGATCCAGTGCCAGCTCAGCGTGCTCGTGAGCAGCCCGCCCAGCAGCACGCCGATGCTGCCGCCGCCCGCGCACACGAAGCCGTACACGCCCATGGCCTTGGCGCGGTCGGCCGGTTCGGTGAAGAGATTCATGATGAGCGAGAGCGACACGGCCGACACCACCGCGCCGCCCAGCCCCTGCACCGCGCGCGCCGCCACCAGCAGGCCCTGCGAGGTCGACACCCCGCAGGCCAGCGAAGCCAGCGTGAACAGCACCAGGCCCGCGAGGAACACGCGGCGGTGTCCGTACAGGTCGCCCAGGCGCCCGCCCAGCAGCAGGAAGCCGCCGAAGGTCAGCATGTAGGCGTTCACCACCCAGACCAGCGAGGTCTCGCTGAAGCCCAGGTCGGTGCGAATGGAGGGCAGCGCCACGTTCACGATGGTGGTGTCGAGCACGATCATCAGAACGCCCAGGCACAGCACCATCAAGGCGAGCCAGCGCTTGCGGTTGTCGGGTTGCGCAGTCATGAGAGGTGGAGCTCCTCGAAGCGTCGCTTCGGTTACTTTTCGGTGGCGGCCTTCAGATTGGCGAGGCCTGCTTCAAAGTCCTTGCCGATCATCTGGTCCATGTTGAAGAAGATGCCCATGAGCTTGGCGATGTACGGGCTCTCTCCCTGCATCGACCAGGTGACCTGGGTCGCGTTGCCTTGGGGCTGCAGCGTGAACTCCGCGAGGTTGTGGCCTTCGATGGGCTTGGTGAAGTCGAGGTTGATGCCGACCTTCGACGCAGGCGTCGACTCCACGATCTCCATGCGCCCCGCACCCGCCTTGCCGTCGCTCTCCCAGGCATAGGTGGCGCCCTTGCCGCTGGCGGCGCCGCCGAAGCTGCGCTTCATGGCGGGGTCGAGCTTCTCGTAGGGCGACCACGTGCCCCAGCGGTGGAAGTCGTCGATCAGCGGAAAGATCTTCTCGGGCGGTGCGTCGATGCGCGCGGTGCGTTCGACGCGGAAGGTGCCGGGCCGCGTGGCCGCGAAGATCAGCAGCGCGGCGACTGCGACGACGATGGCGAGTGCGATGGTCTTGAGCATGGAAAGCGTCTCTGGAGGCTGTGTATGAAAGTGAAAGGCGTGCGGGGATGGATCAGCCGGGTTGGTGCACCACCAGCAGCCAGCCCAGGCCGAAGCGGTCGTTCAGCATGCCGAAGCTGGAGGTGAAGAAGGTGGGCATCAGCGGCTGCAGCACCTGGCCGCCGTCGGCCAGCGCGTCGAACCACTGGCGCGCTTCGGCGTCGGTGCTGGCGGTGAGCGCGAGCATCACGCCCTTGAACTCGGCCTGGCCCGAGCAGCGGCCGTCGGAGGCCATGAGCTCGGTCTCGCCGATGCGCACCACCGCGTGCATCACCTTGTCGCCGGCGGGCATGGCGCCGCCGCAGCCGGCGTCGGCGTTGTCCGAAGGCGGGGACGACGGTGCGGGAGGGGCCTCGCTGTAGCGCATCAGCTGCACGACCTCGGCACCGAGCGCCTTCTTGTAGAAGCCGAGCGCTTCGTCGCAGCGGCCTTCGAACGAGAGGTAGGACTGGACTTTCATGGCAATTCCTTTGGAAGGATGAGGGTGGGTCGGCAGGCCCCGGTGTCATGGCCGCAAACCATCTGAAAGGATCGACGACAAGTTGTGTACACCGTCCACAAAGAATAGCAGGGATAATGGACAGTGTCCACATGGAATTTCGATGAAGCTCAACAACGTCCCTGAAAGCCTGCCTGCCGCCCGCAGCACCTACCGCCACGGGGATCTGCGCCGGGCCTTGCTGGATGCGGGCATCGAGCTGGCGCGCGACGGTGGCCCCGACGCGGTGGTGCTGCGCGAAGCCACGCGGCGCGCGGGCGTGGTGCCGAACGCGGCGTACCGGCATTTCGGAAGCCGCCAGGAACTGCTGCTGGCCGTGCGCGGGGCGGCCCTGGCCGCGGCGGCGAGCGCGATGGAAAAGGAACTGGCCGTGTTGCCCTGCGACCAGCCGCCCGCCGACTTCGCGCGCGCGCAGGTGCGCGCCATCGGCACCGCCTACCTGGGGTTCGCGCAGGCCGAACCGGGCCTGTTTCGCACCGCGTTCGTGATTTCCGACGAAGGCCGCGGCGAAATCGGCCCCGACAAGGCCGGCGCGAGCGGGATGGACCCGTTCCAGCTGTTGGGCAAGGCGATCGACCGGCTCGTGGATGCCGGCGTTCTCGACCCAGCACGGCGCCCGAATGCCGAGTACCTCGCGTGGTCGGCCGTGCACGGGCTGGCGCTGCTCATCATCGACGGGCCGCTGCGCGGCATGGGCGCCGAGGTCATCCAGCCGCTGGGCCAGCGCCTCATCGACATGGTCGAACGCGGGCTCTAGAAGCCGGGCGCTGCAAGGCCTAGAGGTACATCTTCTGCAGCAGCTTGATCAGCGTCTCGCGCTCGCGTGCGCTGAGCCTGGCGCTGGCTTCGGCTTCCAGCTGCACCACGGCCTGCTCGGCCTCGCGGATCAATGTCTCGCCGGCCGGCGTCAGGTGCAGGCCCACGGCGCGCCCGTCGTGCGGATGCGGCCGGCGCTCGATGAGGCCGCGGCTGTCCAGCGTGGCCACCAGGCTCACGAGGTTGGGCGGCAGGATCTCCAGCGTGTTGCACAGCTGGCGCGACGTGGCGCCCGGGTTGTGCGCCAGCAGCGAGAGCACGGAAAAGTCGATCTGCTTGAGCCCGTAGGGCGCCATGCGTTCCGAGAAGAGGTCGGTGACGATGAGCCATGCGCGCCGCGCGTTGTAGCCGACCAGGGTTTCGAGCATGCGGGCATCGAGCCGGTCCGGCTTGCCGGGCGGCGCCGGTTCGCTCCTGGCGGCAACTGATTTTGCGGGGGTGGATTTCCGTGGCGTCGACATGGCGTGAGCGTAACGCGAGGCAGCGGGCACCAGCGCTACTTGGCGGCACCGGCGGGCGCAGCCGCGTGCGTGAGCGCCACCGTCTCGCAGGCCTTCTTGACGATGCCCAGGCGCATCTCGAACTCGGGCAGCACCCAGCGCCGGAAGGCGGCCGCCGAGCGAGCCTTGCCCGCGTCCTCGGGCGCCACCGCCTCGATGCGCGCCCAGGCCCACGCCATCATCGTGAGCATCGTCACGCGCAGGTAGTCGTCCGCCACTTCGTACGGCAGCACCGGGTTGGCATGCGCGGCCATGGCCACGGTAGTGCCCAGGTAGCGCAGCTGCGCCAGCCGGCGCTGCACGTCGGCATCGGCCTCGCGCGAGGCGTCCAGCGTGTCGCGCAGCTCGAGCAGCACGCCCGACATGCCGGCGCCGCCGTCGGGCAGCACCTTGCGCACCAGCAGGTCGATGGCCTGGATCTCGTTGGTGCCCTCGTAGATCATGGTCACGCGCGCGTCCCGCACCACCTGCTCGATGCCCCATTCGCGCACGTAGCCGTGGCCGCCGAACACCTGCAGGCATTCGCTCGCGCCCTGGAAGGCCTGCTGCGTGCACGCGGCCTTGAGCACCGGCGTGACGAACGAACACCAGCGCTGCGCGCGCTCGCGCGCCTTGGGGTCGGCGTCGTGCGCGGCCACGTCGAGCATCAGCGCGCTGCGGTAGGCCAGCGTGCGCGCGCCGTCGATCCAGGCGCGCTGCGTGTCGAGGATGCGGCGCACGGCCGGGTGCTCGGCGATCAGGTCGGCGCTTTCGCCGCCGCGGCTCGCGGGCACCGGGCCGGGCGCGCGCATCTGGCGGCGCTCGGCGGCATAGGCGTCGGCCTTCTGCCAGGCGGCGTCGAGCAGGCCGATGCCCTGCAGCGCCACATGCAGGCGCGCCGAATTCATCATCACGAACATCGCCGCCAGTCCGCGGCCGGGCTCGCCGACCAGCCAGCCGGTGGCGTCGTCGAAGCGCATCGTGCAGGTGGGGCTGCCGTGCAGGCCCATCTTCTCTTCGATGCGCTCGCAGTGCACCGCATTGCGTGCGCCGTCGGGCAGCAGCTTGGGCACCAGCGCCAGAGACAGGCCCTTGGGGCCCGCGGGCGCATCGGGCAGGCGGCACAGCACCAGGTGCACGATGTTCGGCGTCAGGTCGTGCTCGCCGCCCGAGATGAAGATCTTGCCGCCGCTCACGCGCAGGCTGCCATCGGCTTGCGGCACGGCGCGCGTGCGCACCTGGCCCAGGTCGCTGCCTGCGTGCGCCTCGGTGAGGCACATGGTGGCGAGCCATTCGCCGCTCGCGATCTTCGACAGGTAGCGCTGCTTCAGCGCGTCGCTGCCGTGGTGCTTCAGGCAGGCATAGGCGCCATGAAGCAGGCCGGGCGCCATCGTGAGGCCGTGGTTGGCGGCGGCCAGCCATTCATAGAGCACGGCTTCGAGCACCGCCGGCAGGCCCTGGCCGCCGTCTTGCGTGGCGGCCGACAGCGCGGGCCAGCCGCCGTCGACGAAGGCCTGGTAGGCCGCGCGAAAGCCGGGTGGCGACACGACTTCGCCGTTGGCAAAGCGGCAGCCGATTTCATCGCCGCCGCGGTTGATCGGCGCCACCACTTCGCCGACGAAGCGGCCGGCCTCCTCGAGCACCTGCGACTGCAGCGCCTCGTCGACCTCGGCGAAGGGCGCGAGCGCACGCAGGCGCGCGGGCGCGTCGAGCACGGCGTTCAGCAGGAAGCGGATGTCGTCGGGGCGGGGCTGGTAATCCATCGGGGGCTCGGGTTCGGAACAGGTTCGGGAACTAGGGGGCCTTGCAGACGAAGCTGCTGGCGCGCTCGGTGTCGCCGCCGGCATAGGTGGCGACTTGCGGATAGGGGCACAACGGCCGCGTGCGTTGCGCCGACCAGTTGGCCGGCACTTCGGCATTGGGCACCGGCGTGCCCGCGCCGCGCGCGGAGGCGGTGACCGAGGCGGGCACCTTGCCCTGCTCGACCCAGTCGACCAGCGCGCTCAGCATGTCGAACTGGTCGGTGGCCGGGCCGCCCGCGCAGTGGTTCATGCCGGGCACCGGAAAGTAGCGCGCGAACGAAGACGCATCGCCGCCGTTCGCGGCCTGCACGCGCTCGTACCAGGCGGCGGTGTCGTCCGACGAGAACACCGGGTCGCTGGTGCCGTGGTAGACGATCATGCGGCCGCCCTTGTCGCGCAGCGCGCCAATGTTGGCTGCATCCGGCGGCGTCATGAACGACAGCGCCGATTCGCGGAACACGCCGTCGGTGGCCCCGATGCGCGGCGCGTCGCGGTCCATGTCGAAGCCGAGCGCGAAGGGCAGGCCCTGCGGCCGGTCGGCCTGCGGTGGCGTGCTGAAGATGAAGGCCACGGCGCCCGCGTCGCGCGTGGGCGGGCTTGCGAACTTCCACTCGCGCCAGTTGGCGCCGCTCACGCCCGCGTCGAACGGAAAGCCGCTGTAGATCGGCTGGCCCGCGCTGTTGCGCGCGCCATTGAACACGTTGGCGAGCGCATTCTTCTGCGGTGCGCCGAGGCACATGCCGTCGCGTGCACCCACTGCGCCGGCGGCGCAGGTGGGAACGTCCCGCTGGATGTCGAAGCGCGTCCTGCAGGCCTGCACGTTCGACACGATGCCGTCGGCCAGGCCGTCCAGCGCATCGCAGCGCTGCAGCACCTTGTCGGCCACCAGCTTCATTTCGGCGGGCGTGAAGGCGCTCTGCAGGTCGGGGTCGCCGGCGGGTGTCTTCGCACGCGCGACGGCCGCGTACTGCTGCGCGCCATAGAGCTGCGCCACCGCCGCCTTCGGCAGGTTGAAGCCGGGGTCGCCCGCGAGGATGCCGTCGTACAGGTCGGCCGATCGCACCGCCGCCACCATCGCGTGCCGCCCGCCATTGGAGCAGCCGCCGAAGTAGGAGCGGTCGGGGCCGCGGCCGTAGGCCTTGGCGATGAGGTTCCTGGCCATCGGCGTGAGCTGCGCGACGGCGTTGTAGCCGTAGTCCAGCCGCGCCTGCGGGTCGAGCCCGAAGCGCGGGCCCATCGCGCCGGCATGACCCGCGTCGGCGCTGATGACGGCAAAGCCCATCTGCAGCGCGCTGCTGCGCGGGCCGCCGCCGCCGATGCCGCCGAGTGCGGGAACGACCACGCCGTCGAGTCCGCCGTTGGCCTGGTAGAAGAAGCGCCCGTTCCAGGCGGCAGGCAGCCGCATCTCGAAGCCGATGGCGTAGCGCTGGCCGTCGACGGGGCTCGTGCGTTCGTTCATGCGGCCCTGCACCAGGCAGTGCGCGGGCGCGGCCATGGCCACGCCGCCGACCGTGACGGTGCCGGCGGCCACGTCGGTGACCGAGGTGTAGACCGTGCCCGGCAGCGCGGCGCGGGCGGCCAGGTCGGTGCAGGCCTGCAGGGTGCCGGGGCGTGCGGCGGCCAGCGGTGCATGCGGCGCCGGCGCACGGCTGGCACACGCCGCGAGCAATGCGGCCACGCCGAGCGCGGTCGCGCACAGGCCAAGGGGAAGGTGGCGCTGCAGTGTCATGTCGTCTCCTTGCCGCGAACGCTGCGGCGTCTTTGTGTCAGGCCGCCTTCTTGGCTGCACCCAGGTAGGTGTCGATCACGCGCGAGTCGACGGCCAGCTTCTTCGCTTCGCCTTCGAGGCTCACGCTGCCCATTTCGAGCACGTAGCCGTGGTCGGCCACTTCGAGCGCGGCGCGCGCGTTCTGCTCCACCAGCAGGATGGTCACGCCCGTGGCACGCAGTGCGTCGACCGTGCGGAAAATTTCCTGCACCACCAGCGGCGCCAGGCCCAGGCTGGGCTCGTCGAGCATCAGCAGCGTGGGGCGCGACATCAGCGCGCGGCCCACCGCCAGCATCTGCCGCTCGCCGCCCGAGAGCGTGCCGGCCAGTTGCGCGCGGCGTTCCTTCAGGCGCGGGAACAGCGTGTAGACCTCGTCGATGCGGTCGCGCCATTGCTTGTTGCGCAGCCGCACCTGGCGGAACGCCCCGAGCACCAGGTTGTCTTCCACCGGCATGGTGGCGAACAGCTCGCGCTTCTCGGGCACCAGCGCAATGCCGAGCATCACGCGTTCTTCGAGCGACAGCGCCGCAATCGGCTGGCCCATGAACTCGATGACGCCCTTGGCGGGCAGCACGCCCATCAGCGCGTTGAGCAGCGTGGACTTGCCGGCGCCGTTCGGGCCGATCACGGTGACTACGCTGCCCTGGTCGGCCTGCAGGTCGATGCCGTGCAGCACCTCGGCGCGGCCGTAGCCGGCGTGCAGGTCGCGGATGCGGAGCAGGGGGGGTGTTTTCATCTCGGATGCTCCAACGCGCTGCGTGTGACGCACGATGCATGAAACCGGCAGGGGCAAAGGCCAGGAACACCGCAGAACCGGCTTTGCCGGGCCGCCAGTGTTGCCCCCGGCGAGGGGGAAGGAGAAGCGACACGAAGTGCGCGAAGCCTGGGGGAGTGCTTCATCCTAATGCTCCGTGCCCAGGTACGCGGCGCGCACCTTGTCGCTCTGCTGCACCTCGGCGGGCGTGCCCTCCATCAGGTGCGTGCCGAATTCCATCACCACGATGTGGTCGCAGATGTCCATCACCAGCCCCATGTCGTGCTCGACCAGCAGGATGCTCATGCCTTCGCCGCGCAGTTGGCGCAGCACCTGGCCCAGCGCTTCCTTTTCCTTGTGGCGCAGGCCGGCCGCGGGCTCGTCGAGCAGCAGCAGGGCCGGGTCGGCGCACAGGGCGCGCGCAATTTCCAGCAGGCGCTGCTGGCCCATGGCCAGGTTGCCCGCGAGCTCGTGCAGGTGGTCGCCCATGCCCACGCGCTGCAGCTGGCGCTCGGCCTCGCGGAACAGCGCGCGCTCTTCGGCGCGGTCGATGCGCAGCATGGCGGCCACGGCGCCCTTGCGTCCGCGCAGGTGCGCGCCCAGCGCCACGTTTTCCAGCACCGTCATGTCGGCCACCATCTTCACGTGCTGGAAGGTGCGCGACACACCGCGCTGCGCGATCTGCCGCGCGCCCAGCCCGCCGATGGCCTCGCCCCGGAAGCGCACCGCGCCGCCCGACAGGGTCAGCACGCCGGTGACCAGGTTGAAGGTGGTCGACTTGCCCGCGCCGTTCGGCCCGATGAGGCCGACGATCTGGCCGGCGCGCGTCTGGAAGCTGATGTCGTTCACCGCCACCAGCCCGCCGAAGGTCTTGCGGATGGCCTGCACGTCGAGCACCACCTCGCCGGGGGCCGGCTTGGTGCGCGCGGGCAGGTCCTTGGCGCCTTGCCAGTCGACGCTGCGGCGCGGTCGCGGCAGGCGCCGGTCGACGAAGGCCCAGAGCCCGTCGGGCAGGTACTTGAGCACCAGCACGATCATGATGCCGAACACGATCAGCTCGTAGCTGCCGGCCGTGCCGATGAGCTTGGGCAGCAGCACCTGCAGCTGGTCTTCGAGCAGCTTGACGATGCCCGCGCCGGCAATGGCGCCCCACACGTGGGCCGCGCCGCCGAGCACGGCCATGAAGAGGTACTCGATGCCCATCTTCAGGCCGAAGGGCGAGGGGTTCACCGTGCGCTGGAAGTGCGCGAACAGCCAACCCGAGATCGAGGCCAGCATGGCCGCGAGCACGAAGATCCCGATCTTGAAGCGCAGCGTGTTCACGCCCATGGCCTCGGCCATCTGCGAGCCGCCCGCCAGGGAACGGATGGCGCGGCCGCTGCGGGAGTCGAGCAGGCGAATCACCGCGAACGCCGCCAGAATCGCGAACGCCCACACCACGCCGTAGAACAGGCGCTGCTGGCCGAACTCGAAGCCGAACAGCGACAGCCCCTTGACGCCCAGGATGCCGTCGTACTTGCCCAGCGCGTCGAGGTTGCCCATGAGGTAGTACAGCGACAGCGCCCACGCGATGGTGGCCAGCGGCAGGTAGTGGCCCGACATGCGCAGCGTGATCGCGCCGATGAAGGCGGCGCTGAGGCCGGTGAGCGCGAGCCCGATGAACAGCGTGACCCAAGGCGACAGGCCGGTGTTCACCGTGAGGTAGGCGGTGGTGTACGCCCCGATGCCCACGAACGCCGCCTGCCCGAAGGAGGTGAGGCCGCCCACGCCGGTGAGCAGCACCAGGCCGAGCACCGGCAGCGTGTAGATGCCGATGTAGTTGAGCTGGATGATCCAGAAGTCGGGCAGCGGCAGAAAGGGCAGGGCGATCAGCACCACGATCAGCGCGAGCGGGCCCCAGGTGCGCAGCGCGCTCTTGTCGGGCACGCGGGCCGACGAAGGGTTCAGGAGCGCTTCCATGTCAATGCTCCTCGTCCGAATGGCCGCTGGTCAGCGAGCGCCACAGCAAGACCGGCAGGATGATGGTGAACACGATCACTTCCTTGAACGAGCTGGCCCAGAACGAGCCGAACGCCTCGATGACGCCCACGGCCAAGGCACCGAGCAGCGCGCCCGGATAGCTGGCGAGCCCGCCGATCACGCCGGCGACGAAGCCTTTCAGGCCGATGAGAAAACCCGAGTCGTAGAACACCGTGGTCGTCGGTCCGATCAGCAGCCCCGACAGCGCGCCGATCAGCGCCGCCATCGCAAAGGTCAGTTGCCCCGCAGCCTGCGTCGAGATGCCCATGAGCCGGGCGCCCAAGCGGTTGACCGCCGTCGCGCGCAACGCCTTGCCGTACAGGCTGCGCTCGAAGAACAGCCACAGCAGCACGATCAGCGCGGCCGACATCGCGAAGATGATCAGCGCCTGACCGCTCACGTTGAGCGGGCCGAGCGCCATGCGCTCGTCCCAGAACGGCGGGTTGCGAAAACCTTCCGCGCCGAAGAACAGCAGGCCCAGGCCCGTCATCGCGAAGTGCACGCCGACCGAGACGATCAGCAGCACCAGCGAGCTCGCGCCCGCCAGCGACTGGTAGGCCACGCGGTACACCAGCGGCCCGAAGGCCGTGACGATGAACACCGTGAGCAGCGCCTGCACCCCGATGGGCAGGTTGCGCGGTCCGGCCCAGGCCGACACCGCACAGATGACGGCCGGCAGCGCGAAGGTGCGCAACGCGGCCTTCAGCCCGCTGGCCGCGCTGCCGCTGTGGCGCCAGGTGGTCGCCAGGTCCATCAGCGCGGCGACGCCGGCCAGGATCAGCAGCAGCCACACCGTGCCCGGCGTCTTGCCGGTCTGGAAGATCGCCAGCGTCAGCGCGCCGTACGCCACGAATTCGCCCTGCGGGATGAAGATGACGCGGGTCACCGTGAAGACGAGCACGATGCCCATGCCCAGCAGGGCATAGATCGCGCCGTTGGTGAGTCCGTCCAGCGTCAGGATGCTGGCGATCGAGAAGTCCATGGCGTGGGGTACAGGCTGATGCGTTGAAGGCTGCCGAAGTGGATTACTGCTCGACCTTGAACGCGCCGTTCACCACCTTGAGCATCACGCCGGTCTCGGTCGTGTAGCCCCAATGGTCTTGCGCGGTCCAGTTGAGCACGCCGTGCGCGAGCACCGTGCGGCCCATGCCTTCGAGAGCGTCGCGCAGCGCGGCGCGGAACTCCGGCGTGCCGGGCTTGGCCTTCTTCAGCGCGACCGGCACGGCCTTCTCGAGCACCGTGAGCGCGTCGGCCGAGTGGCCCGCGAACTGGTTGCGCGAGCCGGGGCCGTACACCTTCTCGTAGCCCTGCACGAAGGCCACGGCGGCGGCCTTCGACGGGTGGCTGTCGGGCAGCTGTTCGGCCACCGTGGCGGGGCCCGACACCACGAAGGTGCCCTCGGCGTCCTTGCCCGCGGTGCGCATCAGGTCTTGCGTGGCGGCGGCGTGCGTCTGGTAGACCTTGCCCTTGAAGCCGCGCTCCATCACCGCCTTCTGCGGCATGCCGGCGCCGCTGCCCGAGGCCACGATCAGGATCGCGTCCGGGTTGGCCGACGTGAGCTTGAGCACCTGGCCCGTCACGCTGGTGTCGGCGCGCGCGAAGCGCTCGGTGGCGACGATCTTGATGCCGTTCTTGGCGGCTTCGGCGGTGAGTGCCTTGAGCCACAGCTCGCCGTAGGCATCGGTGTAGCCGAGGAAGCCGACCGTCTTCACGTTCTGCTTCTTCATGTGCGCGACCACGGCGTAGGCCATCACGTCGTTCGACTGTGGCAGGCGGAAGAACCACTTGTCCTTGCCCGGCGGCAGGCCGGCCGGCGCGGTCGACAGCTGCGGCGTGCCGGCTTCGGCCGTCACGTCGGCCATCGGAATGGCGACGGGCGTGGCGCTGGAGCCGACGATCACGTCGACCTTGTCTTCGGTCACCAGGCGCTTCGCGTCCTTCACGCCCGTGGTCGGGTCGGTGGCGTCGTCGAGCACCACCACCTTGAGCGTTTCGCCGGCGATGGTCTTGGGCCAGATGGCGATGCCGTTCTTCACCGGAATGCCCAGGCCCGAGGCCGGGCCGGTGAGCGGCTGCACCACGCCGATGGTGATGTCGGCATGGGCGGCGCCCATGGCAATGAGCGCCAGCACGGCGGCCAGGGTGGTCTTCTTGAAGGTCATCGTTGTCTCCTGAGGTGGAAGCGGGAAGAAAGAAGGCTCAGCGCGGCGCCATGCGCAGGGCGCCGTCGAGGCGGATCACCTCGCCGTTGAGGTGGCCGTTGGTGACGACGTGGCAGGCCAGCTCGGCGAATTCCGAAGGCTTGCCCAGGCGCGGCGGGAAGGGAATGGACGCGGCCAGCGAGTGCTGCACCGCCTCGGGCAGCTCCAGCAGCAGCGGCGTGGCGAACAGGCCCGGCGCCACGGTGCACACGCGGATGGCGTGCTGCGCGAGGTCGCGCGCCATCGGCAGCGTCATGCCGACCAGGCCGCCCTTGGAGGCGCTGTAGGCCTGCTGGCCCACCTGGCCGTCGAAGGCTGCCACCGATGCGGTGAAGAGCATCACGCCTTTTTCACCGTTGTCGAGCGCGGCGAGCTTGGCGCAACGCGCCGCGAACAGGCGCGCCATGTTGTAGCCGCCGATCAGGTTGATGTTGACCACGCGCACGAAGTCGTCGAGCGGCGCGGGGTTGCCGTCCTTGCCGACGATGCGCTTGGCGCTGCCGATGCCGGCCACGTTCATCAGGATGCGCGCGGGGCCGTGCGCGGCCTCGGCCTTGTCGAGCGCGGCGTTCACGCTGTCGGTGTCGGTGATGTCGCAGACGCAGGCGACGCCGCCGATGTCGGCAGCCACTTTCTCTGCGAGCGCGGCGTTGCGGTCCAGCACGGCGACCTTGGCGCCCAGGCGCGCGAGCTCGCGTGCGGTGGCTTCGCCCAGGCCCGATGCGCCGCCGGTGACGAGAGCGGCTTGTCCTTCGATCTTCATGGTGTGTGGTCTCCTGGAATGTCTAGCGCGGTGTGAGGGTGAAAGGCAGCGTGCCCGCATGCATCGCATCGGCCAGCGCGGCGCGGTGCTTGAGCACGGCGCGCTGGTTGATGGAGCCCTTGTCGGTCACCTCGCCCTTGTCGATGGACGGCGGCTCGGCCATCAGGTGCAGCCGCGCGATGCGGTTGGCGCTGCCGGTGCCCATGGCCGCCAGGTCGTTGGCGACCTGCTGGAAGTGCGCTTGCACGGGCGCGCTCTCGAGCACCTGCTGCATCGGGGCATCGGTACCGAGGCCTGCCAGTTGCCGCACCTTCTGCGTCGGGAAGATCAGCGCGCCGACTTCCTTCAGGTTGATGCCGGTGAGCACCGCGTCCTGCACGTAGGGCGCGCCGGCCGCGATGATCTTCGCGCGCAGCGGGCCCACGCTCACGAAGGTGCCGGTGGCGAGCTTGAAGTCTTCGGCGATGCGGCCGTCGAAGCGCAGGCCACGGTGGATGTCGTCGTCGGCGATCCACTTCACGGCGTCGCCGGTGGAGAAGAAGCCTTCGTCGTCGAAGGCCTCGGCCGTGGCCTCGGGCGCGCGCCAGTAGCCGGGCGTGATGTTGGGGCCGCGGTAGCGCACCTCGGTCTTGCCGTCGACGTCGATCAGCTTGAGCTCGATGCCCGGCGCGGGAAGGCCCACGTCGCCCGACTTCACGTCGGGGCCGGTCACGTACAGCGCGAACGGGCCTGACTCGGTCATGCCCAGGCCGGTGCCCATGACGATGCGCTCGCCCACTTCGGACTCCTGCGTCTTGTGCAGGCTGTCCCACACGGGCTGCGACAGCGCGGCGCCCGAGTAGAAGAACATCTTCACGCGCGACAGCAGGTTGCGGCGCAGCACGGCGTCGGTTTCCATCGCCTGTGCAATGGCCTCGAAGCCGGTGGGCACGTTGAAGTAGATGGTGGGCGCGATCTCGCGCAGGTTGCGCAGCGTCTCGGCCATGCCGCCGGGCGTGGGCTTGCCGTCGTCCACGTAGAGTGTGCCGCCGTTGTCCAGCACGATGCCCACGTTGTGGTTGCCGCCGAAGGTGTGGTTCCAGGGCAGCCAGTCGACCAGCACCGGCGGCTCGTCGCCCAGCGCGGGAATCGACTGGCGCAGCTGCTGCTGGTTGGCGCACCACATGCGGTGCGTGTTGATCACGGCCTTGGGCATCTTGGTCGAGCCCGAGGTGAAGAGGAACTTGGTGATGGTGTCGGGGCCGGTGGCGCGCATCGCTTCGTCGATGGCGGGCGTGGCAGGCGTCGAGGCCAGCGCGTCGAACGAGGTGACGGCGCGGCCCTCGAGCGTGCCTTCGGCGATCACGACCTCGGTGCCGGCGGGAACCACGGCGGCGATGGCGCGGCCGTAGCGCGCGGCGTCGGTGGCGAACACCAGGCCGGGTGTCAGCGTGTCGAAGACGTGGCGCAGCTTCTCGAAGTCCTGGCTCACGAGCGAGTAGGGCGGCGAGACGGGGCAGTAGGGCACGCCGGCGTAGAGGCAGCCGAGCGCGAGCAGCGCGTGGTCGATGCCGTTCTCGCTCAGGATGGCCACGGGGCGCTCGGCGTTCAGGCCCCGGTCCAGCAGGGCCTGTCCGATGCCGCGCGCCTTGTGCAGTGCCTGCGCGTAGCTCACGCGGACCCAGTCGCCGGTGCTGCCGTCGGCCAGCCGTTCGCGACGGGCGATGAAGGTGCGCTCTGGCTCGACGTCGGCCCAGTGCTGCAGCCGGTCGGTCATGCGGTCGCGGTAGGGTTCGAGCGGGGTCTCGGCCTTCAGGTACCGCGTGCCCGGTGCGCCGTCGCGCAACGTGGCGCGCGTCACGCCGAAGGCCAGCGGGCGGTAGCGGACGGCCGGGGCGGCCTCACCCACGTGAGCGGCGGTCATCCCTTGCTCACCTTCGCGCCGCGGCCTTCGAGGAAGTCGCGCACGCGCTCCTTGGCTTCGGGCGCGGCCTGCACGATGCCGGAGATGAGCGCCTCGGTGAAGAAGCCGTGGTCGGCCGACTGCTCGGCGATGCGCGGCAGCGCGTGCATGAGCGCGTAGTTGGTCAGCGGTGCGTTGGTGGCGATGCGCCTGGCGAGTTCCAGGGCCTTGTCGAAGGCGGTGCCTTCGTCCACCAGGTACTGCGCGAAGTTGGCGCGCTCGCCGTCCTCGGCGTTGTAGACGCGGCCGGTCATCATCATGTCGGTCATGCGCGCCACGCCGACGAGCTTGGGAATGCGCACCGAGCCGCCGCCGCCCACGAAGATGCCGCGCGAGCCTTCGGGCAGCGCATAGAAGGTGCTCCGGTCGGCCACGCGGATGTGGCACGCGCTGGCCAGCTCCAGCCCGCCGCCCACCACCGCGCCATGCAGCGCGGCCACCACCGGCACCGGCCCGTGCTGGATCAGGTCGAGCGCGGCATGCCACATGCGCGAGTGCTGCAGGCCCTGGCCGGCGTCGCGCTCCTTCAGTTCGCTCAGGTCGAGGCCGGCGCAGAAGTGCGGGCCTTCGCCGTCGAGCACCGCGGCACGCACGGTGGACGGCAGCGTCTCGAAGGTGTTGCGCAGCGCGAGGATCAGGCCGTCGGACAGTGCGTTGCGCTTGGCACCGCGTGTGAGGCGAACAATGGCGACTTCGTCGCTGATCTCGATGTGAAGGTCTGGATTGGTCATGATGGTGTTCGGGGTTGCGTTGGATTATGGTTATGAGAAATAATCAATTCAAGGCACTTGAGGCCCCCATTCCCTAGGGACTTACCCGTACCGGAGACAACGACATGGACCATCAGAACCTGATCGCGATCGACATCCACACCCACGCCGAAGTGAGCTGCTGGAACCCGTTCGACAACTACGGCGAGGAGTACGACCGCGCCGCCGACAAGTACTTCGGCTCCAGCGGCCGGCCCACCATTGCGGAGAGCGTGGCGTACTACCGTGAAAGAAAGATCGGGCTGGTGATGTTCATGGTCGACGCGGAGTCGAACATGGGACGGCGGCGCATCCCGAACGAGGAGATCGCGGAGCACGCGCAGAAGAACAGCGACATGATGATCGCCTTCGCCAGCATCGATCCGCACAAGGGAAAGATGGGCGCGCGCGAGGCGCGCCGGCTGATCGAGCAGCACGGCGTGAAGGGCTTCAAGTTCCACCCGACGGTGCAGGGCTACCACCCCTACGACAAGATGGCCTGGCCGATCTACGAGGTGATCGCCGAGTACGGCCTGCCGGCCATCTTCCACACCGGCCACAGCGGCATCGGCTCGGGCATGCGCTGCGGCGGCGGCCTGCGGCTGGAGTACAGCAACCCGATGCACCTGGACGACGTGGCCATCGACTTCCCGGACATGCAGATCGTCATGGCCCACCCCAGCTTTCCCTGGCAGGACGAGGCGCTGAGCGTGGCCACGCACAAGCCCAACGTGTGGATCGACCTGTCGGGCTGGAGCCCCAAGTACTTTCCGAAGCAGCTGGTGCAGTACGCCAACACGCTGCTGAAGGACCGCATCCTGTTCGGCAGCGACTACCCGCTGATCACGCCCGACCGCTGGATGCGCGACTTCGAGGTGGCGGGCTTCAAGCCCGAGGTGATGCCGGGCATCCTGAAGGGCAACGCGGTGCGCCTGCTGGGGCTGGACAAGCCGGCGGCACCGGCTGCCCCCGTGGCTTCAGCGCCCTGAACCCGCGGGGCGCGCCGGGTCGGCGGCGTCGTTCCAGTGGTGTTCGGTCAGGGCCTCGTAGCGTTGGAGCGAGACGCCCAGCTCCTTCTTGCGGCGCTGCGCCACCGCGGTGATCAGCGCATTGCAGACCGAGAGCGCCGCCGTGTAGGAGTCGAACGGCGATGCGCTCGACGTGCGCACCAGCAGCAGGTGGTCGGCCGATGCGGCGGCCGGCGCCGTCGGCCCGTCGGTCATCACGATCACCTTCGCGCCCTTCTCGCGAAAGTACTTGGCCGTGCGCGCGATGGCCAGCGAGTGGCGCCTGAAGGTGGGCGTGAGCAGCACGTCGTGTTCGTCGACCCACAGCAGCTGGTCTTCGAGCAGCAGCGGGCTCGCCGAGGTCATCGAGCGCACGTCGGGCAGGCACATGTTCAGGTGCAGGGCCAGATGGTTGGCCAGCTGCGCGCCGTGCCGCTGCCCGAGCACGTGCACACGCACCTTGCGCTGCGTGAGCAGCCGCACCGCGCCTTCGAACGCACCCACGTCGAGCGCGGCGAAAGTGGCGGCCAGGTTGTGCTGGTCGTGCAGCAGCGCGTTGTCCAGGCAGGTGCGAACGGAGGCGTCCCCCTCGATGCCGGCGCCGGCGCGCGCGGCGGGCGAGGCCAGCAGCGCGGTGACTTCCAGGCGGGCTTCCATCTGCGCCTGCGCATAGCTCTCGTAACCCAGCTTGGCGAGCAGCCGCACCACGGTGGAGGCGCTGGTGCCGACCTTTCTTGCAAGGCTCGTTGCAGATTCGAGCAGGCCCTGCGGATGCTGCGCCTGCAGCTCCGCGATCAGGAGCCGCTCGCTTTTCGTGAGCTTCTTGCCGTAGCCCGAGATGCGTTGGTTCAGATTCATGGTCGCGGGCATTCTGCATGCCAAGGGAGGCCAGTCCCAATTTTGCAGTATCTATTGCAAAAATGAAATCGTCTTGCAACAATGCGCGCACTTTTAAACCGGACCCACCGCATCAGGACGCCTCATGAATTCCACCTTCACCGTTCCCGCCCTGCGCCGCCGCACGATGCTCGGCGCCGGTCTTGCCGCCCTGCTGCCGCTGGCGGCGCGGGCCGAGGCCTGGCCGTCGCGCCCCGTCACGCTGGTGGTGCCGTTCCCGGCGGGCGGCTCGGTGGACCTGATCGCGCGGCTGTACGCCGATCCGCTGTCGAAGGCGCTCGGCACGCCGGTGGTCATCGACAACCGGGGCGGCGCGGGTGGCTCCATTGCCAGCGCGCAGGTGGCGCGCGCCAAGCCCGACGGCTACACGCTGGTGGTGTCCTCGCAAAGCTCGCACCTGGCCAACCCGCTCACGCAGGCCAACACGGGCTACGACCCGATCAAGGACTTCGCGTCCATCAGCCAGCTGGCGCGCTCCATCAACGTGCTGCTGGTGAACCCCGCGGTGCCGGCGAAGAGCTTCAAGGAGTTCGTCGCGCTGGTGAAGTCGCGCCCGGGCGAACTCAACTTCTGCAGCGCGGGGCCGGGCAGCATGGGCCAGCTCAACGTGGAACTGATGAAGTCGCAGCTGCAGCTCAATGCCACGCACGTGCCCTACCGCGGCGGCGGTCCGCTGGTGACCGCGCTGATCTCGAACGAAGTGCAGTTCGGCCTGGACAACCTTGCGCCCTTCCTGCCGCACATCCAGGCCGGCAAGCTGCGCGCGCTGGCGGTGGCGTCGCCGACGCGCGTCGCGGCGCTGCCCGACGTGCCGACTTTCGCCGAGCTGGGCTACCCGGTGCTGAACACCACCTCGTGGATCGGCCTGGCCGCGCCCGCGAAGACGCCGCCCGAGGTCATCGCCGCGCTGCACAAGGCGGTGCGTTCGGTGGCCGACCAGCCGGCCATGGCCGAGGCTTTGCTGTCGCGCGGCTCGCTCACGCCCGAGGTGCAGACGCCCGCGCAGTTCACGGCCATGATGTCGGAGCGGCTCGCGGTCTACGGCGAGATGGTCCGGCGCGCCGGCATCCGGGGCGAGTGACGCCATGACCGACGCATCGTTCGCTCCCGACACCGCGCCGCTGGAGGTGCTGCCGCGCGACATCTCCGCCTACCGGCAGGGCAACACCGGCATCGACTACGTGCACCGCTTCGCATCGGGCTTGCCCGGACCGCACGTGCTGGTGAACGCGCTGACGCACGGCAACGAGATCTGCGGCATGGTCGCGGCCACGTACCTGCTGGACGCGGGCGTGCGCCCGAAGATAGGCACGCTCACCGTGAGCTTCGCGAACGTCGAGGCCTACGAGGCCTTCGACATCGAGCGGCCCTACGAGAACCGGCAGCTGGTGCACAACCTCAACCGCATCTGGTCGCCCGCCATGCTCGACGGCGCGCAGCAAAGCCCCGAGCTGCGCCGCGCGCGCGAACTGCGGCCCGTGCTGGACGCGGCCGACTACATCCTGGACATCCACTCGACGCGCGCGCCGGTGCAGCCCTTCTGGGTGTACCCGGAGTTCGAGCGCAACGCGGGGCTGGCGCTGGCCATCGGCAACCCGCTGGTGCACCTGGTGATGCCCGTGGGCGGCGCTCCGGGCACGGGTGTGACGGCGTATGGCCGGCATGGTGAAGCAGGCGTCGACGGCGGCGCGCTGGTGGTGGAGTGCGGCCAGCATTTCAGCCAGTCTGCGGCCGACCTGGCCACCGATGTGACGCTGCGTTTCCTGGCGCACCTGGGCTTGGTCGACGCATTGCCGGGCGCACCGGCAAGGGCACCCGCGCGCCGCTTCCGGCTGCTCGAAGTGCACATGGTCAAGACCGAGGGCTTTGCCTTCGCCCGGCCCGTGCTCGGCTTCGAGACCTTCCAGAAGGGCGAGCTGATCGCCGTCGATGCGGGCCAGGAAATTCGCTCGCCCTGCGACGACTGCACGATCTTCATGCCCACGCGCGCCGCACTGGTCGGGCGCGAAGGCGTCTACCTGACGGTGGCGGTCTAGGCGCCGGCGCCCGTCAGGGCCTCTGCTCCGCCGACGGCTCGTCTTCTTCCAGCCGGTCCCAGTCGCGGCCCGAGCGCTTCTGGCGCTCCTCGCGCTCGCGCGCCATCTGTTCCTCGAACTGCTGGCGGCCTTCCTTGTTGGCCGCGATGAGCTTGGCGCGGTCCTTGTAGTGCGGATAGATCTCGTCGGTGAGCCTCAGGTTGCGCAGGCGAAAGCGCATGGTCGATTCGCGCGCCTCGTGCGCCGGCCAGTTCAGCGCCTCGAGCACCGAGCGGGCGCTGCGCAGCGACGACTCGAACACCTCGCGCTCCACATCCGTCACGCCGCGGTCGCGCAACTGGAACAGGTGCGTCACGTTGCGCGCACGCGCAATGATGCGGGCCTGCGGAAAGTTCTCTTTCACCAGGTCGACGATGTCCAGCGACTGCTCGATGTCGTCCACCGCCACCACGATGGCCTTGGCCGAGCCCGCGCCCGCGGTGCGCAGCAAATCGAGCCGCGTGGCGTCGCCGTAGAACACGCGAAAGCCGAACTGGCGCAGGCCTTCGACGGTGTCGGCGTCGTGGTCGAGCACCGTCACGCGCAGGCCCTGCGACATCAGCATGCGCCCGACGATCTGGCCGTAGCGGCCGAAGCCGCAGATGAGCACCTTGGCGTCCTGCTGCTCCGAGATTTCCTCCAGCTGCGGGCCGTTGTTGCGGCTGTAGCGCGGCAGCACGAACTTGTCGAGCAGCACCAGCAGCAGCGGCGACAGCAGCATCGACAGCGCCACCCCGCCGATCAGCAGCGAGGTGATTTCGGGCGGCAGCACGTCCGGGCCCGCGGCCTGGAACACCACGAAGGCGAACTCGCCGCCCTGCGCCAGCAGCAGCGTGAACACGGGGCGCTCCTGGTAGGCGATGCCCATCGCCTTGGCGAGCGCGTAGATCACCACCAGCTTGATGGCCATGAAGCCGACCACCAGCGCGGCCATGATCCAGGGGCTGGCGATGAGCACGCCGAAGTTGATCGACATGCCCACGGCAATGAAGAACAGGCCCAGCAGCAGGCCCTTGAAGGGCTCGATGTCGGTCTCCAGTTCGCGCCGGTACTCGCTTTCGGCCAGCAGCACGCCGGCGAGGAAGGCGCCCAGCGCCATCGACAGCCCGACCAGCTGCATCAGGGCGGCAATGGCCACCACCAGCAGCAGGGCGGCGGCGGTGAAGATCTCGGGCGTGTTGCTGCGCGCGATCCAGCGCAGCACCGGGCGCAGCAGCAGCCGGCCGCCGAGGATGATGCCGCCGATCACGCCGACGATCTTGGCCGCCTCCAGCGCGCGGTCCAGGCCGGTGATGGCCTGCTCGGCCGCGGTGGCGCCGGCCAGCAACGGCAGCAGCGCCAGGATGGGGATCGCGGCCACGTCCTGGAACAGCAGGATCGAGAAGCCCGCCTGGCCGCTGGGCGTCTTCAGCAGGTTGCGCTCGCCGAACACCTGCAGCGCGATGGCGGTGGACGACAGCGCCAGGCCCAGCGCCGCCACCAGCGCCACGCGCCATTCGGCGCCCACGGCATAGCCCGCGGCGAACAGCACGGCGGCGCAGCTCAAGACCTGCGCGGCGCCCCAGCCGAAGATGGGCCGGCGCAGGTTCCACAGGCGCTTGGGCTCCAGCTCGAGGCCGACGAGGAACAGCATCAGCACCACGCCGAACTCGGCGAAGTGCAGCACGTCTTCCACGCTGGACACGAGTCCCAGGCCCCAGGGGCCGATGGCGATGCCGGCCACGAGGTAGCCGATGATGGAGCCGAGCCCGAGGAACTTCGACAGCGGCACCACCAGCACGGCGGCGCCCAGGTAGATCAGGCTGCTGGTCAGCCAGGCGGGTGCGTGTTCCATTCAGGCCGCCTTGCTTGCAGAAACGCTGGCCAGCCCGTGGGTGATGGCCGCATGAAAGGCGTTGGAGACGATCTTGTCGATGTGCTCCGGCTCGGCCGGCCGGTCGCTCTCGGGCACGGGGCAGGCCACGCAGGCGTCGATCTCCTCGATCTCGGGCCATGCGGGGTAGCTGCCCAGGCGCTGGGCGAAGGTTTCGACGTGCGAGGCGACCTCGGCCTCGGGCGCGCTGCGCGCGCCGTGGAACATGAGCGGCGGCAGGAAGCGCATGCCGCACAGCGCGGCGGTCTGCTCGTAGGGCGGCAGGAAGGCGTCGAAGAAATAGCGGTGGTAGTTCTGCGGGTGGTAGCTGGCCTCGGGGCTGCCGGTGGTGGCGACCAGCCAGAGGTCCTTGCCCTGCAGCGCGTTGCCGCCGGGGCCGTAGGCCCAGCCGTAGGCGAGCACGTCGTCGAGCCAGAGCTTCTGTAGCGCGGGCATCGAGTACCACTGGATCGGGTGCATCAGCACCACCAGGCTGGCCTTGGCCAGCCGGGCCTGCTCGGCCTCGACGTCGATGGCGTAGTCGGGGTAGCTGCCGTACAGGTCGTTCACGTCCACACCCGGCACGGCACGGGCGGCGGCCAGCATGCGGCGGTTGACGCGGGAGTCGCGCCAGTGCGGGTGGGCGGCGAGCACGTAGACGCCGCTGCTTTGCGCGGCAGGGTTTCCCATGGATGTTGTTGTAGTCATCCCGCGAACATAGCGCAGTCGCGGCGGCCTTGCCGGGCAAAACGGGGGGCAGCCACTACCATGGAGCCCGTTCCCAGTTCTGGAGGAGAGCGCTATGCCGGTGGTTCTGGTCGCCAACCCCAAGGGTGGCGTAGGCAAGTCGACGATCGCAACGAACGTTGCGGGCTACTTCGCAAGCCGCGGCCACGCCGTGATGCTGGGCGACGTGGACCGGCAGCAGTCTTCGCGGCTCTGGCTGGGGCTGCGTCCGCCGCAGGCCCGGCCCATCGCCACCTGGGAGGCCTCTGGCGACAGTTCGGTGGTGCGGCCGCCGCGCGGCACCACGCATGCTGTGCTCGACACGCCGGCCGGCCTGCACGGCTGGCGCTTCAAGGAGGTGCTGGTGCTGGCCGACCGGGTGATCGTGCCGCTGCAGCCGAGCATCTTCGACATCTACGCGACGCGCGACTTCCTCGACCGGCTGCTGGAGAGCCGCCGCGCCGAGAAAACGAAGATCGGCCTGGTCGGCATGCGCGTGAACGCGCGCACGCTGGCGGCCGACCGGCTGCACGAATTCATCGCGGGGCTGGGCGTACCGGTGATCGGCGAGCTGCGCGACACGCAGAACTACGTGCAGCTCGCGGCGCGCGGGCTCACGGTGTTCGACATTGCGCCCGGCCGCGTGCAGCGCGACCTGGCGCAGTGGCAACCCGTCTGCAACTGGCTCGACGCCTGAAGGTGCCCCCGTTTTCCCTGAGCCGGCGTGTCGCGAGCCCGACAGCCGGTCGAACAGGCCACGCGCCAGAATGCCCCGCATGACAAAAAAGACATTCCAGACCCTTCAGGACCTCTCCGCCTGCGTCGGCCAGGAAGTCGCCGTGAGCGACTGGATCACCATCACGCAGGAGCAGGTGAACCAGTTCGCCGAGGCGACGGGCGACCACCAGTGGATCCACGTCGACGTGGAGCGTGCCAAGGCCGGACCCTTCGGCGGGCCGATTGCGCACGGCTTTCTCACGCTGTCGCTGCTGCCGAAGTTGTTCGAGGTGGCGATCGAGGTGGTCGAGTCGCGCATGGGCGTGAACTACGGCATGAACCGGGTGCGCTTCATGTCGCCGGTGCCGGTGGGCAAACGGCTGCGCGCACGCATGAAGCTGCTCAGCTCGGAGCCGATTGCCGACGATGGATTCCAGATGACCTGGGAGACCACCATCGAACTCGAAGGCGCCGCCAAGCCGGCCTGCGTGGCCGAGTCGGTGGCGCGCCGCTACCGCTGAGGCGGCGGTCTTCGTGTTTTACAACCGGCGGTCGGTCACTTCACCGTAGGTCGCCGCGCCCTGGCGGGTGATGCTCAATGCGCTCTGGCGCACGGTGCCGCGATCGGTGCTGCCGTCCCGGGCCTGCAGCGCGCCGGTGCCGCCGTTGCTGACCTTGAAGGGCTGGCGCGCATCGGCCTGAACCTGCGCGCGCGACAGCGTCGACTGGAAGGGCTGGGGCGGCAGCGGGTTCTGTTCTCCCTGGAAGGCCTGGGCGCCGCTGGCGAAGGCGAGCGTAGCGAAGGCGGCAGAGGCAATCGACTTGGCGTTCATGGTGAGACTCCTGTGGAAAAGCGTTGAACAGAGGTGCCGGCTCGCTTTGCGGCCGGCACGTCTGTTCATACGGCGCGCGCCGCCGATCGGATGCGCTGCGACCCTCCCCACGGGATGCGACTTTGTTTCCAGGTGTCAGCCGAAGCCGTTTTGCCGCCAGGCTTCGAACACGGTGACCGCCACCGCATTGGAGAGATTCAGGCTGCGCTGGCCCTCGCGCATTGGCAGCCGCAGCTTCTGAGCGTCGGCAAAACCGTCGCGCACCGCGGGCGGCAGGCCGCTGGTCTCCGAGCCGAACACCAGCCAGTCGCCGGGCTGGAAGCGCACGTCGTGCACGGCGCGTGTGCCGCGCGTGGTAAGGGCGAACATGCGCTCGGGCACGGGCTGCTCGGCGGCGAGCAGGGCGTGCCAGTCGGCGTGGCGCTTCACTTCGGCGTACTCGTGGTAATCGAGCCCGGCGCGGCGCAGCAGGCGGTCGTCCATCGAAAAGCCCAGCGGCTCGACCAGGTGCAGTGTGCAACCGGTGTTGGCCGCCAGGCGGATCACGTTGCCGGTGTTCGGCGGAATTTCGGGGTGGACCAGGACGATATGGAACATGCGCCCATTGTCGGCGGGCCGCACCAGCCGTTCAGCGCGGCGGATCGGTGCGGGCCAGCACCACGGCCGTGATGTGCGCCGCGCCGGCCAGCCGCAGTGCCTCGGCCGCGACGAACAGCGAAGCGCCGCTGGTCATCACGTCGTCGACCAGCACGATGCGCTTGCCCCGTACCTTTCCCGCGCGCAGGGGTTCGACCGCGAAGGCACCGCTCAGGTTGCGCAGGCGCTCGGCGCGTGGCAGGCCGCTCTGGGCGGGCGTGTCGCGGGTGCGCAGCAGCAGGGTGGGGTCGGTCTTGGCGGGCGACAGCCGCCGGGCGAGTTCGAGCGCCTGGTTGAAACCACGCTCGCGCAGCCGTGCGGGCGCCAGCGGCATGGGCAGCACGATGTCGCACTGTTCCAGCGCCGGCTCGACCCACGGCGCGCTGCGCAGCAGGGTGGCGAACGGGCCGGCCCAGCCCGCGTCGCCTCGGAACTTGAAGCTGGCAATGGCATCGGGCCAGGGCCACGCGTAGGTGCAGGCGGCAAGGCAGGCGTCCAGCGGCGGCGGGTGCTTCACGCAGTCGCCGCAGCGGTTCACGCCTTCGGGCACCGGCAAGGCACAGCCACTGCACCGCGCGGCGGGCGGTGCGAAGCGGGCCACGCAGGCGTCGCAGACCGGCCGCGAAGGCCAGGCGCGGCAGACCGCGCACTGGCTGGGCAGCCGGGCAAGCAGGGAGGTGAAAGGCCGTGAAGGCAATAAAGGCCACAGGGCCCGATGGCTGCGCATGTCTCAATATACTCACGGCCCCATGGCCACCGACCCCACAAGACGACCGCCGACCATCGATGCCACGGCGGCCGCCCGCTGGCGTCGTCTCGCGCCTGCCGACGGCTCCCCCTGGCTGCACGAGGAAATCGGCCGCCGCATGGAAGACCGGCTGCAATGGATCAAGGCCCAGCCGCGCACCTGGGCCGACTGGGCGCCGTTGCGCGGCGGCCTCGAAGCCCACGAGCTGGTCGCCCGCCGCTACAAGGACGCCGCGTCGTTCGTCATCGAGCCGGAGCCCGTGCTGGCCGCCGCGACCGCGCAGGCGCTGAGCGCCCCGTGGTGGAGCGCGCGTCGCTGGCAGGGCGGCAAGGCGCGCTTCGACGCGACGCCCGAAGAAGGCGTCGACCTGCTCTGGGCCAACATGTCGCTGCACATGGCGGCCGACCCCGAGGCGCTGATCTCGCACTGGCACAAGCTGGTGGCGACCGACGGCTTCCTGATGTTCTCCTGCCTCGGCCCCGACACCGTTCGCGAGCTGCGCGCGCTGCACGCCCGCCTGGGCTGGCCGGCCGCCGGCCATGAGTACACCGACATGCACGACTGGGGCGACATGCTGGTGCATGCCGGCTTCGCCGAGCCGGTGATGGACATGGAGCGCATCGTGCTGACCTGGGCCACGCCCGAGGCGGCGCTGGCCGAGTTGCGCGGGCTGGGCCGCAACCTGCACCCGGCGCGCTTCGCGGCGCTCCGCGGCAAGGCCTGGCACCAATCACTGAAGAAGGCGCTGCCTGAGCTCGCGCCGGCCGACGAGGGCGGCGGGCGCATCGCGCTGACCTTCGAGGTCATCTATGGCCATGCCTTCAAGCCTGCGCCGCGCGTGTCGATTGCGGCCGAGAGTGCGGTGTCGCTGCGCGAGATGCGCTCGATGCTGCAACGGGGTCGTCCGGGCGCCTGACCGCGGCTGCAAAAGAGAGCGGTAAATGCCTGTCGCACAAGCCGTTTTTTGCCTACTAGTAGTGACCCGTAGGCGTCCCACAGGGCACCCGGGCGCAGGTATCTACCCGCTACAATCCGCCGTTGCGTGGAACTCGCGGGTACTGTCCCGTGAACGAGGGGTGTCGGATCCTGTTTGTACGAGGGGTTTGGCAACCGTCGACGCACCGATTTGCTGAACTCGCCCGTGTCGAATTCCGTGTTTCGATTTGCCACCGTCTCAGGCCAGAACATCCACTGGTTCCTGAAGCGGAACTGCTCGGTGACGCCGAGCCAGCTGGGCTGGCTCTACGCCTCGCTGTGCGTGGTATCGCTCGGCATCGGCACCCTGTTCTGGCTGCACGGTGCGCCGCTGGTGCTGCCTTTTGCCTGGCTCGAACTGGCAGCCGTCGGGTTTGCGTTCATGGTCTATGCACGGCATGCGACCGACGGCGAGAAGATCGCGCTGCAGGAAGGCCGCCTCGTCGTCGAGCTCGAGAACGGCGGGCACTACGAGCGCACTGAATTTCTTCCGCACCAGGTGCGGATCGAACCGCAGACCGGCGATCGCTCGCTGATCGAGGTTTCGGGACAGGGTCGATCGGTCAGGGTGGGGCGCTATGTACGCCCGGAGTTGCGTGCCGCTCTGGCCCGCGAGATTCGCATGGCGTTGCGCGGCGCCTGAGGGGGCTCGCGCAGTGCCGCACGGTTGGGTTTGTCGAAAAAATTGAAGAAACGTGAACACGATGAAGAGCATTTGGCGCAACAAGTACAGGCCGGCGAATCTGTTGCTGGCGGCCGGCGCGGCTTTCAGCAGCGCGGCGCACGCAGTCAACGATCTGCCCGGCGGCCCTTCGGTTCGCCAGCTGAATCTTCCGATCGGCGTCACCAAGATCGCGCAGGAGCAGCATTTCCTGCACACGGTCATGATGATCCTGTGCACGGTCATCTTCGTCGCCGTGTTCGCGGTCATGTTCTATTCCATCTGGAAGCACCGCAAGTCGGTCGGCCACAAGGCGGCCAACTTCCATGAATCGGTGGTGGTCGAGGTCATCTGGACCATCGTGCCCTTCCTCATCGTGATCGTGATGGCGCTGCCCGCCACCAAGGTGCTGGTGGCCCAGAAGGACACCACCAACGCGGACCTCACGATCAAGACCACGGGCTACCAGTGGAAGTGGGGCTACGACTACCTGAACGGCGAAGGCGAGGGCCTGGCCTTCATCTCCACGCTCGACAGCTCGCAGCGCGCCATGTCCGACGCGGGCGCCAAGGGCGTGATGCCCAACGACTACCTGCTCAAGGTCGACTACCCGCTGGTGGTGCCGGTCAACAAGAAGGTCCGCATCATCACCACCGCCAACGATGTGATCCACGCGTTCGCCGTGCCGCAGCTGGGCCTGAAGCAGGACGCGATTCCCGGCTTCGTGCGCGACACCTGGTTCCGTGCCGAGACCATCGGCGACTACTACGGCCAGTGCCAGGAGCTCTGCGGCAAGGAACACGCCTACATGCCGATCCACGTGAAGGTGGTCTCCGCCGGTGACTACACGGCCTGGGTGGCCGATCAGCGCAAGGTTGCCGCCGCCAAGCTCGACGACCCGACCAAGGTCTGGACGCTGCCCGACATGCTGGTTCGCGGCGAGAAGGTCTATGCCTCCAATTGCGCCGCCTGCCACCAGGCCAACGGCAAGGGCGCGGGCCCGATCAAGGCGCTCGACGGCGACCCGAAGGTGCTCGACGCCGACCACACGGTGCAGCTGCACGTGCTGCTCAACGGCCAGAACAACGGCGCCATGCCGTCGTGGAAGCAACTGAGCGATACCGACCTCGCGGCCGTGGCCACGTACACCAAGAACAGCTGGTCGAACAAGACGGGCCAGCTGGTGCAGCCGGCCGAAGTGCAGGCCCTGCGCGGCAAGTGATACGGCAGCGCCCCGCGAAGAAGAAATTGCAAGGAACAACGACATGAGCGCAGTCCTCGACCCCCACGGTCACGCCCCCCACGGCGAGCACGCACACGACGAGCATCACGACCACCACGCGCCCACCGGCTGGCGCCGCTGGGTGTTCGCGACCAACCACAAGGACATCGGCACGCTCTACCTGCTGTTCAGCTTCACGATGCTGATGGTGGGCGGCGTGCTCGCGCTGCTGATTCGCGCCGAGCTGTTCCAGCCCGGCCTGCAACTGGTCAACCCCGAGCTGTTCAACCAGTTCACGACCATGCACGGCCTGATCATGGTGTTCGGCGCCATCATGCCGGCCTTCGTGGGCTTTGCGAACTGGATGATCCCGCTGCAGGTGGGCGCCTCCGACATGGCGTTCGCGCGCATGAACAACTTCAGCTTCTGGTTGCTGATTCCCGCGGCGCTGATGCTGGTGGGCTCGTTCTTCATGCCCGGTGGCGCGCCCGCGGCCGGCTGGACCCTGTACGCACCGCTCACGCTGCAGATGGGCCCCTCGATGGACGCCGGCATCTTCGCGATGCACATCATGGGCGCGTCTTCGATCATGGGTTCGATCAACATCATCGTGACCATCCTCAACATGCGCGCCCCGGGCATGACGCTGATGAAGATGCCGATGTTCTGCTGGACCTGGCTCATCACCGCCTACCTGCTGATCGCCGTGATGCCCGTGCTCGCCGGCGCCATCACGATGACGCTGACCGACCGCCACTTCGGCACCAGCTTCTTCAACCCCGCCGGCGGCGGCGACCCGGTGATGTACCAGCACATCTTCTGGTTCTTCGGCCACCCCGAGGTCTACATCATGATCTTGCCGGCCTTCGGCATCATCAGCCAGGTGGTGCCGGCCTTCGCCCGCAAGCGCCTGTTCGGCTACGCCTCGATGGTGTATGCCACGTCGTCCATTGCCATCCTGTCGTTCATCGTGTGGGCGCACCACATGTTCACGACCGGCATGCCCCTCACCGGCCAGCTGTTCTTCATGTACGCGACCATGCTGATCGCGGTGCCCACGGCCGTGAAGATCTTCAACTGGATTGCCACGATGTGGCAGGGCTCGATGACCTTCGAGACGCCCATGCTGTTCGCGGTCGGCTTCATCTTCGTGTTCACCATGGGCGGCTTCACCGGGCTGATCCTGGCGGTCGCACCGATCGACACGCAGCTGCAAGATACGTACTACGTGGTGGCCCACTTCCACTACGTGCTGGTGGCCGGCTCGCTGTTCGCGATGTTCTCTGGCTTCTACTACTGGGTGCCCAAGTGGACCGGCGTGATGTACAACGAAACGCGCGGCAAGGTGCACTTCTGGTGGTCGCTGATCTCGTTCAACGTCACTTTCTTCCCGATGCACTTCCTGGGCCTGGCGGGCATGCCGCGCCGCTATGCCGACTACCCGATGCAGTTCGCCGACTTCAACGCCGTGGCGTCGGTCGGTGCGTTCTTCTTCGGTTTCGCGCAGGTCTACTTCTTCCTGTTCGTCGTGTTGCCCACTATGCGCGGCAAGGGCGAAAAGGCTGCACAAAAGCCGTGGGAAGGCGCCGAGGGCCTCGAGTGGGAAGTGCCGTCGCCGGCCCCGTTCCACACCTTCGAAACCCCGCCCAAGCTCGACGCGACCGCCAGCAAGGTGATCGGCTGATCGAAGAATCCAGCGCACGATGACACCCGAACAGAAACGCAACAACCGCCGCATGGGGCTCACGCTGGCTTCCATTGCCGTGGTGTTCTTCGTCGGCTTCATTGTTCGCATGGTCTGGTTCAGCGGTCGCTGAACCGGCACTCACGTACGCAACGAGCGGGAGACGCGCATGAGCCTCGGTCAACGCATCCGGCGCGCCAACGTCCGCATGGTCGGCAAGTTGGCCGTGGTGGCCTGCGGCATGTTCGCCTTCGGCTATGCGCTGGTGCCGATGTACCGCGCGATCTGCGAGATGACCGGCATCAACATCCTCGCGCTCTCCGAACTCGAGGTGCCGGGCGGCGCGAGCGGCGGCAAGAATGTGCGCGTGCCCGACAACACGCAGGTCGACATGACCCGCACCATCACCGTGGAGTTCGACTCGAACGTGCGCGGCGGCCTGTGGGACTTCAAGCCTGCGGAGCGGACGCTGCAGGTGCACCCGGGCCAGCTCAACACGGTGATGTACGAGTTTCAGAACGTGCAGAACCGCCGCATGGCCGCGCAGGCCATCCCGAGCTACGCGCCGCAGCAGGCCGCGCCGTATTTCAACAAGCTCGAGTGCTTCTGTTTCAACCAGTACACGTTGGAGCCGGGCGAGAAGAAGCAGTGGCCGGTCGCCTTCGTGATCGACCCCAAGATTTCCAAGGACGTGAAGACCATCACGCTGTCGTACACCTTCTTCGAGGTGGGCGGCAAGACACCCGCGGCCCCGGTGGCCGCCGTTTCGAACACCGCCGATGAGCCTCGTTCGTGACCGATCCGTCCGACCCGCTCCGGCCTCGGCCGAAGGCTTCGCTGTGGGACACGGTGAAGGCGGTGGGTTGGTCGTTCTTCGGCGTTCGCAAGAACAGCGCCTACCAGGAAGACCTGGGCAAGCTGAACCCGCTGCACATCATCGCGGTGGCGTTCGTGGCCGTGATCGTCTTCGTGCTGGGGCTGGTGTTGCTGGTGCGCCATGTGGCCTCGGCCTGACGAACAAGCAAGAAACCCGCGACGCGCAGAATCCATTGAATCCCGAGAAGAAAGAAAGCCAGGAGCTGATATGAGTTCAACCACCCACGGCACCACGCCCTACTACTTCGTGCCCGGACCTTCGGCCTATCCGGTCTCGGCCGCGATCGGGCTGTTTTTCGTGATTCTGGGCGCCGCGCAATGGATCAACGGCCACGAGTGGGGCGCATGGTCCCTGCTGGTCGGCATGGTGGTCTGGCTCGGCACGCTGTTCGTTTGGTTCCGCACGGCCATCGGCGAAAGCGAGAGCGGCCAGTACGGCCACAAGATCGACCTCTCGTTCCGCTGGAGCATGAGCTGGTTCATCTTCTCGGAAGTGATGTTCTTCGGCGCGTTCTTCACCGCACTGTGGTGGGCCCGCACACACGCGCTGCCCACGCTCGGCAGCCTGGACAACGCGATCCTCTGGCCCGACTTCAAGGCCGTGTGGCCCAGCGTTGCCGCCGGTGTCACCGGTTCGCCGGCCGGCATCGTCGAGCCCTTCCAGACGGTCGGCCCGTTCTGGCTGCCCACGATCAACACCGCGCTGCTGCTCAGCTCGGGCGTGACGCTCACCATCGCCCACCACGCGCTGCGTGCCGGCCACCGTGCACAGACGATCCGCTTCATGTGGCTTACCGTGCTGCTGGGCATCGTCTTCCTGGGCGTGCAGGGCTACGAATACCACCACCTGTACACCGAACTGAACCTCAAGCTCAGCTCGGGCACCTACGGCTCGACCTTCTTCATGCTGACCGGTTTCCACGGCCTGCACGTGTTCATCGGCATGCTGATGCTGCTGTTCATCACGCTGCGCCTGCAAAAGGGCCACTTCACGCCAGAGCGCCACTTCGGCTTCGAGGGCGCGGCCTGGTACTGGCACTTCGTGGACGTGGTCTGGCTGGGCCTCTACATGCTGGTTTACTGGCTTTGAGCGAACCTCGCGGCATTCCACAAAAAAGGCGCCGGAAGGCGCCTTTTTCATGGTTCTCGTGGAACGAGCACCATCTACTTGCCGACCGGGAGCCCGGTGGGCTGGATGTAGCCGAGTTTCCAGGCGAGCAGCATGCAGAGGAACAAAAACACCGACAGGCCGATCCGAAAGGTGAGGGCGCGCGCCATGCCGCCGCTCTTGGCGCGCCCGTCGCGCCCGTCCTTCAGCATGAAGTACAGGGCGAACGCGAGGCTCGCGAAGATGCCCACGAACACCAGGGCGACGAAATATTTCATGACCCGCATTATCGGCCGCAGGCCCCGCCCCATCCAGTGACTCCTGAACCCTTGTACCCCGAAGAACGGCGCCGCCCCGGCCGTTTCTGGGTGATCACCCTTGCTGCCGTGTTGACGCTGGCGGCCACTGTCTCGCTCGGCCGCTGGCAGCTGTCGCGTGCGGCCCAGAAGGAGGCGCTCCAGGCCAGCATCGACGCGCAGAAGCTCAAGCCGCCGCTCACCCAGGCCGAATTCCTGGCCATGGACCGGGCCACCGACGCGCTGCACCGCCCCTTGCGCCTGCGCGGCCTCTGGCTGACACCGCAGACCGTGTACCTCGACAACCGCCAGATGCACGGCACGCCTGGCTTCTATGTGTTGACACCCTTTGCACTCGAAGGCACCGAACAGACGGTGATGGTGCAGCGCGGCTGGATCCAGCGCAATTTCGTCGACCGCACGCAACTGGGCGCGGTCGAGACGCCCGCGGGCATCGTGGAGGTCACGGGCCTGATCGAGGCGCCGCCGAGCCATCTGCTGGAACTGGGCACTTCCGCGACCGCCCCGGCGGCTGGTGCTTCGGCGCCCGCCGCAGCGGCCTCTGCGCCGCTCGCCCCGACACCGGCCGTCGAAGGGTATTCGCCCATCCGGCAAAATCTCGACCTGGAGGCCTTCCGCGCCGAGACCAAGCAGCCGTTGCGCACCGATGTGTCGCTGCAGCAGACCGGTGCGGCCTCCGAGGGCCTGCAGCGCGACTGGCCGGCCCCGGCGCTGGGCCTGGAGAGGCACTACGGTTACGCATTCCAGTGGTTCGGCCTGTCGGCCCTCGTCGTCATCCTCTATGCCTGGTTCCAATTCATCGCACCCTTCCTCCGCTCAAGGCGCCGCGCCCGCAATGGCCGCTTCTGACGAGCCGCTGGGCCTGACGGTGCATTCGATGCCGTCGCCCAACCAGGCGCTCGACGGGGCCGAGGGCCGGCGCACGATCGTCGGGCGCTGGAAGATGATCGCCGTGATGCTGATGTGCGCGGCGCCGGTCATTGCCTCGTACTTCACCTATTACGTGATCCGGCCCGAAGGCCGCAGCGTGTACGGCGAACTGATTGATCCGCAGCACGAGTTGCCGAAGCTGACGGCCTTCGACCGCAACGGCGCACCGGTCGATTTCGCCACGCTCAAGGGCCAATGGCTGCTGGTGGCCGTGGCCGACGCGGCCTGCAATTCGCTGTGCGAGCAGCAGCTGTACCTGCAGCGCCAGTTGCGTGAAAGCCTGGGCCGCGAGAAGGATCGCATGGACCGCGTCTGGCTCGTGAGCGACGCCGCCGCCGTGCCCGACCGGCTGGACAACGGCCTGCGCGGTGCGACCGTGCTGCGCGTGCCGGCGGACCAGATCGCCAAATGGCTGGCACCGGTGTCGGGCCACACCCTGGCCGAGCACCTCTACGTGGTCGACCCGATGGGCAACTGGATGATGCGTTTCCCCGCCCGCATGGACGCGGCCGGCGCCAGCCGCGCCAAGCGCGACATCGACCGCCTGCTGCGCGCCTCCGCGTCGTGGGACGAACCGGGCCGCTGAGACCGAGCGCATGGACACGAGCTCGCTCTACGATCTGACGCCCATCGCCTGGCTCATGGCCGCCGGCGTGCTGATCGCGCTCGGCCCGCTGGTGTGGGTGTGGCGCCGCAATGCCGGCGCCGGCCCGGCGCGGCGGCTGCATGCGCTGACCGTGCTCACGCTGTTCCTCACCTTCGACCTCACGCTGTTCGGCGCCTTCACACGCCTCACCGATTCGGGGCTCGGCTGTCCCGACTGGCCCGGCTGCTACGGCAACGCCAGCCCGGCCGGCGCGCGCCATGAAATCGCGATGGCGCAGGCGGCCCAGCCGACCGGCCCCGTCACGCACGGCAAGGCCTGGGTCGAGATGGTTCACCGCTACCTGGCGACGGGTGTCGGCGTGTTGATCCTCACGCTCGCGGGGGCCACGTGGATCGTGCGGCGCCGCCAGCGCCGCGCGCCGCCACCGTCTTCTTCGAAGGAGGGCGATCACCACCACGCCACGCTCAGCGCATGGTGGCCGGCCTTCACACTGGTCTGGGTCTGCCTGCAGGGCGCCTTCGGCGCGCTCACGGTGACGTGGAAGCTGTTTCCGGCGATCGTCACGCTGCACCTGCTGGGCGCGGTCGTGCTGCTGGCCTTGCTGTGCATCCAGGCCGTGCACTACCGCCAGGCCGCCGCGCAGCGGCTGCCGACGCCTGTGTCGCCGGCGCTGCGCAACGGCCTCGTCATGACCACGCTGCTGCTGGTGCTGCAGATTGCGCTCGGCGGCTGGGTCAGCACCAACTACGCGGTGCTGGCGTGCACCCAGTTCCCGACCTGCCAGGACAGCTGGTGGCCGGCGATGAACTTCGCGCAGGGCTTCGAGATCTGGCGCCACCTGGGCGTGACCGGCGAGGGCCAGCCGCTCGATTTCTCGGCGCTCACCGCCATTCACTACGTGCACCGGCTGATGGCCTATGCGGTGTTCGTCGCGCTCGGCGTGCTCGCGTGGCGCCTGCGCCGCATCGACACGCTGCGTCCGCAGGCGCACTGGCTTGCCGGGCTGGCGCTGCTGCAGCTCGCCACGGGCCTGGGCAACGTGCTGCTCGGCTGGCCCCTGGCGGCGGCCGTGCTGCACACTGGCGGTGCCGCAGCGCTCGCTGTGGTGCTGACCTGGGCGCTGTGCGAAAGCCGCCGCGAGGCCCTGTCCAGCGTCCACGGCGCATCCACCGCGGCCGTGCGCGCCGACGACAATGCACGCGCGACCCCCAACCCGAAGAAAGCCACCGCGTGAGCACCCCGATCCCCGTTCAGCACACCAGCGCCGCGAATGTGCTGCGCCAGTTCTACGCGCTGACCAAGCCGCGCGTGGTGCAGCTGATCGTGTTCTGCGCGCTGATCGGCATGGTGCTGGCCGTGCCCGGCCTGCCGAGCTGGGCAGACGTGCAGCGCGGCGTGCTGGCCTGCATCGGCATCTGGCTGGTGGCGGGCGCGGCGGCGGCGTTCAACTGCCTGGTCGAGAAGGGCATCGACGCGAAGATGAAGCGCACCGCCTGGCGGCCCACGGCGCGCGGCCAGCTCAGCGACATGCAGGCGCTGGTCTTCTCGGCGCTGTTGTGCGCCGCGGGCTCGGTGCTGCTGTGGTTCACCGTGAATCCGCTGACCATGTGGCTGACCTTCGCCACCTTCGTCGGCTACGCGGTGGTCTACACCGTGATCCTCAAGCCGCTGACGCCCCAGAACATCGTGATCGGCGGGGCGTCGGGCGCCATGCCGCCGGTGCTGGGCTGGGCCGCGATGACGGGCGACGTGGGCCCCGAGGCGCTGATTCTTTTCCTCATCATCTTCCTGTGGACCCCGCCGCACTTCTGGGCGCTGGCGCTCTACCGCGTGGAGGACTACCGCAAGGCCGGCCTGCCGATGCTGCCGGTCACGCACGGCAACGAGTTCACGCGGCTGCAGGTGCTGCTGTACACCTTCATCCTGTTCGCGGCCTGCCTGATGCCCTTCATCTACGGCATGAGCGGCTGGCTGTACCTGGCGGTCGCGGTGGCGGTGAGCATCGGCTTCACCGGCTACGCGTTCGCGCTGTGGCGCAACTACTCGGACGCCCTGGCGCGCAAGACCTTCCGGTTTTCGCTGATCCACCTGAGCGTGCTGTTCCTGGCGCTGCTCGTCGACCACTACCTTCGTTGAATACCCTCTCCATGAACAAGCGCCAAGCCCTCAAGTCGATCGCCACCGCCGCCGGCTGGGTGGGGGCGAGCGCGGCGCTGGGCCTGGGGCTGTCGGCCTGCAGCGGCGAGACCAAGCAGAACTTCAATGCCGTGGACATCACCGGCGCGGACTACGCCCGCGACTTCTCGCTGAAGGACGCCGACGGCAAGGTCCGCACCATGGCCGACTTCAAGGGCAAGGTGGTCGTGCTGTTCTTCGGCTACGCGCAATGCCCCGACGTGTGCCCGACCACCATGACCGAGATGGCGCAAGTCAAGCAGCAGCTCGGCAAGGACGGCGACAAGCTGCAGGTGCTGTTCCTCACGGTCGACCCTGCGCGCGACACGCCCGAGGTGCTCAAGGCCTACATGGGCGCGTTCGATCCTGGCTTCGTTGCGCTGATTCCCACCGCCGACGAACTGGCCGCCGTCGCCAAGGACTTCAAGGTCTACTACAAGAAGGTCGACGGCAAGACGCCGACGAGCTACTCGATGGACCACTCTGCCGCAAGCTATGTCTATGACACGCAGGGCCGCCTGCGGCTCTATGCGCGCTACGGCGCGGGTGTGGCGCCGATGGTGGCGGACCTGAAGACGCTGCTTGCCTCCTGAGATGGCGTCGACGTCGCCCGTGCCTCTGGCCGGCTCGGTCGCGCACCTGAAAGAGCGCAAGGGCGCCTTCCGCATTGCCCTGATTCCGCCCGAGGTGCTGCGCGCCCTCAACGACGGCTTGCTCGAAACCGTCAACCTCAACGAATTCATGGCGCTGGAGCTGCCCCAGCTGGCGCGCAGCGTGGCGGGACACATCGGCCTCGATGCGAAGAGCGAACGGCTGGTCGATACGCTGTCCATGTTGAGTGCCTTCAAGCCGATGCAGCGCCACGGGCACATCGCACGTGCGCTGTACGACCTGGCGGCGCTGCACGGCGAGCGCGATGCGGTGGCGCACCGGCTGGCCACGCATGAAAGCGACGTTGCGCGCTGCTGGGCCGCGCAGTGGGTCACGCTGTCCGGCTTGGCGCTGCCGGCGCAGCTGGAGGCGGTGCGCCGCTTTGCAGCGGATCCGCATTTCGGCGTGCGCGAAATTGCCTGGATGGCGGTGCGCGACGCGGTCATCGCGTCGCTGGACGAAGCGCTGGGGTTGCTGCAGCCCTGGGTGTTCGACACCGACCCCTACCTCCGCCGTTTCGCGAGCGAGCTCACGCGCCCGCGCGGCGTGTGGTGCGCGCAGATCGAGGCGCTCAAGACCGAGCCGTGGCGCGCCTTGCCACTGCTCGAGCCGCTGCGCGCCGACCCCAGCCGCTATGTGCAGAACTCGGTGGCGAACTGGCTCAACGACGCGAGCAAGAGCCAGGGCGAGTGGGTCGACACGCTGTGCGCGCGATGGCTGGCCGAGTCGAACGTGCCCGAGACGCGCTACATCGCCAAGCGCGCGATGCGCACGCTCTCCAAATGAAAAAGCCCGGCGCTGCCGGGCTTTGTTCGAGGGGAAGTTCGGTTTACGCGTAGTCCGCGAGCGCCTTCTTCATCTTCTTCATCGCGGCGACTTCGATCTGGCGGATGCGCTCGGCGCTCACGCCGTACACCGCGGCCAGCTCGTGCAGCGTCATGCCGCCCGAACCGTCGTCGTTCACCTTGAGCCAGCGCTCTTCCACGATTCGGCGGCTGCGGTCGTCCAGCGCCTCGAGCGCGGTGGCGATGCCGTCGCTCGACAGGCGGTCGCGCTGCTGCGATTCGAGCAGTGCCGTCGGTTCCTGCGTGGCGTCGGCCAGGTAGGCGATGGGGCCGAAGCCTTCGTCGCCGTCGTCGGACGGGCCCGGATCGAGCATGACGTCGCCGCCCGACAGGCGGGTTTCCATCTCGAGCACTTCTTCAGGCTTGACGTTGAGCCGGGTCGCCATTTGCGACACCTCTTCGGGGCTCAGCGTTTCGCGGTGCGTGCCGTTGTCGGCCGCGGCCGAGTCGGCCTTGAAGCTTTGCTTCATCGAGCGCAGGTTGAAGAACAGCTTGCGCTGGGCCTTGGTCGTCGCGACCTTGACCATGCGCCAGTTCTTCAGGATGTACTCGTGGATCTCGGCCTTGATCCAGTGCATGGCGTAGCTCACGAGCCGCACGCCCTGGTCGGGGTCGAAGCGCTTCACGGCCTTCATCAGGCCGACGTTGCCTTCCTGGATCAGGTCGCCGTGTGGCAGACCGTAGCCCAGGTACTGGCGGGAAATGGAAACCACGAGGCGCAGGTGCGACAGCACGAGCGCGCCGGCGGATTCGAGGTCGTTCTGGTCGCGCAACTTGCGTGCGAAGCCCTGCTCTTCTTCGAGCGTGAGCAGCGGCAGGCGGTTGGCGGCCGAAATGTAGGCATCCAGGTTGCCCAGCGGGGGAACCATCGACCATGGATTGGCGACGGCCAGCTGGTTGGCAGAGACTCCAGACAGCGTTGTCATCAGGGAAACTCCTTTGTGTTGGCCATATTAGCACTCGGTTAGAGGGAGTGCTAAGCCCGGGGTTCCCTTGAATGGCTATCGCGGGAATAGTCTTTGGCTACCAGCGTATGCCCAGCTTTAGAAAAAGCCTGGACAGTACGAACAGCGGGCCGACCCACAGATATTGGATGTCTTCGAAGAACGAAGGTTTCTTGCCTTCTATCTTGTGGCCCACGAACTGGAAGACCCACGCCACCACAAAGATAGCGGCTGAAATCGGCAATACAAGTCCGCCCATCGCATGCACCAGCCCCAGCGCCAGCGCAGTCAGCAGCAACATGGTCAGCAGGAAGGCAGGCGCGCGCAGCAGCGCGTAGTAGACGAGGCTGGCCGCCACGAAGCCGTACGCCACCCAGGGATGCACCGCGAACAGCAGGCCCACGATGCTCAGCATGATGGCCGGAATGGCCATGAAGTGGATCAGTTCGTTGGTCGGGTTGCGGTGGCTCTCTTCGTAGTGCGTGAGCAGCCGGTCGACCTTGCGGTCGCTCGAGGCCAGCGGGGCGGCGGCGGTGGGGGTCATTCGAAGTCTCCGTGGGCGCCGTGCGATGCGGCGGGGCTCTCATGGTGCCGACAGAAAAGGCCGATGGCAAGCGCACAGGCCATGTGAAATTGCTATCAATAAAGTAGCATTAAGAACTACAGCCACGCGCGCTCCCATGACTTTTTGCACTGTCACCAAAAGGTTACGCCGCTAAGATCGTCGCGTGTCACCCATCGACTCTGCACCCGCGCCCGATTCACCTGCCGCGCAGGCCGGCCCGCCCGCCCACGCTCCCACGGCGATCCTCGTCGTGGACGATCACGACCTGCTGCGCCTGGGCGTGTGCGCGCTGGTGCAGGCGCAGGCCGCCTCGTCGGGCGCGACCATCGAGGTGTTCGAGGCCGCCAACGCCGCCGACGCGCTGGCGCTGTACGAAACCCACCAGGCCTCCATCGGCCTCGTGCTGCTCGACCTGGCGCTGCCCGACACCCACGGCCTGAGCGGCCTGGCCGAGTTCCGCCGGCGCTTTCCGTCCGCGCGCATCGTGGTGCTCTCGGGCACCGGCAACAGCGCGCTGGCGCAGGGCGTGCTCGCGCTGGGGGCCGCTGCCTTCCTGCCGAAGTCGGCCGACCTGAAAGAGGTGGTGAGCTTCATTCGTGCCTGCGGCCTGCTGGACCCCGGCGCGGCCGAACTGCCGCCGCCCGCGGTGCCCAAGTCGCTCGCCGGCTACGCCGAGTTCGCCCATGCCAGCGCCTGGCAGGAACTCACGCCGCGCCAGATGCAGGTGCTGCAATGGGTGCTCGAAGGCAAGGCCAACAAGGAAATCGCGCAGCTCGCGAACCTGAGCGAGGGCACCGTGAAGAACCACGTCTCGACCATCCTGCTGCTGTTCGGCATGCGCTCGCGCGCCCAGTTGATCAGCACGCTGCACTGACTTGAACGTGCCGACCCAGGCGTCCAGCGATCCGCTCGCCGGCCACACGCTCGCCCAGCGGGTGCTGCGCGAGAACATCGCCTCGGTCTACAGCACCTACATCGCCTCGACGCTGACGCACATCGCCTTCGTGCTGGTGTTCGGCGCCATCATCTATTCGCAGCTGAAAGACCCGAGCCTGCTGTTCTGGGCGGGCACGCTGCTGGCGGCCGACCTGTACGTGCTGTTCACCCCGCGCTGGACGCCCGAGCGGCCTGCGGGTGAAAGCGCTTACTGGGCGCGCAAGATCTCGCGCATGGTCACGCTGGTGAGCATGGTCACGGCCGTGGTGCCCTGGCTCATCGTGCCGCACGACAACCTGCCCATGACCTCGCTGCTGCTGGCCGTGATCGTGGGCAGCTGCGCGCGCGCGGCCCAGTCGCTCTGGCCTCTGAAGCCGGCGCTGTTCGGCTACACGATGCCGATGTCGATGGGCATGATCACCGCGCTGGCCTGGCAGGGCGACGGCCTGCACCTGTTCCTGGCGGCGGCCGGCGCGGCCTACCTGCTGCTGACCCTGCACGCGGGTGTGGGCCAGCACAAGCTGCTGACCGAGTCGCTCATGCTGCGCTTCGAGAACGAGGCGCTTGCCGCGCGCCTGGGCGAGCAGATTGCCGCCACCGAACGAGCCAGCGAGGAAAAGACCCGCTTCCTCGGTACCGCCAGCCACGACTTGCGCCAGCCGCTGCACGCCATTGCACTGTTCGGCGCCGCGCTGGAAAACGAGCTGCGCGATCGCCCCGAGGGCCGCAACGCCGCCCGCCTGATGCGCGCCGTGAACGCGCTGGGCGCCTCGCTCGACACCATGCTCGACATCTCGCGCCTGGACGCCGGCGTGATCACGCCGGCCCCCCAGCCGGTGCAGCTCGACGCGCTGTTCCTGCCGCTCAACCACACCTTCGCCGCGCGTGCCGAGCACCAGCAGCTGCAGCTGCGCGTGCGCGCCAGCGGCCTGTGGGTGCGCAGCGACCCGCAACTGCTGCACCGCATGCTGTCCAACCTGATGGACAACGCGCTGAAGTACACCGCCCGCGGCGGCGTGACCGTCACGGCGCGCGATCGCGGCGACGCCGTGTGGATCGAGGTGCGCGACAGCGGCATCGGCATTGCGCCCGAGCAATCGAGCCGGATCTTCGAGGAGTTCTATCAGGTCGACAACCCGGGCCGCGACCGTTCGAGGGGGCTGGGCATCGGGTTGTCGATCGTGCAGCGGTTGTCGCGCCTGCTCGGCCATCCGGTGCAGATGCACTCGCGGCCCGGGCGCGGCACGTTCTTTCGTGTGGTGGTTCCGGCCGTCGGTGCCCCGGTCGGCGCCTTGAGCGCCGTTGCAGCGGCGCCGTCGGCGTTGCGCCGGGCCTCGCTGCCCGCGCTGCCCGCACGTGTGCTGCTGCTGGACGACGAACTGGAAATCCGCGAGGCCATGATGGGCCTGCTGCGTTCCCATGCCGTCGACGCGCACGCCGTGGCCGMCGAGGAGGCGGCGGCCGACGCCCTGCGGCGCGCCGCCGCCGAGGGCCGGCCCTTCGAGCTGCTGCTGTGCGACTACCGCCTTGCCGACGGCGCCGACGGGCTCGACGCCGGCCTGCGCCTGAGCCAGGGCGCCGCGGGCGAGGGTGGCGGCGCTGCGACGCCGCTGCTGCTCATTACCGGCGAGACCTCGCCGGACCGGCTGATGCGCGTGCGCGAATCGCGCGTGCCGGTGCTGTTCAAGCCGGTGGCCGCCGAGTCGCTGCTGCGCGCCATGGTGGAGGCCGTGCCTTCCGCCTGAAATCGACCGCGGCACATCGATTTTCTCAATTTGAAGATATTGGTATTCCTTTGGATGCCAATGCAATCTTTAGCCGACCGATGTCGTGACTTTCGGCACTGGCCGGCTGCGAGGCCAACCTTTACCTTCGAGTTTGCTCCCGGTTTGCCCGGGCGCGCCATGCAACCGGGCTCGCCCCCGCGTTGCCTCAAAACAATCGGAATGGAGGTTTCTCTCAATGAAGTTCAAGCTCGCGGCGGTCGCCGCTGCAGTGGCTGCCACCCTCGCGCTCGCGGCGTGCGGCGGCGGCGGTGGCGACAACGGCGCCTCGTTCGCGCCCATCGGCAACATCGTCGTGCCGCCGCCTCCCGCACCCCCTCCGCCGGCGGAGCCACCAGCGCCCGCACCGGCACCGGCACCCGCCACGAGGACCTTCATGTACGAGCAACTGCCGTACCCCGCCGACACCGCCGGCTTCCTGAACGACCTCAACACCGAAGGCGCGAAGGGGTTCATGTTCCTGAGCCCGCTGGGTTCGGGCGCGTCCGTGGGCCATGTCTATGTGAAGAACGGCGACGCCACCTATGTGTACGAGCTGAAGGCCCCTCCGGCGGATGCCAGCGCCTTCCTGTCGCAGGCCAACGAGGCGGGCAGCCGGGGCTTTCGCTGGGTCGGCGCAATGGGCGTCGGCGGCACGACCACGGTGATGATGTACCGCAAGGACAGCGACGTCGACGCCACCTACACCTACCGCACCGACGCCTCGGCCACCGACAAGGACGCCTTCCTGGCGCAGGTCAACGCACAGGGTGCGGCGGGCTACTTCAACACGGCACCAGGCTACGTTTTCGGCGGTGCCAACACCGCGGTGTTCGAGAAGAGCTCGGCCGGCGGCGCCACCTACGCCTACGAACTGGGCGACACCGCTGCAGACACCAGCGGGGCGCTGGCGCAGTTCGAGGAGAAGGGCGCGCGTGGCTTCCGCTACCGCTTCCCCTACATCTTCGGCGGCTTCACGGGCAGCGTCTTCGTGAAGGACCTGTCGCAGTCCAGCACCTTCAACTACCAGGCGCTGACCGAGGAAGCCACGCTGGACGCAGAGATCGCCCAATCCAATGCCGTGGGCGCGAACGGCTACGGTTTCGTCGGCCCGCTGAACGTGGGCACCGAGCTGCGCAACTACTACTACAAGCCCAACAACTGCACGGGCATCCTGCTGTGCAAGCCGACGAACCCGTTCGGCCTCTGACGACAAGCTTGTGAGGAGCGGACGGCTTGCCGTCCGCCAGGAAGAAGGCTCGATAGACCGGGAAACCTGGGTGGACCGAGCCGGAGAGGGCAGGGAGACAGGGAGAGAAGAAAAGAAGAAAAAAGAAAACGGCCCCAGCGCAAGCGGGGGCCGTTTTTTTTACGTTCGCTGCCGGGGCGGTATCAGCCCAGCAGGGCCTGCGCGAACTCGCGCGCGTTGAAGGTTTCCAGGTCTTCCAGCTTCTCGCCCACGCCGATGAAGTACACGGGAATCGGCCGCTCGCGCGCAATGGCGCACAGCACGCCGCCCTTGGCCGTGCCGTCGAGCTTGGTCACGATCAGGCCGGTGAGGCCCAGCGTCTCGTCGAAGGCCTTGACCTGCGCGAGCGCGTTCTGGCCGGTGTTGCCGTCGATCACCAGCAGCACCTCGTGCGGCGCCGTGGCGTCCGCCTTGGTGACCACGCGCTTGATCTTCTTGAGCTCGTCCATCAGGTGCAGCTGCGTGGGCAGGCGGCCGGCCGTGTCGACCAGCACCACGTCCTTGCCGCGCGCCTTGCCGGCGTTCACCGCATCGAAGCTCACGGCCGACGGGTCGCCGCCCTCGTTGCTCACGATCTCCACCGTGTTGCGGTCGGCCCAGACCAGCAGCTGCTCGCGCGCCGCCGCCCGGAAGGTGTCGGCCGCGGCCAGCAGCACCGAGGCGCCTTCGTTGGCCAGGTGCTTGGTGAGCTTGCCGATGGAGGTGGTCTTGCCCGCGCCGTTGACGCCGGCCACCATGATCACGGTGGGCGTGAACTGGCCGATGACCAGGGGCTTTTCGAGCGGCCGGAGCAGGTCGGCCACGGCCTCTGCCAGCAGCACCTTGACCTGCGAAGCGTCTGTGGCCATCTGGCGTTTGACGCGCCCGCGCAGGTCCTCGAGCAGGAACTCGGTGGCCTTGACGCCGGTGTCGGCCATCAGCAGCGCGGATTCGAGCTCTTCATAGAGCGCGTCGTCGATCTGCGCGTTGACGAACACGGCCTGGATGCCGCTGCCGGTCTTGCGCAGGCCGGTCTTGAGCTTGTCGAACCAACCCTTGCGCTCGGTGGCGACGACGGGGGTGGGGACAGGCGTGGGGACGGGTGCCGGCGCAGGTGGCGGGGCTGGCGGGGGGGCGGGGGCCGGTGCGGGCGGCGCAACGAACACGGGGGGCGCGGCCGGTGCCACCACAACGACCGGTGCTGCCACCACCGGCGGCGCGGCCGCTGGGAAAGGGACGGGCGCCGGTGCGAAGGACGACGGTGCAGGCGCCGGCACAGGGACCGCGGCAGGAGGAGGCGGCGGCGGCGGGAGGGGCGCAGGCGGTGGCGGCGCAACCGGTGGCGCAGCAGGCGTTTCTTCCACCGCCGGCTTCGCGCCGAACCAGCTCGACGGCGAGAACACCGAGCGAGCGGGCGCCGGCGCTGGCGCGGCCTCCGGGGCAGGCGCAGGTGCGGGCGTGGCCGGCGCGGTGGACGCGGGCGTGTCGGGGGTTTCGGCGGGCGGTTTTTTCTTGAAGAAACTGAACATCAGGAGCTTTTTACAATCCGACCCATTCTATGAAACACCTTCCGCCACGCCGTGCTGCGTCTGGTGCGGTGCTGGCGATGGCGCTCTTCGCGCCGTGGGCCATGCCTGCGCAGGCCCAATCCACTCCGGCTTCCACGCCGCCTTCCGCCGCCGCAGCCGCGGCGCCCGGCCCCCAGCAATTCACTCTGGCCAACGGCATGACGCTGATCGTGCAGCCCGACCGGCGCTCGCCGACGGCGGTGCAGATGGTCTGGGTGCGCGTAGGCTCCATGGACGAGGTCGACGGCACCTCCGGTGTGGCACATGCGCTCGAACACATGATGTTCAAGGGCACCAAGGACATCAAGCCCGGAGAGTTCTCGCGCCGCGTGGCCGCCCTGGGCGGCCAGGAAAACGCCTTCACCACGCGCGACTACACCGGCTACTACCAGCAGATTCCGGTCGGCAGCCTCGAGCAGGTCATGAAGCTCGAGTCGGACCGCTTCGCCAACAACCAGTGGCCCGACGACGAGTTCAAGCGCGAGATCGAGGTGGTCAAGGAAGAGCGCCGCCTGCGCACCGAAGACCAGCCGCGCGCGCTGCTCGGCGAGCAGCAGAACGCCGCCACCTTCATCGCCTCGCCGTACCACCGCCCCGTGGTCGGCTGGATGAGCGACCTCGACGCCATGACGCCCGAGGACGTGCGCGACTTCCACAAGCGCTGGTACGTGCCCGCCAACGCCGTGCTGGTGGTGGCCGGCGACGTCGACGTGGCGCAGGTGCGCGCCATGGCCGACAAGTACTACGGCCGCATTCCCGCGCGTGCCGTGCCCGCGCGCAAGCCGCGCATCGAGCCGGTGCAGCGCGGCATCCGCCGCATCGAGTTCAAGGCCCCGGCCGAGCAGGCCTACGTGTCGCTGGCCTTCCGCGCGCCGCAGCTGGCCGGCATCGACGACGCCAACAGCGACGCCTGGGCGCTGGTGGTGCTGTCCGCCGTGCTCGACGGCTATTCCGGCGCGCGGCTGGACCGCGCGCTCACGCAGGGCCCCGACCGCGTCGCCGATTCGGCCGGTGCCTATTCGGGCTTCGTCGGCCGCGGTCCGCAGCTCTTCGTGCTCGACGGCGTGCCGGCGGCCGGCAAGAGCGCCGAGGTGGTCGAGGCCGCCTTGCGCGCCCAGGTGGCGCGCATCGCCAAGGACGGCGTGGGCGAAGCCGAACTGGCTCGCGTCAAGACCCAGTGGGTCGCGAGCGAAACCTACAAGCGCGACTCGGTGATGGCGCAGGCCCGCGAACTCGGCAGCAACTGGGTGCAGGGGCTGCCGCTGGACGCCAGCGAGCGCATCGTCGCCCGGCTGCAGGCCGTGACCCCGGCCCAGGTGCAGGCCGTGGCCGCCAAATACTTCGGCGACGACCAGCTCACGGTCGCCACGCTGCGTCCCCTGCCGCCCGAGGCCAAGCGCGGCCGCGGCTTCGCGGCGCCCGCAGGCGAGCTGCGCTGAAAGGTACGAATTCCATGTTTACTCTCAAAAAGATAGCGCAATACGCACTGCTGACGGGCGCAACCGTACTTTTCGGCATGGGCAGCGCGCAGGCGGCGCTGCCCATCCAGCACTGGACGCTGGCCAACGGCGCCAAGATCTACCTGGTGGCGACCAACGCGTTGCCGATCGTCGACGTGCAGGTCGACTTCGACGCCGGCAGCCGCCGCGACCCGGCGGCGCAGGCCGGCCTGGCGAGCACCACCTCGGCCATGGTCGAGAAGGGCGTGCGCGCCGGCAGGAACGGCGAACCCGCGCTCGACCAGAACGCCCTGGGCGAGGCCTGGGCCGACCTGGGCGCGAGCTTCGACGTGAGCGCGGGCACCGACCGTGCCAGCTACTCGCTGCGCTCGCTGTCCGACCCGGCGCTGCTGAACAAGGCCGTCGCGCTGGCCTCGCGCGAGATCGGCGAGCCGGCCTTCCCCGACGACGTGTGGCAGCGCGAGCGCGAACGCATCAACGCCGCGATCAAGGAGGCCAACACCAAGCCCGCGACCATCGCCGGGCGCGCCTTCGCCCAGGCGGTGTACGGCGTGCATCCCTACGGCCAGGAGGTGACGGAAGAAACGCTGGCGCGCATCGACACCGCCGTCATGCGCCAGCGCTACGAGCAGCTCATCGTGCCGTGCCGCGCCAAGCTCAGCATCGTGGGCGCCGTCACGCGCGCGGAGGCCGAGACGCTGGCGACGGCGCTGCTGTCGCGCCTGCCCGCGACCGACGGATGCGCGGCGCTCCCCGCGATCGCGCCTGTGCCAGCGCTCACCGCGCCGAAAGACGAGCGCATCGCGTTCGACTCGGCGCAGGCCCATGTCTTCATCGGCCAGCCCGGCTACCCGCGCAAGGACCCGGACCACTTCGCGCTCACGCTGGGCAACTACGTGCTGGGCGGCGGCGGCTTCGTGTCGCGCCTGACCGACCAGGTGCGCGAGAAGCGCGGCCTCACCTACAGCATCTACAGCGGCTTTGCGCCGGGGCTCGAGGCCGGCGCGTTCCGCATCGGCTTCCAGACCCGGCCCGACCAGGCCGAAGATGCGGTGAAGGTGTCGCGCGAGGTGCTGGCCAGGTTCGTCGCCGAAGGCCCCACGGCGAGCGAGCTGAAGGCCGCCAAGGACAACGTGATCGGCGGCTTTCCGCTGCTGCTGGACAGCAACCGCAAGCTGATCGGCAACGTGGCCAACATCGCCTGGAACGACCTGCCGCTGGACTACCTCGACACCTGGACCGCGCGCATGAACGCGGTCACGGCGGCCGAGATCAAGGCCGCCTTCCAGCGCAAGCTGCAGCCCGATCGCATGGTGACGGTGGTGGTGGGCGGCAAGGACGCCCAGACCAAGACCAACACCACCGCCAAGGCACAGCCCTGATCCTTCGGGGTCACGCGAGGGCGTGCGCGCCCTGGCCGGCGGCCGCGCGCACCGCGGCGCCCAGTTGCCCGAGCAGGCGCGGCGCCGCGCGCGCCTGCTGCCAGTAGAGCGGCACCGGCAGCGTCGAGCCGGGCACCAGCTCCACCAGCGCTCCCTGGCGAATCGCATCGGCCACCATGCTGGCCGGATGCATGCCCCAGCCCATGCCCGCGCACGCCGCCTCGACGAAGGCGTTGGGCGAGGGAATCCAGTGGCGCGGCGTTTCGACGTTGCGGTGGCAGATGCGCCGCACCCAGCGCGCCTGCAGGCGGTCCTTGCGGTCGAACACCAAGCTCGGCGCGCTTGCGAGCGCGCGGGCGCCCACGCCCTTGGCGAAATGCGCGCGCACGAACGCCGGGCTGGCCGCCGCCACGTAGTGCATCGTGCCCAGCGCCTCGCTGTTGCAGCCCGCCACCGGTTGCGCCAGCGCCGTCACGGCCGCGAGCACCGCGCCGCTGCGCAGCCGCTCGGCCGTGTGGTCCTGGTCGTCGACCGTGAGGTCGAGCAGCGCGGCCGGGGCCTGTTCTGCGAATGCGGCGGCGGCCGCCATGAACCAGGTCGCGAGGCTGTCGGCGTTGACGGCCACGCGCACCGTGACGCGCTCGTGGGCCTCGCCGTTGTCCATGCCCAGGGCAGGCAGGGTGTCGCGCAGTTCGTGCTCCAGCATGCCCACGCGCTCCACGTGCCGGCACAGCTGCAGCCCCGCCTCCGTCGCCACGCAGGGCTGGCCGCGCACCAGCAGCGCGCCGCCGGTGCGCTCCTCCAGCTGCTTGATGCGCTGGGACACCGCGGACGGCGTGACATGCAGCGCGCGCGCTGCGCGTTCGAAGCTGCCTTCGCGCACGACGGCTGCAAGGGCGTGGAGAGCGGCGTAGTCGAGCATGAGAGATGAAGTAAAACTGAATCGGCGTTAGAAAGTTTAGTTTGAATTAAGCCCGTGCCGGCGGCATCCTCGAGACATGCAAGCCGTACACGTCTCCCCCGCATTCGCCAACGGGCTCTTCATGAGCCTGGTTCTCATCGTCGCCATCGGCGCGCAGAACGCCTATGTGCTGCGCCAGGGCTTGCGCCGCGAGCACGTGGGCGCGGTGGTGCTGTTCTGCGCGGCCAGCGACGCAGTGCTGATCGGCGCCGGCGTGGCCGGCATGGCGCAGGCGCTGAACGGGCGGCCGATGCTGGCCACCGTGCTCGCGGCGCTCGGCGCGGCCTTTCTCGGCGCCTATGGGCTGAAGGCGTTGTGGCGTTCGCGGCGGCCCGCTGCCCTGCATGCCACCGCGCAGGGCGTCTCGGTGTCGCGCGCGGCCGTGGTCGCGCAGGCGGCCGGTTTCACGCTGCTCAACCCGCACGTCTATCTCGACACCGTGCTGCTCGTGGGCAGCGCGGGCGCGCAGTACCCGGGCCTGCTGAAGCTGTGGTTCGTGGCGGGGTCGTCGGTGGCCAGCGTGCTGTGGTTCACCTCGCTGGGCTTCGGTGCGCGGCTGCTCGCGCCGGTGTTCGCGCGGCCGCGCGCCTGGCAGATGCTCGATGCGCTCGTCGGCGGCACCATGCTCGTGCTGGCCGCGCTGCTGGCGCGGCGTGCCTTCCCCGGGCTGTGAAGCATCCGCGGATGCGGCGGCGTTAAGCTCGCCGCATGCCCAAGAAAGCCGCCCCAGCCCCCCGCAAGTCCGCGCCCTCGGCGCCCGCCAAGCCCAAGCTTCCCACCCGGCCCAGCGAGGTGCGCATCATCGGCGGCGAATGGAAGCGCACCCGCCTCGCCGTGGCCGACAAGCCCGGCCTGCGCCCCACACCCGACCGCGTGCGCGAAACCCTGTTCAACTGGCTCGCGAGCCTGGCCGGCGTCGGCGGCGGCGCGCTGCCGGGTTGGCACTGCGTCGACGCCTTCGCGGGCACCGGCGCGCTGGGCCTCGAAGCCGCCTCGCGCGGCGCGGCGAATGTGCTGCTGTGCGAGCAGGACGCCGCGCTGGTCGCGCAGTTGCTCGCCGCCAAGACCAAGCTGTCGGCCGAGGCCGTGCGTGTCGAGCGCGGCAACGGCCTCACCGCTCTCGAGCGCGTGGCCGCCGGCAGCCTGGACGCCGTGTTCCTCGACCCGCCCTTCGAAAGCGTCGCGCTGTACGAGCCGTCCCTGCGCGCCGCCGCGCGCGCACTGCGCGCCGGGGGCTCGGTGTACCTCGAGGCGCCGCGCCGCTGGAGCGACGAGGAACTCGCCGCCTTCGGCCTCGTCGGCTTTCGCTACCTGAAGGCCGGCGCCGTCCACGCCCATCTGCTGCGTCCCGTGGCGCAGCCGACTGCATAATCCGCCGAACAAGCCGCACCGGCAGCATGAGGAAGAAGCAACCATGGCCAGCAACGTGATCGCGGTTTACCCCGGCACTTTCGACCCCATCACCCTCGGTCACGAGGACGTGGTGCGGCGCGCAACCCAGCTCTTCTCCAAGGTGATCGTCGCCGTCGCGGCGGGCCACCACAAGAAGGCGCTCTTCACGCTCTCCGAACGCATGGACATGGCCCGCGAGGCCGTGACGCCCTACAGCGACCAGGTCACCGTCGAGAGCTTCTCGGGCCTGCTGCGCGACTTCGTCGTCGCGCGCGGCGGCAAGGCCATGGTGCGCGGCCTGCGCGCCGTGACCGACTTCGACTACGAGTTCCAGCTCGCGGGCATGAACCGCTCGCTGATGCCCGACGTCGAGACCGTGTTCCTGACGCCCAGCGACAAGTACCAGTTCATCTCGAGCACCTTCGTGCGCGAAATCGCCATGCTCGGCGGCGAAGTCCACAAGTTCGTCTCTCCCAACGTGGAGCAGAAGCTGGCTGCCAAGGTCCGCAGCCTCGGTCGTGAATAGGCACTCCCCCAGGCTTCGCGCACTTCGTGTCGCTTCTCCTTCCCCCTCGCCGGGGGCAACACCAGCGGCCCGGCAAAGCCGGTTCCGCGGTGTTCCGCGAAGTGCTCCGGGCGGGCAGGCCCGTGTGAAGTGAGCGGCATTCCTTTGCCCCGGCTGCATCTGCTGGGCGATGCAGCGCTGCTGTGCGAGCTGCCCGGGCCCGCCACGCTGGCGCAGCAGCAGCGCATCTGGGCGCTGGCCGAGCGGGCCAGGCAATGGCCCGGCGTCGGCGAGACGCTGCCGGGCATGAACAACCTCACGCTCACCTTCGACCCGACCGCGATCGACCTCGACACGCTCACCGCGCAGGTGCTCGAAGCCTGGCCGAAGCTGGTGCCGGGCGCCATCGAAGGGCGGCTGGTGGAGATTCCGGTGGCCTACGGCGGCGAGCACGGCCCCGACCTGGCCGACGTCGCGGCCCACACCGGCCTCACGCCGGCCGAGGTGGTGCGCCGCCACGCCGGCGGCGAGTACATCGTCTACCTGCTCGGCTTCCTGCCGGGCTTCGCCTTCATGGGCGGCCTGCCGCCCGAGCTCGCCACACCGCGCCGCGCCGAGCCGCGCACCGCGGTGCCCGCGCGATCGGTCGGCATCGGCGGCGAGCAGACCGGCATCTATCCGCTGGTGTCGCCGGGCGGCTGGCAACTGATCGGGCGGACCTCGCTCGCGCTGTTCGACCCCAAGGCCGAACCGCCCACCTTGCTGCGCCCCGGTGACCGCGTGCGCTTCGTCGTGGAAAGCGTGCAGACATGATCGTGATCCGCAAACCCGGCTTGCTCGCCTCGGTGCAAGACCTGGGCCGGCACGGCCACCGCCAGCTCGGCATCTGCCCAGGCGGCGCGCTCGACGTGCTGTCGCTCACGCTGGCCAACCGGCTCGTGGGCAATGCCGACGGCGCGGCGGGGCTCGAGCTCACCATGGGCGGGTGCGAACTGCAGTTCGAAACCCACACCCGCATCGCGCTCACCGGCGACGACTTCAGCGCCAGCCTCGACGGCGTGCCGCTGCGGTCCTGCTGGAGCGTGCCGGTCGCGGCCGGCCGGACCCTGAAGCTTGCAGGCGCCAACGCCGCGGGCGTGAAGAAGACCGGCCTGCGCAGCTGGCTCGCGGTGGCCGGCGGCATCGACGTGCCGCAGATCCTCGGCTCGCGCAGCACCGACCTCAAGGCCGGCTTCGGCGGCCACGAAGGCCGCGCGCTGCGCAAGGGCGACCGGCTGGCGCTGGGCGCCTCGCGCCTGGACGCCGCCCAACGCGAACGCCGTGCGTTCGGCCTGCGCGGCCCCGACTGGGGCGCCGAAGAGGCCGACGGCGCCATCGCGCTGCGCGTGCTGCCCGGCCCCGAGTTCGAGCAGTTCACCCTGGCCGCGCGCGAGCAGTTGCGGGGCGAGCGCTGGCGCATCACGCCCCAGAGCAACCGCATGGGCAGCCGGCTCGCGGGCGCCGAACTCAAGCGCAAGCGCACCGGCGACATGCTGTCGTCGGGCGTGATTCCCGGCACGATCCAGGTGCCGCCTTCGGGCCAGCCGATCATCCTGATGGGCGACGCGCAGACCACGGGCGGCTACCCGCGCATCGGCGTGGTCATTCGCGCCGACCTCTGGAAGCTGGCGCAGGCGCCGCTCAACGGCAAGCTGCGCCTGGTGCAGGTCGACCAGGTGCAGGCGCTCGCGGCCTGGGCCGACCAGCAACGCTACCTGGCGCAGGTGGCGCAAGGCCTGGCTGCTGCAGGCTGGCCCCGCGCGGCATAGACTTTCCAAAAAAGGAATTTCCCCATGCAGATCGATCTCAATGCCGACCTCGGCGAAGGCGCCGGCAGCGACGAAGCCCTGCTCGCGCTGGTGAGCTCCGCCAACATCGCCTGCGGCTGGCACGCGGGCGACGCGAAGACCATGCAGCAATGCGTGCGCTGGGCCCTTCAGAACGGCGTGGCCATCGGCGCGCACCCGAGCTTTCCGGACCGCGAGAACTTCGGCCGCAGCACCATGCACCTGCCGCCCGACGAGATCGTGGCCAACGTGCTGTACCAGGTGGGCGCGCTGGCGGCCATCGTGAAAGCCGAGGGCGGCACGCTCGCGCACGTGAAGGCGCACGGCCAGCTCTACAACCAGGCCGTGAAGGAGCCCGAGCTTGCCGCAGCCTTGTGCGAGGCGGTTCGCCGGTTCGACCCCTCGCTCAAGTTCTTCGGCCTGGCCGGCAGCCACATGATCGACGCGGCCCGCCGCGCCGGCCTCACGCCGGTGGAAGAAGTGTTTGCCGACCGCGGCTACATGCCCGACGGCAGCCTGGTGCCGCGCAGCCAGCCCGGCGCGTTGATCGAGGACGAAGCGCAATCCATCGCGCAGACGCTGGCATTCGTGCGCGAGCACCGCGTGACGGCGATCGACGGCAGCACCGTGGCCGTCAATGCGCAGACCGTGTGCCTGCACGGCGACGGCGCCCATGCGCTGGCCTTTGCGCGCCGCATTCGCGAGCGGCTGCAGCAGGAAGGCATCGTTGTGCGGGCGATGGCCTGAACAGCTTCAGAACTGTTCCCAGTCACCGGGCGCCGTGGCCAGCTCGGGCGCCGGCGCCTTGGCTTGCATGCGCGGGCGCACGGGCGTCGTTGTCGTTGCGTTGGGCTTGGGCTTGGCAGGTGCGAAGGCGGGCGCCACGGCCACGGCCACTTGCCGGCCTTCCTCCAGCGTGAACACGCTCACCGCCTGAAGCAGGCCGCCCGCCTGGTCTCGCAGCGACGACGCCGCGGCGCTCGCTTCTTCCACCAGCGCCGCGTTCTGCTGCGTGACCTGGTCCATCTGGCTGATGGCCTGGTTGATCTGCTCGATGCCCGAGGTCTGCTCCTGGCTGGCGGCAGTGATCTCGCCCATGATGTCCGTCACGCGGCGCACGCTGCCCACGATGTCGTCCATCGTGCGGCCGGCTTCCCCGACGAGGGTGGTGCCTGCGTCCACCTTGCTCACCGAGTCGCCGATGAGGTCCTTGATTTCCTTGGCCGCCGCCGCCGAGCGCTGCGCCAGGTTGCGCACTTCCGAGGCCACCACCGCAAAGCCGCGGCCTTGCTCGCCGGCGCGCGCGGCTTCCACCGCGGCGTTCAGCGCCAGGATGTTGGTCTGGAAAGCAATGCCGTCGATGACGCCGATGATCTCGACGATCTTGCGCGACGAGGCATCGATCGACGCCATGGTCGTGACCACCTTGCCCACCACGTCGCCGCCCTTCACCGCCACCTCCGAGGCCGACACGGCGAGCTGGTTCGCCTGGCGTGCGTTGTCGGCGTTCTGCTTGACCGTGGAGGTCAGCTCTTCCATCGACGCCGCGGTCTGCTCCAGCGAACTGGCCTGCTCCTCGGTGCGTGACGACAGGTCTTGGTTGCCCTGGGAGATCTGCGCGCTGGCGGTGGACACGCCCTCCGCATTGCCGCGCACCAGGCCCACGGTGCGTGCCAGGCTTTCCTGCATGCGCTGCAGGGCCGTGAGCATCCGGCCCGTCTCGTCCGTGGAGTGCGCCTCGATCGCCTGGCTGAGGTCCCCGCGCGCGACGCGGTCGGCGGCCTCGACCGCATGGTCGAGCGGCCGCGTGATCGAGCGCGTGATCAGCCACGCCGAGGCCACGCCCAGCAGGCCGGCCAGCACGGCGGCGACCGCCATGATCCGGGTGGCGGCGTCCGCCACGTCCTGGGCCTGGATTGCAGCCGTGTCCATCTGCTTGCTCAGGAAGTCGACCATCTCCCTCAGCGCGCCCAGGTAGGCTGCCTGCGTCTTGTAGCGCTCGCCGAAGAGCTCGTTCGTGGCGTCTTCCTTGCGGTTCGCCATGGCCAGCTCGACCACCGTGTTGGTGAAGGCGCGGTAGTCGGCCAGCGTGGTCTTGATCGTGCCCAGCAGGACGCGGCCGCGGTCGGTGTCCACCAGCCTGTCCAGCGCCGCCAGGTGCGCATCGGCTTCGGCCTTTGCCTTGTCCAGCGCCGCCCGGTTGGCGTTCCGGGCCGCCTCGTCGTTCAACAGGATCAGGTTGCGCGTGATGCGGGCGATGTCCACCGCCACGTACGACATTTCGCGCGCGGACGCGATCTTGGGCGAAATGTTCGACGTGATGCGGGTGGTGGTGGCGTTCTGGTCTCGCAGGCGGTTGATGCCTACGACGGCGATGGCGGCGAGCAGGAGCAGCAGCAGTCCAAACACGAGGCCCAGGCGCGTGCCGATTTTTAGATTTTTCACGGTAGTAATGAAGTTGACGATCAAAGCAGTCTTCAGCGCCGGCAGGGCAGGCACTTGGTGCTATCCCTGTAAGACGCACGACTTACTTCTATCGGCAGGAAACGGCAAAAACATGAGGGTGTTTCTTGCCGTTTTTCATCGATACCGGCGCCGTCTTGCGGTCGCCTGCTTCGCCCGGTTCGCGCGTTCCGCCGTCAAGCGGGACGCGGCCCCGCAGGGTCTTAGGCCGAAGGGAACTGCCTGGCGAGCCAGGCGTTGAGCGCGTCGTTGACCTGCTCGGGCTTTTCCATCGTCAGCATGTGGCCGCAGTCGGCGATCCACACGACCTCCGAAGCCGGCAGCAGCGCCGCCATCTCACGCGTGCACTCGGGCGGCGCCAGGCGGTCTTCGTTGCCGCAGATCAGCAGCACCGGTGCGCGTATCGCATCCAGGTGCTGGCGCGCGTCGGGCCGGCGCATCACCGCGCGGTTCTGGCGGATGAGCTGTTCCGCGCCCGCGCCGAGCACGATGTCCAGGTAGCGCTGCACGATGGCAGGGTCGGCCGCCTGCGTGGGGTGGAAGGCGAAGTAGACGTTCGGCTCGATCATCTCGCGCAGCTCGCCGCGCTCGAAGTGCGCGATGGCGCCTTCGCGCAGCGTGAACATGTCGGGCGTTTCGGGCCGCGCGCTGGTGCCCAGCAGCGCGAGTCCGGCGATGCGGTCGGGCGCCTGGCGGGCCGCCTCCATGGCGACCATGCCGCCCATCGAGGCGCCGCACAGCACCAGCGGGCCGTCGTTGTCGCGCAGCACGGCCGCGGCCATGCCCTCGATGCTGTCGTTGTGAAGCTGGGCGTCGCTCACGCGGGCGTTGAAGGCGGCGGGGAGGGCGGGCAACTGGGCTTCCCAGATGCGCGCGTCGCAGGCAAGACCGGGCAGGAGAACAAGGTTGGGCATGGCGACGGATTCTGCGCGAATGCGGTAACCAGCGTAACGGCATAGGTCATGGCATAGGTCATGGCATAGGCTTCCTGGCCAGCAGTCGTGCGGGGGCTGTCGCTCCATACTTCGGGATCCATGTCGAGGACCCCGCAATGAACCTGGTTGACCGTGTGCAGTCCATCCTGCTCAGACCCAAGATCACATGGCTGGCCATCGAGGAGGAGCCGGCCGACGCCGCCTCCATCTACAGGAACTACGTGATGATCCTCGCGCTGATCCCGGCAGTGGCGAGCTTCATCGGCCTGTCGCTGGTCGGCATCGGCGTCTTCGGCGTGAGCTTTCGCGTGCCGATCGTCGCGGGGCTGGCGAACATGGTCGTGGGCTACGTGATGTCGCTGGTGATGGTGTTCGTGCTTGCGCTCATCATCGACGCGATGGCACCCACCTTCGAGGGCACGAAGAGCCAGATCGGCGCGCTCAAGCTGTCGGCCTATGCCAGCACGGCGGCCTTCGTGGGCGGCATCTTCAGCCTGGTGCCCTCGCTGTCGGTCATCGGCGCGCTGGCGGCGCTGTACGGCGTGTACCTGCTCTACACCGGGCTGCCGGTGCTCATGAAGTGCCCGCCGGACAAGGCCATTGCGTACACCGCCGTGGTGGTGGTCTGTGCCATCGTCGGCGGCTTCGTCATCGCCTGGGTGCTGTCGCTGCTCACGCCGTCGCCGGTGCGCCTGGGCGCCATTCCTGCCCTGAACGCGTCGGGCGCGGTGGTGGCCGTGCAACAGCTGGCGGGCGCGGTCACCTGAGCGCCGCCCGCACGGTGGAAAATGGGCGGCAATGCCAACGCCCAAATCCGACGCAACCACCGACCTGATCCTGATCCGCCACGGCGAGACCGCCTGGAACCGCGAGCTGCGGTTCCAGGGGCATGCCGATGTTCCGCTCAACGACATCGGCCACGAGCAGGCCCGCCGGCTCGGCCTGCGGCTGGCCGGCGAGACCGTGCAGCACATTGTCAGCAGCGACCTCATGCGCGCGCAGCAAACGGCCGCGCCCGCTGCACAGCAGCTGTCGCTGCCGGTGGTCACCTCGGCGGGCCTGCGCGAGCAGTTCTTCGGCGTGGTCGAGGGCATGCGCTCCGACGAGATCCAGAGCCTGCACCCGCGCGCCTGGGAAGAGTGGCTGGAGTTTCGCGAAGACCACGCCATGCCCGAAGGCGAGACGGCGCGCGAGTTCCACACGCGCATCATCGCGGCGCTGGGCACGGTCGCCGCCGCGCACCGGGGCCAACGCCTGATCGTGGTCACGCACGGCGGCGTGCTCGACATGGTGTGGCGCACCGCCCGCGGCCTGAGCCTGAGCGGGCCGCGCACCAGCGACATTCCGAATGCGGGCTTCAACCGCATCCGCATCGCCGACCCGGCCAAGCCCGAGGCCATCGAGATCGTCGACTGGGCCGACACGCGGCACCTGGCCGACCTGCCGCCGCAGCCTACCTACGACCAGACGCGGCACCTGAAGACCAAGGGCTGATTCGGGTTCGGCGCGTTCAGTCGCGAAGCAGCGCGCCCAGCCCCAGCTTTTCGTAGACCGATGCCGCCTGCCTTCGCAGGCGCAGCGACTCGGGCTGGCCGTTGAGCTGCTGCTGCAGGATGCCCTGCGCACCGGTCAGCGAAGCCTCGGTGCCCGTGCGCACCAGCGCGTCGAGGTACACCTGCTCGAACAGGTCGCGCTGTGCATGGCTGCCGCCGATCTCGATCATGCGCGGCAGCGCCGTGCCCAGCCCTTCGACAGCCGCCGCGAGATCGCCGCGCGCATGCGCCACCAGGCCGTGCGCGGCCGGCACGCACACGCGCTGCCATGCGGCGCGGGTCGACGGCGGCGCATGTGGTGCGAAGGCCTCGATGTTGCGCAACAGCACGTCGGCCTCGGGCCGGCCTGCGCGCGCCAGGCCGTAGAGGTACTGCAGGTCGAGGAAGGGCAGCACATGGTCGGCCTGGCGCTGCAGCAGGTAGAGCGCCACGTCGTCCCAGCGCGTGCCCACGTCGATGCCCGCGAGCTCCAGCCGCGCGAGCAGCGAGACCGCGCCGATCTGGTCCTGCGAGTAGTCCTTCACCACGCCCCAGGCGTGCTCGTCGTACACGGCCAGTGCCTCTGCGTCGCGGCCCAGGTCGACCAGGAACAGCGCCACATGCCACCAGTTGTGCGTGACCATGAAGGAGTTCAGGCCGGTCCAGGTGTCGCTCACGCCCTGCATGAACGCCAGCCCTTCGGCGAGCCGGCCTTCGGTGAGCATCACGTGCGCCAGCGCATGGTGCGCCCAAGGCTCCTTGCGGCACAGCGCGATCGCGCGGCGCGCGCTGGCCTCGGCCTCGCGCATCAGGTGGCACTGCTCGTAGCCGAAGGCCGCCATGCCGTGCACGTAGGGCACCTCGGCCGCGTGGGGAAGCACGGCGAGCGCGAGCCGCAGCATGCCGGGGCAGTCGCCGGTATTGAAGCAGTGGTACTGGCCCAGCTTGACCGACACCAGGTCGCGCGGATGCTCGTTCGCCTGCTCGGCGTGCAGCGCGATGGCGCGGGCGATGTCGCCGTCGGCCCAGGCCTCGATGGCCGCGATGTAGCGCTGCTCGCGCGCCGTGGCGCGTTGCGCGCCCGCCCGCGCCTTTGCCAGGAAAGGCCGCGCATTGGCAACGGCTTCGCGCGATTCGGCGAACAGGTGCAGCGTGGCGCAATAGGCCTGCACGATGGGGCTCGCATCGGTCTCGGCCAGCGCGATCAGGTGGACCGCGCGCGCCTCGGTCGAGATGAAGCCCATGACGAAGTCGTCGACCAGCGGCAGGCTGGCGGGATGGTCGAGCGTGAGGGGGTTGCCGAGGCTGTCGGCGGCTAGCGAATTTCCGGAGGGCATGGCGGCATGGTGCCATGCCCCCGGCATTGCTTCAACGCCACCCCGAGCGCCCGTTCAAGCGCTGTCTACACGCCGGCCTGCTGGTGGCGGTACTCCTGCGTCTTTCCCCCGTAGCCGTAGGCCGCGCCGCGCGCGTCGATCACGTGGATGTACGACACCTCGTGCAGGTCGGGCCGGATCTTCGCCATTGCCGCATGCACCTCGCGCAGGTAGCGCGCCTTCTCGGCCTTGGTGTTGGTCTCGTCGGTGATGCTGATGTCCAGGTGAAAGGCCGACTTGCCGAGCGCGGCCAGCGTCTGGGCGCCGATGAACCAGGCGTCGGCGGCGATGTACTGCACCGTGATGGCGATCACCGGCAGCTGCTTGCCGAGCACGCTCTGCGTGAGCTCGGCGACCGCGTCGACGGTCTTGCGGGTGAGGGCGGCATCGGGTTGGCCGGAGAGGTGGACGACGATGTGGGGCATGGCGGACTCCTGTGTGAATGAACGGTCGATGGGGTGATTGTGGGAACTGCGCATCATTCGGAAAAGCGGGAAGATATGATCAATCCCATCGGATAAACGAATGGATGCCTGATGCAGGGTTTCGATCTGGAACAGTTGCGCACGCTTGCGGCGGTGGTTGACGCGGGCAGCCTCACGGCCGCCGCGCCTCGCGTCTTCCTGTCGCAGTCGTCGGTGAGCGAGCAGATCCGCAAACTGGAAGCGCGCGCCGGGCAGTCGCTGCTCACGCGCAGCAAGGCGGGTGTTTCACCCACCCAGGCGGGGCTGCGGCTGCTGGGCTACGCCCGGCGCATCCTGGCGATGAGCGACGAGGCGTTTCGCGACCTGCACGGCGAAACGCTGCAGGGCGAGTTGCGGCTTGCCGTGACCGACTACTTCCGTCCCGGCGACCTGACGCGGCTGCTCGGCCGGCTCGGCGAGAGCTACCCGCAGGTCCGGCTGAACGTCGGCATCCTGAAGAGCGACGCACTGCGTGCGGCCTATGCGCGCGGGGATTTCGACGTGGGCCTCGCGATGAACATCACCGGTGTTTCCGCGGCGCAGCCCCGTGCGTCGGTGATCCGGCGCGAGTCGTTGGCGTGGCTCGGCGCGACGGGCATGCGGGTCGTGCGCGGCGAGCCGCTGCGGCTGCTGGCGTTGCCGGACACCTGTTCGCTGCATCAGTTCACGGTGGCGTTGCTGCGGCGCCGGCGCGTGCCTTACGCGCTGGCGCACGTGGCGTCGGGCGTGGCGGGGTTGCAGTCGGCGCTGGCCGCGGGCCTGGGCGTGGCCTGCCTCAACGAGTCGGCCATCAGCGACGGCGTGGCGCGGCTGGCTGCGCCGCACGGGCTGCCTGCGTTACCGCGCGTGGCCTTCGAGCTGATGCCCGGTCGACGGGGTGAAACACCGTTCGTGACCCGGGCCCGGGAGATGCTGGCCGCCCACCTGGCGTGAGCCGGCCCGGATATGGGCACAGGGTGGCGCGGGATTTGCGTCAACATGTGCCATGGACGCGCCCCCTCCCACTTCCACCCCGGCTTGGCTGCGCCATTCGCGTTTCGACGACGCGCAGGCGATCTTTTCGGGCACGCTGTTCGTCGCCATCGCCATGATGCTGTTCGGCCAGGCCGGCCTGCTCACGGGCGGCACGGCGGGCATCGCGTTCCTGTTGCACTACGCCACCGGCGTGAGCTTCGGCAAGCTGTTCTTCCTGGTCAACCTGCCGTTCTACTGGTTCGCCTGGCGTCACATGGGCCGGGCGTTCACGGTGAAGACCTTCTCGGCGATCGCCTTGCTCTCGGTCATGACGGACTGGGCGCCGCGCTATCTGTCGATCCATTCCCTGCACCCGGCCTTTGCGGCGGTGCTCGGCGGGCTGCTGCTGGGCACGGGCTGCCTGTTCCTCGCCAGGCACCGCGCCAGCCTGGGCGGCGCCACCGTGTTGACGCTGTACCTGCAGGAAAAGCGGGGCTGGCCGGCCGGCAAGGTGCAGATGGGCATCGACTGCACGGTGGTGTTGTTCGCACTGTTCGTGATTCCACCCGAGCGGGTGGGGTGGTCGGTCGTGGCTGCCGTGGTGATGGGGTTGTTCCTGTGGATCAACCACAAGCCGGGGCGGTACGCGGCCACTTGAGGTTTTTGCGCTGCGCCGCCGTTGTTCCGAGGGCGCGGAAAGCTCCCGCGCCCTGCAGTTGCCTCAACCCCAGGACAGGGCCGAGAGGTCGTTCACGAAGATCGGGTTGTCCTTCCACAGGCCCTTCACGTTCTTCTTCGCGATGGTCGGGAACTGCGGCTGGTACAGGAAGCCGTTGGCCGCGTCGGTCGCCAGCAGCTTCTGCGCGTCGCCCAGAAGCTTGTTGCGCTCGGCCGTGTTGGCGGTGCTCTTGATCTTGTCGAACAGCGTGTCGAAAGTCTTCGACTGGTAGCCCCAGTAGTAGTCCGACTTGGCGTAGTTGCCGAGGTCGAAGGGCTCCACGTGCGACACGATCGACAGGTCGTAGTCCTTGTTGCCGTAGGTGCCGCTGAGCCACTGCGCCCACTCGACGTTCTGCACCTTCACCACGATGCCGATCTTGGCCAGCTGGGCCACGATCACCTCGCCGCCCTGGCGCGCGTACGGCGGCGGCGGCAGGGTCATCTTCAGTTCGAGCGGCGTCTTCACGCCGGCCTCTGCCAGCAGCTTCTTGGCCTTCTCGATGTCGAAGGGGTTGACGCCCGTGGTGTCGACATAGCCCGCGGCGCCCGGCACGTAGTGGCTGCCGATGGGCACGCCGAAGCCGTCGGCCGCGCCTTCGATGATGGCCTTGCGGTCGATGGCCGCCAGGATGGCGCGGCGCACGCGCACGTCGTCCAGCGGCTTCTTCCTGTTGTTGATCGACAGGATGGTCTTGGCGCGCGAACCGGCCAGGATCACCTGGAACTGCGGGTTCATCTTGAACTGCGGCACCACGCGCGTGCCGATGCGCGCGAACACGTCAACGTCGCCCGACAGCAGCGCGGCGGCCTGCGCGGCCGTGTCGGAGATGAAGCGGAAGGTGACCTTGTTGATCTTCGCGGTGGCGGGGCTGCGAAAGCCATCCCACTTGCTCAGCGTGAGCGACGAGCCCTTGGCCCAGGCGTCCAGCTTGTAGGGGCCGGTGCCGACCGGCTTGTTGGCGTTGGTGTCCGCGCTCTTGGGCTCGACGATCACGGCCGTGGCCTGGCCCAGCACGAAGGGCAGGTCGGGGTCGATCTCCTTGTTGATGACGACCACCGTGTAGTCGTCCACCGCCTGCGTGGCCAGGTTGGCGAAGGTGCGCTTGTCCTTGTTGGTGCTCTTCTCGCCGCCGGCGCGGTCGAACGAGAACTTGACGGCGGCGGCGTTGAACGGCTCGCCGTTCTGGAACTTCACGCCGCGCTTGAGCTTGAAGGTGTAGGTCTTCAGGTCGGGCGAGATTTCCCAGCTTTCGGCCAGCAGCGGCGTGACGCTGCCGTCGGCGTTGATCTTGGTGAGCGTCTCCAGGATGTTGTACTGCACCACTTCGGCAATGGCGGCGGCGGCGCCCGAGGTCGGGTCCAGGCCCGGCGGTTCGAGCGCCATGCCGATCACGATGGCGTCCTTCCTGCCCTGCGCCATGCCGGCGAGCGGGGTGGCCAGCGCAACGGTGGCGCCAGCGGTGGTGAGGAGGGTGCGGCGGTTCAACATACGTGTGATCTCCGGAAAAACGGGGCCAGGGTCGAATGACTGCTTCGGCGTGCGCCGTGCCCCGAAGGGAGGCGCGGCGCGGCGAAAGACATGACACGCAGCACGAAAGATGCCACGTGCGCAGCCGGTCATTCTCTCGCAGCGGGTATGCCGCCGCGCGGCCCGCGGGGCGGTTTTTCCTCGGGACGTTCCCGTAGGGCGCGGCTCTGTGGGCGTTTACTTCAGGCCCACGACAGGGCCGCGATGTCGTTCACGAAGATCGGCGTGTCCTTCCACAGGCCGCGCAGGTTGCGCGACGCCACCGTGATGAACTGCGGCTGGAACAGGAACACGTTGGCCGAGTCCTCGGCCAGCAGCCGCTGTGCGTCTCCGAGGTAGCGCAGGCGGTCGGCGGGGCGCGCGCTGTTGCGCGCCTTGTCGAACAGCTCGTTGAACTTCGCCGACTGGTAGCCCCAGTAGTACTCGGGCTTGGTGTAGTTCACCAGGTCGAAGGGCTCGACGTGCAGGATCAGCGAGAGGTCGTAGTTCTTGTTGCCGTAGGTGCCGCTGATCCACTGCGCCCACTCGACGTTCTGGATCTTCGCCACGATGCCGATCTTGGCCAGCTGCGCGGCGATCAGCTCGCCACCCTGGCGTGCATAGGGCGGGGGCGGCAGCACCAGGTCGAGTTCGAGCGGTGTCTTCACGCCGGCCTCGGCCAGCAGCTTCTTCGCCTTCTCGATGTCGAAGGGGTTGATGCCGGTGGTGTCCACATAGCCCGGCGCGCCCGGCACGTAGTGGCTGCCGATGGGAATGCCGCGGCCGTCCACGGCCGCCTCGATCACGGCCTTGCGGTCGATGGCCGCCGCAATGGCGCGGCGCACGCGCACGTCGTCCAGCGGCTTGCGCTTGTTGTTGATGGCCAGGATGGTCTTGCCGCGCGAGGCGTTGAACACGATCTGGAAGCGCCTGTCGTTCTGGAACTGCGCCAGGCTGCGCGACACGGATGCGTGCGGGAACAGGTCGACGTCGTTCGACAGCAGCGCGGTGGTCTGCGCGGCGGGTTCCGAGATGAAGCGAAAGCTCGCCTTGCGGATCTGCACCGCCGCCGCGTTGCGAAAGCCCTCCCACTTGGCCAGCACGATGCCCGATCCCTTGGACCAGCTGTCGAGCCGGTAGGGGCCGGTGCCGACCGGCCTGGTGGCGTTGGTCTCCACCGTCTTGGGCTCCACCAGAATGGCCGAGGCCTGGCCCAGCAGGAACAGCAGGTCGGGCTCGATCTCCTTGTTGATCAGCACCACGGTGTGCTCGTCGAGCACCTGCGTCGCGATGTTGGTGAAGGTGCGCTTGTCCTTGTTGGTGCTGTTGGCCGCGGCCGCGCGGTCGAAGGAGAACTTGACGGTCTGCGCGTTGAAGGGCTCGCCGTTCTGGAACTTCACGCCGTGCTTGAGCTTGAAGGTGTAGGTCTTCAGGTCGGGCGAGATGTCCCAGCTCTCGGCCAGCAGCGGCGTGACGCTGCCGTCGGAGTTGATCTTGGTGAGCGTCTCGAAGACGGTGTAGAGCACCACCTCTGCGATCTCGGCGCCGGCCTTGGCCGTGGGGTCCAGGCCCGTCGGCTCCAGCGTGAGGCCGATCACCAGCGCATCTTTCTTTCGTTGCGCAAAGACCGAGGTCGGCAGGGCCAGCGGTGTAAGGGCTGCGGCGCCGGTGGCGAGCAGGGTGCGTCTTTTGAGCATGAAGCGAAGTCCTCCGAACAAGGGGCAAGCATCATCCGCGAGACCGGGGTGCGCGCGCAACCAGATGCTTATGACCCACTCATCCTAAGGACGGCGGCAGACGAAGGAGAGGCTCCGGTGTCAGCCGGCCAGCAGCGTGCCGCCGGTGGGCGTGCGCGGCACGGCGTCGAGCAGCGTGCGCGTGTATTCGTGCTGCGCATGGTGGAACAGCTCGGCGGGCGGGCCCTGCTCGACGATCTTTCCCTTCCACACCACGCACACGTCGTCGCACAGGTGGTTGACCACCGCGAGGTCGTGGCTGATGAGCAGGTAGCTGATGCCGAACTGCTGCTGCAGGTCCTGCATGAGGTTGAGCACCTGGGCCTGCACCGACACGTCGAGCGCGCTCACCGGCTCGTCGGCCACGATGAGCTTGGGCCGCGTGATGAGCGCGCGCGCAATCGCGATGCGCTGTCGCTGGCCGCCCGAGAACTCGTGCGGGTACTTGTCCATGTCGGTGGTGCGCAGGCCCACTGCGGCAAGCGCTTCCGAAGCGCGCTCGCGCTGCTCGGCGCGGCTGGTTTCGGCCAGCGCCTCGAGCGGCTCGGCCACGATGCGTGCCACGGTCTGGCGCGGATCTAGCGAGCCATACGGGTCCTGGAACACCATCTGGAAGTCGCGGCGCGCGGTGCGCAGCTCGTTCTTCGACAACGTGTGCAGGTCGCGGCCTTCGAGCGACACGGAGCCCGAGGTGGGCGTGTCGAGCGCCATCACGAGGCGCGCGATGGTCGACTTGCCAGAGCCCGATTCGCCGACGATGCCCACGCTCTGGCCGGCGTGCACGTCGAAGCTCACGCCGTTGAGCGCCTTTACCGTGGGCGGCGGGCCGAAGAGCTTCTCGCGCGGCAGCGCGTAGTGGCGCACGAGGTCGGTGACCTGCAGCAGCGGTGAAGTGGGGGTGGTTGCTCTCATGGGGCGATCGCTCCTTGCACGGCGATCTCTTCGAGCCGGATGCAGCGCACCGCATGGTCGTTCGGCAGCATCGTCGCCGGCGGCCGGGTGGTCTGGCAGGCGTCGACGGTGTAGCTGCAGCGGCCCGCGAACGGGCAGCCCGGCGGCAGGTCGACCAGCTCGGGCACGCTGCCCTTGATGGTGGCCAGGCGCAGGCCGCGCGGTGCGCCGATGGCAGGGCGCGCAGCGAACAGGCCTTGGGTGTAGGGGTGTGCGCGGCGCGCGAACACGGCCTCGGTCGGGCCGCTCTCGACCACGCTGCCGCCGTACATCACGAGCATCTTCGAGACCGTCTGCGCGATCACGCCGAGGTCGTGCGAAATCAAAATCAGCCCCATGCCGCGCTCGGCCACGAGGCTTTGAATGAGCTCGAGGATCTGCTTCTGGATGGTGACGTCGAGGGCGGTGGTCGGTTCGTCGGCAATCAGCAGGTCGGGACCGCAGGCGAGCGCCATCGCGATGCCGATGCGCTGCCGCTGGCCGCCGGAGAACTGGTGCGGATAGGCATCGAGGCGCGAGGCCGCGTCGGGAATGCCGACGCGCTCGAGCAGTGCGAGCACTTCCTTGCGTGCGTCGGCTTTCGAGAGACCACGGTGCAGGCGCAACGGCTCACCCACTTGCCGCGCGATGGTGTGCACCGGGTTCAGCGCCGTCATCGGTTCCTGGAAGATCATGCCGATGCGGTTGCCGCGGATCTGGCACATGGCCTTTTCATCGCGGCCGACCAGTTCGGTGTCGTCGAACCGGATGCTGCCCGTGACCTTGGCAGTCGGGGGCAGCAGGCCCATGAGCGACATCACGGTGATCGACTTGCCGCAGCCGGATTCGCCGACGATGCCCAGCGTTTCGCCGCGCTCCAGCGAGAACGAAATGCCGCGCACGGCCTCGGCGGGGCCGCGCTGCGTCTGCAGCTCGATGTGGAGATCCTTGACCTGGAGAAGTGGCATCTGACTTACCTTGGGTCACCTTGCGCGGGCCAGGCGCGGATCGAGCAGGTCGCGCAGGCCGTCGCCCAGCAGGTTCAGGCCCAGCACGGCAAAGGCGATGGCCAGGCCCGGGAACACCGCGAGCAGGGGCGAATGGAACATCATGGTCTGCGCCTCGCTGAGCATGCGGCCCCACGAGGGTTGCGGCGGCTGCGTGCCCAGGCCAAGGTAGGAGAGCGCGGCCTCCGCGAGGATGGCGATGGCGAAGCGGATGGTGATCTGCACGATCAGCACGGCCGAGATGTTCGGCAGCACGTGCTGCATGGTGATGGCGAACGGCCCCTTGCCGCAGGCGCGCGCCGCAGCCACGTACTCGCGCGACCAGATGGCGTTGGCCGATGCGCGCGTGATGCGCGCGAAGGTGGGAATGTTGTAGATGCCGATCGCGACGATCGCGTTGACGATGCCCGCGCCGAACACGGCCGTCATCATGATCGCCGAGAGGATCGCGGGGAAGGCGAGCGTGAAGTCGGTGAGCCGCATGATGGCTTCCTCGACCCAGCCGCGCCGGGCGGCGGCGAGCAGGCCCAGCGCCGTGCCGACCACGAGGCCGATGCCGACTGCGATCACGCCCACGAGGATGGACGCGCGCGCGCCCACCAGCAGCAGCGACCCCACGTCGCGCCCGTAGGTGTCGGTGCCCAGCCAGTGCGACCCCGATGGCGGCTTCAGCTTGTTGGCCATGTCCATGTCGTAGGGCGACCAGGGCGTCCACACCAGCGAGACGCCGGCGGCGAGCAGCAAAAGCAGGGTCAGCACGCCGCCCAGCACGAAGCTGCGATGCTGCAGTGCACGGCGCCAGAAGCCCGGCACCTTGAGCGCGGCGGCGCTCGGAGCTGTGATCGCGTTCATATGTCGCTGGCCTTGATGCGCGGGTCGATCACGGCGTACAGCACGTCGACCACGAAGTTCACGATGACCACCATGGCCGCGAGCAGCATCACGCAGTTGCGCACCACGATCAGGTCGCGGTTGCTGATGGCCTGGAAGATGAGACGCCCCAGGCCCGGCAGGTAGAACACGTTCTCCACCACGATGGTGCCGGCCAGCAGCTCGGAGAACTGCATGCCCATGACGGTGATGACCGGGATCATGGCGTTGCGCAGCACGTGCGTCCACAGCACCATGCGCTGCGACACGCCCTTGGCGCGCGCGGTGCGCACGAAGTCTTCGCGCATCACCTCGAGCACCGCCGAGCGCGTGATGCGCGCGAGGATCGCAGCCTGCACCACGGCGAGCGACAAGGCAGGCAGCAACAACGACTTGATGCCTGCGAAGAAGCCTTCGCCCCAGCCCTCGAAGCCGCCGGCGGAGAACCACTGCAGCTGCACCGAGAACACGAGGATCAGAAGAATCGCGAACCAGAAATTGGGAATGGCGATGCCGACCTGGGCCATGCCCATGAG